>QWHO01000287.1 GCA_021404945.1 bacterium CPR1
GCGGCGGTGGCATCACGGCTGGCGGCGGCGGCGTGACGGCGGGCGGCGGCGGTGGCATCACGGCTGGTGGCGGCGGTGGCAACGTGAGCACCGGCCCGGTGGGCGGTGGCGGCGATGCTGGTGGAGCCGTGGACATTCCCAGCGTGGATATGAACGTCAGCGTGCCCGATGTGCCGTCGCTACCTTCGGTGCCCACGTTGGAAGCGCCGCAAGCCGCACCGGCGGCTCCGGCGCCCGAGATTCAGATGGCCTCGCTGGCAGCTCCCGTGCCCGCAGCGCCTCCGGCTGAGGCGGCCCCGGTGGCCGACCAGGGACGCAACCAGGATGCCGGCAACGCCGGGACGGCTGGCAAGGTTGGCGAGGGGGCTGGCAACGCGGGCGATGCACAGGCCGGGAAGCCGGCAGGCGAGGGTGGCGATGGCAAGCCCGCTGCTACTGGGGCTGGCGAGCGGCAGGGCGAGACCCGCGCTCAGGGCCAGGGCGACGAGAAGAAGCCCGGCGATGGCCAGCGCACTGAGGACAAGAAGGCCGAGGACAGGGACAAGAAGGCCGAGGACAGGGACAAGAAGGCTGAGGACAAGGATAAGAAGGCTGAGGACAAGGATAAGAAGGCCGAGGACAAGGATAAGAAGGCCGGAGACAAAGACAAGAAGGCCGAGGAGGACAAGAAGAAGGCTCAGGAGCGCCGCAATCAGCAGGCCCAGCAGCAGCGCAAGAATCAGGCCAACAACGCCAATCGTCAGCAGCAGGCCAACCCCAACCAGGGCAAGGCGGGCCAGGGTGGTGCCAGCGAGGTGCGGCTGGCCGCCGAAGACCAGCTGCGCTCGCTGTCCGACGAGGTTTTCGCTCTGCGGGGCGACGATCCGGGCCAGCCGACCTCAACCGGTGGACGGCGTGGCGGCGGTGTCGGCGGCGGACTGGCCCTGGGAGGCGGATTGGCAGCGGCAGCGCCCGTCCTGGGCGCCACCGCAGCTCCCAATGTGGGGGCCGCGCCCGGCGTTCCCACGGCCCCAACGCCCGGTCTGCCTCCCGCGGGAGCGCTGGCCGACGCAGGCCAGGACAAGAAGAAGGAAGGCGGCAAGCAGCTCACTCCCGAGCAGCAAGCCCAGCTCGCCAGCCGCCAGCAGGCTCTGGCCTCGGCCTACACCGACATCGCCGCACGTGGCGTAGAGATCGAAGGTGGCGTCGAGGGCCGGGCCATGGCCGCCCTGACGGGCAGCTCCTACCAGCCCAACGCGCGCATCAAGATCGCCAAGGATGAGGGCGGCGGACCGGGCGACGGGGCTGGCGGACCGGGCGCCAAGGGCGGTCAGGGCCAGGAGGGTATGATGGCCAAGCTGCAGCAGCAACAGCAGATGGGTCTGCCCGGTCAGGAGGGTGGTCTGCCCGGGCAGGGAGCCATGCTGGCTGACGCGGGAGGCGCCTCCATGCCCGGCAACGAATTGCCGCCTCAGCCCATCGACACCCTGGCCTGAGCTCGGGCCCGCTGGTGAGGCGGGCATTTGAGAGGAGGCGCACCCGTGTCGGTCGAGAGCGAAGAACCGGTTCATCCTGACTTCGAGGCGCCGATTCGGCTGCTGCGCGACGCCAGCGCCGGGCTGCTCGACCGCCGGGCTCCTGTTTCCAAGGAGAGGGTGGAGGGTCTGTACCGCCATCTGGCCGGAGCCGTGGGCCAGATTCTCGAGAGCGCCCGCAAGCAGCTCAATGAGGGCCTGGACCAGTTTCGTGAGGCCAATCCCGAGGCTGTGGGCGAAGAGTTCGAGCAGGTGCTGGAGATCTTCCGCGAGGGTCAAGAGCGCATCGACGATGGCATGCGTTTGATGGCCCAGACCTTCTTCGCCTCCACCGACCTGGCCAGTCTGGAAGCGAATGCCGGGGCCTTGAGCCTGGCCGAGAGCCATATCCAGGATGGCCTGGATCGGATGGAGTCAGCCCTGGCCCTGACCGAGGACCCCACCATTCTGGGCCAGCCCGGCCCCGTCACCGCGGCCGAGGTCCCCACCGCCCTGGACTCGTTGGGGAACTGCCTGGAGCAGCTCACCATCTACCTCGAGAAAGGCCAGCGCGAGCAACTCGAGGAGGCCATGATCCACCTCGAGCAGGCCCGGGGGCTGCTGCAGCGGGCGCTGGCTCAGGGCGAGGGCTGAGCCGTCGGGCGTTGAGCCCAACTCGCTGTTTTCCGCGCTCGGCTCCGGACCTCGTGGTTGGTGCATCCAGATCTGGCTCTCACGCTCGTTGCCACACTGTGCGGTGGTACCGGGAAATTCCCCGGTACCGGGCTGCTACCGGGGTATACGCCGGAATGAGGGCGGTACCGGGGAACTTCCGCGTCATCGAGGCCCGCATCAACGCTGAGATGCACCTGGGCCGGGGTCCGTTGCTCCAATCTCACCGGGCTCCTGCGGTTGGGCGTCAGCCCGACCTCCCATCAACCGCTCGAGCAACGTGCGGACCTGGCGACGCGGCTCGCTCAGCTCGTCTTCCACTTCCCGGCGCAGGGCTTCGATGGCGGGCGAAAGCGAGGCGTTAGCGTTGTGGGCCTGCCAGAGCAGAATCGGTTCTACTTGCTTCACTCCCTCAGCATAGCGAATCCAGTTTGGACGAATGCTTGGACTCGCTCTCCGCATTGTGAACAAGGCTTGACACCGCGGGGCCGTCTGCTATAATCATCCCTGTCCTCGGGCGGATAGCTCAACGGCAGAGCACCTGCGTCACATGCAGGGGGTTGGAGGTTCAAATCCTCTTCCGCCCACCAGACGGTAAGACATAGCACGGGGGCGTGGCCTAGCGGTTCAAGGCGCCGGCCTGTCACGTCGGAGATCGCGGGTTCAAATCCCGTCGCTCCCGCCAAGCTAAAGGGGGGAAAGCCGGGAAACTCTGGTTCTCAGGGTTTCCCGGTTTGCCGTCAGGTGAGGGGTTCATCCCCTCCCAGACGCCGAGGTAGCTCAGTTGGTAGAGCATGCGACTGAAAATCGCAGTGTCGCCAGTTCAATTCTGGCCCTCGGCACCAAGCAGAAGCCCGCCAGATGGTGGGCTTTTGTGTTTCCTGAGCGGCTCAGATTTTGCCGGCCAGTTGGTCCACCAACCAGACTCATCCTGAGCGAGACTTCAATCGCTGCGACGGCGCAGGGGAACCGTTCCAGAATCCGAATCTTCCCTCCATGGACCAGCAGCAACGCCGTCGTCTCACCGATATCCTCTATCTGGGCGGCGCCACCATCGCAGCCGTCTCGGTTGGAATGCTGATGCGTGGCTCGCCCGAGTCGGTGGCGGCCAGCACCCAGAGCCCCAGCCCGACTCCGTCGGCCACCGCCTCCCACACCCCGGTGCCCTCGCCGGTGCAGATCACGCCCGAGCCTGACAACTGCCCGGCCTGCGGCATGGCTGTGCGGGTCCAGCGCGATCAGGACTTCATTGAGCGCAGCCAGAAGATCCAGCAAGAGAAACCTTCCAAGCCGTGAAACCGGGGGTGGGTTTGGCCCTGTCGGGCCATCCCAGCCATGTCGAGCTGCTCAGGCCGCTGGCGGAGCTGGTCGATTTCCTCGAGATCTGCCCCGAGCAACTGTGGAACAGCCCCATCGAGCTCAGCTCGAGGGTCGAGCTCTACGAGCAGCTCAAGGCCGAAACCGGCAAGCGGTTCGTGGCCCACGGGCTGGGTCTGTCGCTGGGCACTCCCCTGTCCACTCCCGAGGAGGAGCTGCGCACTGAGCGCTGGCTGAGCCAGATCGCCCGCCTGCATGAGCGGCTCGAGTTGGAGTGGTACACCGACCACCTGGGCAGCTCCCACACCGCCGGGGGGCTGGTCACCGGCCTGCACCTGCCTTTGCCCCACACCGACGAAGCCGTGCAGGCGGTCAAGGAGCGATTGGAGCGCCTCCAGCGCATCGTGCCCCTGGTAGGCTTCGAGAACACGGTCTTTTACTTCACCCTGGAAGACCCGATGCAGGAGGCGAGCTTCTACAACCGCCTCTGCCGAGAAACCGGCGCCCGCCTGCTGCTCGACCTGCACAACGTCTATGCTCACTGCCGGAACTTTGGTCTGGACCCGCTGGCCTTCGTGGGCAAGATCGACCTTGCCAACGTGCTCGAGCTGCACCTGAGCGGAGGCAGCGAGAGCGATCCTTCCTGGCTGGAGGGTCCCGTGCTGCGACTCGACTCGCATGACGGCCCGGTGCCCGAGCCGGTCTGGGAGCTGCTCGACGAGGTGCTGCCCCGCTGCCCCGCGGTGCGGGGCGTGACCCTGGAGCGGATCGAGGGGACCATCGAGCCAGAGGAACTACCGCTGCTGCGTCGGGAGCTCGAGCGAATCCGTCTGGCGGTGGCGCAAAAAGCTCTCAAATAGGGCCGCTTCCTCGGCTGGAAAGTAGGCCTGCGGGGGCACCGCCCGGTGATAGGCCAGGAAGTCGCGCGTGAAGCCGTCCGGGTCGCTGTCGTAGAGGTCGCGGTAGCGGGCTTCGGCCCGCATGACCCGGTCGAAGCGGAGCTTGAGGATGATGGTGGCGGCAAGTCGTAGGCCCTGGGGATCCAGGTCGAGATCGCTCAGCTCACGCTCGGGCTCGGCTGAAACCAGCGCCCGGACCAGCCGCTCTTGCAGATCGGCCAGCCTCACGAGCGGCGTTTGACCGCCACGCCGCCCAGCACCACGCGTTGCTCGTCTTCCTGCACCGCCCTGGTCGAGCCGGTTTCGAGCCCCGTGGCCACCCGAACCGCGTCCAACTCGTGCTCGAGCTTCTCGCGGCGGGCTTCGCGTCGCTGGCTCAGGGAATCGGAGAGGGCCCTGGTGACCATGACCACCGGGATGGCCACCACCGGAGCGAGCAGGGCTATCACGCCGCCGATCAGGAGCCAGGGAGTGGGGTGGATGAGGTTCGCCCCCATCAACAGCGCGCCTGCTCCCAGAGCCTTCAAGTAGTGCTTCTGAACCACGGGCAGAACCAGGCTCAGGCTCGATTCGGCCCGACCGGGACGGCGGGAGAGCTCGACCTCGTCGCGTAGCTCATCAGCTCGCTCGACCGAGCGCGCGGGGGGAGAGGCCGCGCAGGCCAGAGGACGGATCTGCATGCTTTTGAGCATAATCCCGAGAGCTGAAACAGACCTCAAGAACGCGGCGGAAGGCCTTTTTTTTGCGCAGGGCATTGATTTCTTCCAGCAACCTGGCCCGCTGCTCTTTGAGCCTCTTCACCCGGGCGTGCCGCTCCTCGATGACCGGCAGAACGGCTTCGATCTCTTTGAGCTCGCTCTCGAGGTGAACGACGTGCTGGCGCGTCTGCTCAATCTGTTGCTCTGCCCGGGGGCTGGCGCAGCCCGGGCCAAGCAGCAGCAGCAGGAGAATCGCTCCCCTCACTGGTCCATCCTCAGGTCCTCGACCTCTTGCCGGAGGCTCATGAGCTCGCGCTCGAGCGCCTGCATCTCCTCGGTCAGGCGAGGCAGGTCCTGGAGCTCTCGCTTGGAGGCCTCGATCGTCTTCTCCAGGAAGGCGACCCGTTGATTGAGCTGAGCGAGATCCTTTTGCTGCTCGCTCGTCCCGGAGCAACCGAAAGTCGTGACCGAAAAGAGGAGCAGAAAGGCAAGAATCCCCCGCATGAGCCCGGGAGTTCGCCAGCTCCGCGCCTCAGCCCTGGTTCAACGCACCCGGGCCGAACCCGCCCCGAGTCGCTCCAGCAGACCCGCCAGGGCCTCAGGCTCGCGCGGCTCGAGGTTGTAGCGCACCCGCACCGAGGGCCGCTCGAGCTTGAGCACCGCCCCCAGGTCGATGGGCGTACCTACGACGACCACCTCGGCCGGCGAGGCCAGAATGGTCTGGCGCAGCTCCTCGCGCTGGGCCGGGCTGTAGCCCATGGCCGGCAGCACCTGGCCGAGATTAGGCCAGGCCTGGTAGACGGGCTTGAGCGAGCCCACCGCATAGGGACGCGGATCGAGGATCTCGCTGGCACCGCCCGCTCGAGCTGCCAGCCAGCCAGCCCCGAAGGCCATCTCGCCGTGGGTCAGGGTGGGCCCATCCTCAACCACCAGAACCCGCTTGCCGCGCACCGCTTCAGGATCGTCCAGGCGAGGGGGCGAGGCCGCTTCCACTACCGTGGCGGCCGCGTTCACCCGCGCGATGGCCTCCCTCACGCTGGCCAGTTGCTCGGGGGTGGCCGTGTCCACCTTGTTGACGATGACCGCGTGGCAACGGCGCAGGTTGACCTCGCCCGGGTAGTAGCCGGTCTCGTGGCCGGCCCGCAGGGGATCCACCAGGGTGATGTGCAGATCGCTCACCAGGAAGGGCAGGTCGTTGTTGCCCCCGTCCCACAAGATCACGTCCGCCTCGCGCTCGGCCGCCTCCAGGATGCGGGCGTAGTCGACCCCGGCGAAGACCAGGTGGCCCTCCTCGAGGTGAGGGGCATACTCCTCTCGCTCTTCCAGGGTGCAGCCGTGGCGGTCCAGGTCGGCCGCCTGCTCGAAGCGTTGCACGGCCTGGGCGGCCAGGTCGCCGTAGGGCATCGGGTGGCGCAGGATGGCCACTTTCTTGCCGCGAGAGCGCAGGGCCGAGGCCAGATAGCGGGTGGTCTGGCTTTTGCCCACCCCGGTGCGCACTGCGCAGACTGCCAGCACCGGCTTGGAGGAGCGCAACATGGTGCGCTCGGGCCCCAGCAGGGTGAAGTCGGCCCCCGCCGCCAGGACCCGGCTGGCTCGGCCCATGACGTAGGGGTAGCTTACGTCCGAGTAAGCGAACACCACTTCCTCGACCTTGAGCCTTGCGATGACCGATTCCAGGTCTTCCTCGGGGAAGATATCGATGCCCCGGGGATAGAGCTTGCCGGCCAGGTCGGCCGGGTAGCGGCGGCCGGCGATGTCAGGGATCTGGGTGGCCGTGAAGGCCACCACCTCGAACTCGCTCTTGTCGCGGTAGGTGACGTTGAAGTTGTGGAAGTCGCGCCCTGCGGCGCCCATGATGAGAATGCGTCGAGAAGCCATGCTCTTATTGTAACCCGGTGATCGAGATCAGCGCCAGGGATTGTGCTCGGGGATCAGGTAGCCGCCCCAGAGCTCGTCGGGTGTCAAAGAGCCCTGCATCTCGCCGGCCTTCATGTCCAGGAGCGCATCTCTCGCGGCTGAACGCTCAGCCCCACGGCCCGCGAGCCTGCGAATCCGTCCGGCAGCAAAGTGCTTGAGGGCAGAAGTCGAGCCAGATCAGGTCACCGCGGTCCATCAGAGCATCTCTCGGCCCTGGGGCACTCCCCAATCGACTCTCCGTGCAGGTTCTCGTCAGTCACCTGGCAGAGCAGGTCTTCCAGCTTCAGGGCCGGTGCCCTGGCAGGAGTCACGATCAGAGAGCCATCCTAGACCCTCAGCTCGAGCGCCGCGCCCTCCTCGAGTTGCAGCTCATCAACGACGCTGCGCTGGACCCGGATGGCAAGGCTGTTCCCCATTTTTGCAGTTTCGTTCGCATAGAGCCTCCCTGTGTCTACGTTGACTATACGGGCTGGCAGGCAATGAGACAAGCTCCTCAACGCCCCTGATAAGGCAAAGTCTTGACCTTCTCGCCCTCGGGCAGGGTGGCTTCCGGCAGGGCCACCAGAGCGTCCCCCTCGCTCACGCCCTCCAGCACCTCCAGCTCGGTCTCGCCGCGCATGCCGAGCTTCACCTTCTGCCAGCGTAAGACGTCCCCCACCACTTTGAGCACCGCGTAACTGCCGTTGGCGTGCTGCAGAACCGTGTAGCGGGGCACGGTCAGGGCCTTCTCCTGGCGGGCGATCAAGAAGCGTGCCCGCAGCCGGTAGCCCGCCCCCAGGTGGCCGGCCGGCTCGGTAAAGCGCAAGATGACGTTCACGCGCTGCTGCTCCACCCCCAGCGAGGAGAGCTTGGTGAATCCGGCCGGCTCGATGTGGTCCACCTTGCCTCGCAGGCTCTTTCCGGGCGCGCTTTCCAGCTCGACCAGGGTACCGCTCTCGAGGCGCAGCGAGTCCTCGGTCAAGACCTCCGAGACCGCTTCCAGGTCCTTGAGGTTGCCCAGCAAGAGCAGCTGGGTGCCGCCGCTGAGCTGGGCCGGGCCCTGCTCGTTGCGCTCGAGCACCACGCCGTCGATAGGTGAGACCACCTGCTGCTGGCCGCTCTCATGGCGGGCTTTCTCCAGCTCGGCCCGGGCGCCAGCCACCTCGGCCGCCAGCGCGGGGGTGTCCCGGGTGCGGCGAGAGAGGGTTTCTTCCTCCACCCGGATGGCCTGAGCGGCCGTGTCCAGCTCGCGCCGCGCCTGGGCCAGGCGCGAGCTGGCCTGACGCACCGATTGCTGGGCCGCATTCGCTTCGACCCGGGCCCGCTCGGCATCCTGACTCGAGATCCAGCCCTGCTCGAAGAGTTGCTGGTTGCGCCGAGACTCGCGCCT
>QWHO01000288.1 GCA_021404945.1 bacterium CPR1
CGCGCCCTGCCGGACGGTGCGCCGGTCAAGCTGCCCATCAGCGACCAGGTGGCCGCCTGCTTCCTGGCCGGCGAGCTCTACTTCCGAGCCCGCAAGCTGAACAAGGAAAGCTGGTCGCGCAGCTTCCCGAACGTGCTGCAGGCAGCCGGCCAGGAGGTGCTGCCCGCTCTTTATCCTCACTTCACCGAGCTGGCCATCACCGAGGGAGACATGAGACAGCTGCTCGAGTTCGAGCTGAGGGGGGTGAGCAACAAGTTCCTCCCGGGCGAGCTGGGCCTGCTCGAGCTCGACTCGGGCCGCTACTCGCCCACCTGCCGGGGCGAGGTGCCCACCCGCATCAAGGAGCTCATCATCGCCAACAACGGCACCACCGGCGCCAATCTGCTGAGCGAGTTCGGCGGGCCGCCCTACGGCTATGCCCCCGACATCGTGCGGGCCTCGGTGCTCGGCCTTTTGCGGGGCAGCTTCGTGGTGTTGCGCCCGGCCTCGGGCGTGCGGGTCACCTCGGTGCAAGACCCGGACGTGCAGGATCTGTTCCGTCGCGACCGCGACTTCAAGCTGGCCGACATCCTGCCGGCCGACGACAGCGGCCTGACCCCCCAGGCCCGCGTCAAGCTGCGCCGCTTTCTGGCTGACAGCCTGAGGGTGGAGGCCGACCCCGACAACGACCACCTGGCCGATGCCATCTTCCGCCATTTCCCGAGTCAGCTCGAAAAGCTGCAAGAGCTGCAACAGCGCCTCGCGCGCCTGCCCCGCCAGAGCGAGGTGCCCCGAGCCCTCGAGCAGCTGGGCGGGGTGCTGGCCCGCTGCATGCGCTCTCGCCACGTCGAGGACGTGCTCAAGGCAGTGCTGCAGCACCTCGACGCCCTGCGCGACGGGCTGCAGCACCTGGGGATCTACCTGGGCGACCTGACCGAGGACTCGCTGCGCAAGCTCAACCAGGTCGACCGGGTGCGCACCGTCGAGCTCGAGCAGCTGCGCACCGTGGGGCTCGAGCAAGAGGTGGCCCGTGACTGGGACCAGCTCGAAAGACAATTCGATGCTCCCTGCCCCTGGCGCGAGGTCGACAGCGTGGTGGAGGCCGCCGAGCGCATCCAGGGTCGCTATCGCGAGGCGCGCGCCGACTACCTCGATCGCCAGGACAAGCTCTACCAGGAGCTGCACGACCGGCTGATCCTGCGCGACGGGTTCAACAAGCTCAAGAGCGAGCAGGCCGACCACGTGTTGCGCCCCCTGCGCGAGGCGCGCTGCACCACCACCCAGGAGGCCACCAGCCCGGCGCTGGCCTTCCTGCGCGACTCGGTGCCGGCCCAGCTGCGTCAGGCTGACGAAGAAGCCAACCGGCGCTTCGACGAGATTGTCCAGCATGTCGTCATCGTGCCCCTGCGGGTCAAGACCACCGGCCGCGAGCTCAGCAACCTGCAAGAGCTGGAGGCCTTCTTGGAGGAGCTGCGCGAGCGTATCAGCGCCCAGCTCAAGGAGGGCGTGCGGGTGCGGCTGACGTGACAAGCCCGCTGGCCCAGGCCCTGGAGAAGCAGATCACCTCGCGCCTGCGCGAACGAGGCGTGGTGCTCTGGCTCGACCGCGAGGGGGTCTACACCCGGTTCGTGGACGAGCTGAGCGGGCGAGGCGACTTCTTCGCCCCCATCGTGGCCTTCCGAGGCAGCTTCCTGGAGACGCTGCTGGCGCTGGAAGGCCAGCTCGACGGCCTGGATCCGACCGCCTTGTTGATCCACCTGCCGGGGCACACCGACCAGACCGTGCGCCTCACCCCTCTCCTGGAGGCGTACAAAGCCGGCACCCGCTTCGAGCGGGCCCTGGAGACCCTGGTGCGCGAGGTGGCCGCCGGGCGCGTTCCCCCCGAGGAAACCGAGGCCTTTCTCAGCCGGGGCGAGCGCACGATGGAGGAAGCCGAGGCCTGGCTGGACGGGCTTTGCTCTCCCCGGCGGACGGGCCTTGATCAGTATCTCGAGAGCCTGCAGCTCGACTGGGTTCTGGATGCTCTGGTGCGCGCCCCCAGCGAGTTGACAGAGCGCATCGACAGCGACGAGAAACGCGAGATCCTGCGAAATTTCCTGGCCCGTCACACGGGGCTGTCGGCCGAGCTCACCGAGCTCTTTCTGCAGGGCGAGAGCGCTCGAAGCCTGCGCGCGCTCACCGAGGCCTGGATCGCCTGGCTGCTGGCGGTGGAGTACGTGCACGACCTCAATCGACCACCCCACCTGGAGGTGCTGCGCCCACTGCGCTCGCTCTCGGCCCCCCTGTGCAAGGCCAGCAAAGAGTTGGTGACCACCCTGCGCAAGCGGCATCCCGAGCGCTATCGCGTCTACGCCAACCAGACCGAGAGCATGCTCGAGGCCGAGCTCGAGGCCGGCTTGCCCGAAGAGTTGGGCAAGGTGGATACCTTCAGCCGCGAGGATACCCGCCTGCTGGAGGCGGCCCTGGCCAGCCTCGAGCAAGAGCGCTGGGGTCAGGCCCTGACCTGGGCGCAAGAGCGTCTCGAGGCCCCCTCGGTGTGGGTGCAGAGCGAGCTGAACCGTCGCCAGGAGTGGGGCCTGGTGCGCGACGCCGCGCGGCTCGGCCAGCTGCTCGCAGAGCACGCCACCCCCCTGAATGGCTGTCGCAACCTCGACGATGCCCTCGCGAGCTACACCGGGGGAGCCCACCAGGTGGACCAGGCGCACCGCCATTTCGAGCAAGAGCGTCTGCAGCTGTGGACCCCGCAGCTGCCCCACTACCAGGCCCTGGAGCGCGGCTTCCGGCGGCTGCGCAGGGCTTACCGCGAGTGGCTCGACCAGCTCAGCGCCGCCTTCAACGACCTTTGCTCGCAAGAGAGCTTCCTGCCCGAGCCCCGGCTGCAGCAACGCCATCTCTACGATCAGGTGGTGCACCCGCTGACCCAGGCCCCGGACAGCCGGGTGGCCTTCTTCATGGTGGACGCGCTGCGCTTTGAGATGGCCGCCGAGCTGGCCGAGAGCCTGGAGGGCCAGGTGCACCTCAAGGCCCGCTACTCCGAGTTGCCCTCCATCACCTCGGTGGGCATGAACGTGCTCGCACCGGTCTGCCGCGATGGCAACCTCACTCTGGACGGCAGCTCGTTCTCCGGTTTTCGAGCCGGGGAATACAGTGTGCACAACCCCCAGCAGCGGGTGCGAGCCATGGCTGAGCGCAGCCTCGAGCGCCACACCGGCTCGCGCCGCACCCCCCTGCTCTTGACCCTGAGCGAGGTGAGCAACACGGTTCCCGACAAGCTGGCCCACAAGGTCAAGAACGCCGCCCTGATCGTGGTGCACAGCCGTGAGATCGACGGCAGCGGCGAGGCCGACGTGGGCCTGGCCAGCTTCGACCGCTGGCTCGGCCAGCTGCGCTCGGCGGTGCAGCACCTTCGCAATGCCGGGGTGGACGAGTTCGTGATCACCTCCGACCACGGCTTTTTGCTGCTCGACGAGTCGCGCGAGCCCTACCCCTATCGTGGCGGTCAGAGCGGTCGCCGCTATGTGCTCACCGAGCACCCGGTACGCGAGGAATCCATGGCCAGCGTCCCCCTCAAGGCGCTCAACTACGGAGGGGCCTCGGGCTATCTCATGTTCTTGCGCGACAGCCGCGTCTTCCAGGGGCGGGGCAACTTCGTGCACGGGGGCAACAGCCTGCAAGAGCGGGTCATCCCGGTGCTGAGCCTTTCTTTTCGCGCTGCCCGAGCCCCCCGACTGGCCCGCTACGCGCTCAGCGGCGAGCCCATGCCCCCGGTGCTCGGCCGCAATCGCCTCAAGGTGCTGTTGGAAGACCGCTCCGAAGGCGTTCTCAGCTTCGCCGTCCCCCCGGTTCTGCCGGTGGCACTGCGCGTTCCGCCCGATCTCGAGGTGGAGGTGATCATCGAGGACGTCCAGGGAGCCGAGCTGGTCAACCAGCGCCTGCACCTGAAGGTGGGCCAGAGCGCCGAGGTCTTCTTCAAGCTGCAGGGCGGGCGCACCGAGAAGGCCCCGGTGGAGTTGTTCCATCCCGATGGCACCGAAGAGGTGGAGCCCTGCCGCCTGAGCGTGTTCTTCCCGGTCAGCGGGGGACAGGTCGTGGCCGAGCAAGTGCTCTCGTGGGTGGATCACTTCGAAGACCAGGCCGTGGTGCGCGTGTTCCAGCACATCGAGCGCTTCGGCAGCGTGGAAGAGGCCGAGGTGATCGCCATGCTGGGCACCCCTCGCAGGGCCCGGGCCTTCACCCGCGACTTCGATAACTACTTGCGGCTGCTGCCCTTCGCGGTGCGAATCGACACCGGCGCGGCCGGCAAACGCTATCTGAAAGACTGAAGGAGCCACAGCATGAGCCGAGACATCCAGCACATCTTCGAGCGCCTGCGCTCGGGGGTCGTCCCCCAGCGAGGGCTGGACGCCTATGCCGTGGGCGTGGAAAAGCCCCGCGCCGAGCTGCAGCGCCAGCTCGAGATCGCCAAAAGCGGCGAGGGAGCCTTCAAGTTCCTGCGCGGCGGCTACGGCTGCGGCAAGACCTTCATGGCCCGCCTGGCCGTGAACGATGCCCTGGAGCGGAACTTCGCCGCCAGCTTCGTGGTCGTCTCCGACAACGACCTCCACTTCTACAAGTTCGACGACGTCTACCGCAAGGTGATGCAGGAGCTCTCCACCGCTTACTGCGGCCGGGCCGCCCTGGGCGACATCCTCGACCGCTGGATCGGCCGGGTGGAAGAAGGCTTGCTCGCGGCCGGGGCCGATGAGGACGCCCCCGACTTCGACCAGAGAGTGGTGACCCGGCTCAAGGACGACCTGCAGTCGGCCACCCGGGGCAAGGTGCCAGAAGACATGGTGCGGGTCATCAGCGCCATCTTCGAGCTCAAGCAACAGGGCAAGCTTTCCGAGGCGGGCTCCCTGCTCTCCTGGCTTTGCGGCAGCGTCAACGTGGCCGCCAAAGACAAAGCCCGGGCCGGGGTGACCGGCAACATCACCAGCAAGGACGCCATGAACTACCTGCGCGGCGTGGTCGAGATCGTGCGGGCGGCCGGCTACCAGGGCCTGGTGATCGTGATCGACGAGGCCGAGACGATCCTGCGCATGCGAAGCGACGTGCGCGGCAAGTCGCTCAACGGCATCCGCCAGATCATCGATTCGGCGGCCGACTATCCGGGTCTTCTGTGGGTCTTCACCGGCACGCCCGACTTCTTCGACACCAACCGGGGCGTGCAGGGGCTGCAGCCTCTGCACGACCGCATCAAGTTCCAGCGGACCGGCGACTTCGCCAGCCTGCGTCAGCCGCAGCTCGAGCTTCGTCCCTTCGACTCGGAGCGTCTGCGCAACGTGGCCATCCGGCTGCGCCAGATCTACCCGGGCTCGGAGCGCATCGCTCAGAAGGTCACCGACGCGGTGATCGACGACCTGGTGCGCCGGGTGACCGAGGGTCTCAAAGGCGACGTCGGGGTGGTTCCGCGCCAGTTCTTGCGCCAGCTCGTGGACATGCTCGACCTGGTGGAGCAAGAGGAGGACTACGATCCCCGCGACTTCGCGCGCCTGAAACCGGCCGAGGCCACCCTCGAAGAGCAGGCTCTCATGCAAGGCAAGCCGCTCTATGAGGAGGAGCCTGAGGACGCGGGCGGCTACCAGCTGGTGGAGCTCTAGGTGGTCGCGACCTTCGCCCGACTGCCGCCCCGGATGCAGGAGGCCATCGTGTCCCGGCTGGGCTGGACCAGCCTGCGTCCGGTGCAAGAAGAGGCGGGAGCGGCCCTGCTCGACGGCTGCAACGCCATCATCCTGGCCCCCACCGCCGGCGGCAAGACCGAGGCGGCCATGTTCTTTGTGCTGGCCGACCTGATGGAGCGCCCCCCCTCGGCGGTGGGGGCTCTCTACCTCGCCCCGATCAAGGCTCTGCTCAACAACCAGGCCGAGCGCCTGGGCACCTACACCGAGATGGTGGGCCTGCGCCGCTTTCTGTGGCACGGCGACACCACCCAGGCCGAGCGCCGGCGCTTTCTCAAGGAGCCCGCCGAGCTGTTGATGACCACTCCCGAGTCGCTGGAGGTCATGCTGCTCTCGCCCAGAGTTCCCCACGCCCGCCTGTTCGCCGACCTGAGGGCGGTGGTGATCGACGAGGTCCACGCCCTGGCGGGCAGCGATCGGGGGGCCCATCTCATGGCCGTGCTCCAGCGCCTGGGCCGCTTCTCGCGCCACGACCTGCAGCGGGTGGGCCTGTCGGCCACGGTGGGCAACCCCCACGACATCCTGACCTGGCTCAGCGGGTCGTCACGACGCGCGGGCCGGGTGGTCGATCCTCCCCGCCCGCCGGGTGGGCGGGAGATCGCCGTGCGCTACTGTGCCACCGAGGAGCAGGTGGCCCGGGCCGCGGCCGGGGCGGCTCAGGGACAAAAGAGCCTGTTTTTCTGCCAGAGCCGGGCCCTCACCGAGTCGGTGGCCCAGCGCCTGCGCGGCCGCGGCATCGACGTCTTCGTGCACCACAGCTCGGTTTCACTCGAAGAGCGCCAGGCCGCCGAGCACCGCTTCCACCACGGCAGCAACGCCATGATCGCCTGCACCTCCACCCTCGAGCTGGGCATCGACGTGGGCGATCTGGATCGCGTCTTTCAGGCCGAGGCTCCCTCCACCGTCTCCTCCTTCCTGCAGCGCATGGGTCGCACCGGTCGCCGCTCGGGGCAGCGAGCCAACACCATGTTCTTGTGCACCGACCCCGAGGTTGTGCTGCAGGCCGCCGCCATCGTCGAGCTGGCGCGCGAGGGCCGGGTCGAGTCGGTGCGCCCCCAGACGCGCTGCTGGCCGGTGCTGGTCCACCAGTTGCTGGCTCTATGCCTGCAGTACGGCGGCATCAGCCCCGAGCGGTGCGCGGAAGAGCTCAAGGGCGTACCCGACTTCTCCGGCATCACCCGGGCTGAGCTTGACGAGCTGATCGATCACATGCTCAGCAACGACTACCTGTTTTCGTCCGGGGGCCTTCTCTCGATGGGCCAGCGGGCCGAGCGCGTCTTCGGCCGCAAGAACTTCATGGAGATCTACGCCGTCTTCTCCACCCCCCAGCTCTATCGGGTGGTGGCCGAGAGCGGCAAGGACATCGGCTCTCTGGAGCAATCGTTCGTGGACAAGCTGGTGGCCGAGATGAGCTCGTTTCTGCTGGGCGGTCGTCCCTGGCTGGTGCGCGAGGTCTTCCACCGCGAGCGTCTTGTGAAAGTGGTCCCCGCCCCGGCCGGCATGAAGCCCACCTGGGCCGGCTACGTGCCTCAGTTCCTGGGCTATGAGCTGGGCCGCAAGATGCACCAGCTGGTCACCTCCGACACCCCGCTCCCCTACCTCGATCAGAGCGCCACCGAGATTCTGGCCACCCTGCGGCACGAGCGCGCCTCGCACCGGGGGCTGGCGGTGGAGGTGGAGGGCGAGGACGAGCTGGTGTGGACCTACGCCGGCGGCGCCGTCAACCAGACCCTGAAGTACGGCCTTGGCCTGCTGCACGGATGGGGTGTGGCCAGCGACAACTTCCGCCTGCGCATCCGCCGCTTGGACGATGGCAGGGTAGAGGACAGCCTCCGCCAGCTCGCCCGCGCCGAGCTGTGGGAGGAGCCCGACTTTCAGGATCGGCTGCTCAGGGCCATGCCCGAGTATCGCCTGAGCAAGTTTCAGGAGGCCCTGCCCCGCCAGCGCGCGCTCGAGGTGGTGCGGGAGTATCTCATCGACCTGCCCCGGACCCTGAGCTTTCTTCGGGAAGTATTGCCGTGAGCGGGGCCCGCTTCGTGCCTGAGCTCAAGCTCGAGCTGATGGACAATGCCGGTGGTGGATCCCCTCAGAATTGAACTTCCCTCACACCAGCTTGGGTAAGCTCAAAGAATGGCGCGAGCTCCTGAGGTTGCCGGAACCTGGAAGTCCTGTAGATTCGAGCGGAGCCTCCCTCTGGCGTCCTGGGACCACCACCTGAATTCGGAGGATGCCGCGAAAGCACTGAAAACGCGATCCACCGACTGGGCCGGGGCCTGTGAGGCCAAGGACTTCCTCGAGGAGGTGCCGCTGCCTGCTCAGCTCTGGTGATGCTGACCTTTGATCAGGATCTGCGCCAGGCGGCGGCGGAGGGGTTGACCACCGAGGCCTGAGCTATCATCTCCCTGCTCAAGCCCGGGCGGCTCCACGGTTGTGATGCGCGCCCGAAGATACGAGCGCGCGCTCACAAAATACGAGCGCACCTCAAAAAAATACGAGCGCGCTCGTATTTAGTCCGACAGCTCGTAATATGTCCCTCGGGTGCCCCGTGATGGCCCAGAGCGCGCCGCAAAAAGATGCCTTCGGTTGTCGAAACCGGAGCTCGACTGGTCGGCACCTCAATCGCGATGACTTCGCGGCCGGAAACCTCGACCACCTCGACCGGACAGGACCCACGAAGAGCCAGCCAGGCTCTGAGCTCGACCGGTTGGCCAGGCATACAACGGCCTCTACAAGATCGCGATCATTGAGGGGATGGCGACTCTCGCCTTTGAGCTCAACGCGCAGCGATTCGCCGTCAGCCACCAGCTCGAGCAACTCTTCAGGGGACATCGTGGGTGAAAATTGTGCAAACCGGGCCGGCTGTCCTTCAACCGGGCTGGCAGAAGTGTGCCTGGTTCATCGCCATGGTTCCCCATTGTGGCTCTATCTTGTGCCGGACACACTCGTCCGTCCAGCTCGCGTGCCCGCGCCTGGCTGAGAATCAACCCGATGGCAAGATCAAGCCGCGCCTGCGCATTGGCGCCCAGGCGAGGCCAACCAGAGAGGAGAGCGATCTGCCTGGGAAAATCGACGCGCGGCATCGAGCCATACTGTTGCAGCAAACTCTCACCGCCGAGCTCCCGGATCGGGAACTCCCGAGCTTCCGGCCCGGGCCACCCCGGAGCTCTCGCCCTTGGAGCGGACCCTGATTGGCCCGCCTTGCTCACGCGCCCCGAGTGAGATCGTCGTTTCGAGCCCCTCGAACACTTGTTTCGGAGGTGGATACTTTTCAAAATTGAACTTACCTCACACCAGCTTGAAGGGACCTCAAAGGGTTGGGCGAGCTCCCCGAGGTCGCCGGAATGGAAGTCCTGTAGAGCTCGAGCGAAGACTCCCCCCACCTGAAATCGGAGGATGCCATGAAAGCACTGAAACAGCGTTCCATCGACTGGGCCGAGGCCTGTGAGGGAGTTCCCGCCGAG
>QWHO01000781.1 GCA_021404945.1 bacterium CPR1
AAGCGAAGGAAGGGAATGGCTGCGATCAGGAGCCAGGATACCAAGCCCGAGATCTTGCTGCGCAAGGCGCTCTGGCGAAGAGGCGCGCGGTATCGCCTGCACTACCGTGCCGCCAGCGTTCGGATCGACATCGCCTTCCCGGGCTCCAGAGTCGCGGTGTTCGTGGACGGTTGCTTCTGGCACGGCTGCCCGGAGCACTACCGCAAGCCGCCAGGGGAGAATCCTTACTGGGTTGCCAAGCTCGAGCGCAATCGCTCTCGAGATGCCCGGAACGGCCAGGCGCTTCAAGAGGAAGGCTGGCTGGTCTTCAGGTTCTGGGAGCACGAGGTCTTATCCGACGCAAACCGGGTCGGTCAGGTCGTATGGGAGGCGCTTCAGAATAGAGCGAAGGGGCCTCCAGCGCCGAGGGCGCAGCTTCCGTAGATTGCTCGTCAACTCCGGTTAGGATGCCCGGCCGGTCAGAACCTGCTCCATCTGCTGCTTGACGATCATGGCGGCCAGGATGCGCTTGACCGCTTTCCGGTCCTCCTCCTCCATCCTGGAGATCGCCTGAAACTGCTCGTAAAGCTCCGGATCAGCCAGGGCCGGCCGGCTTGACCGTGAGGCAACTCCGGCCGCGAGTTCCTCGATCGGGATGTCGAGCCCCTCAGCGATCCGCAGAAGAGTCCGCTTGGGCGCGCTCAGCCGACCGGTCTCGATACGGCTCAGGTGGCGGCCGTTCATGCCGATGCGCTCCGCCAGCTCGTCCTGCGTGAGGCCGCGCTCCTTGCGGGCTGCCCGGATTTTCTCGCCGATTGTCACGAAAGCCCTCGTCCCTCGCACAAACTTTCTATAAGAATAGCGCACGAGGGCCAGCCTCAGCAAGCGATCCTTCACCATGCAGGTGCTCCGGACGCACGAACAGAAGAGCACATAAATCACACAAATCAAACATAAAAATCCCGCCAAGAAATCGTACTCCAGGAGAACTCCATGTCCGATGAGATAATCGAGCTGAAAGCCAAGCTTCCGATCCTCGAGCTCCTCGCAAGCCAGGGCGTCCAGGCCCAGAAACAGGGCAAAGGATGGATGGCCCGCTGCCCCTTCCACGAAGACAACACCGCCTCGATGTCCGTCGACCCCGAGAAGAACCTCTGGCACTGCTTCGGCTGCCAGAAGGGCGGCGACGTCCTGACCTTCCTGCGCGAGCGCGACGGCCTGACCCACCGCCAAGCCGTCGAGGCCGCGCGAGCCATGCTGGGCCAGCTGCCCGAGACGAAGCCGGTCCCGAACCCGGCGCGCTCGACCGTGCCGCCGGGAGTCGACCCTTACCTGCTCCTCGACCAGGTCGCCAGCATCTACGAGGAGTCGTTCCAGCGCCACCGTCAGGCCCAGCTCCTGATGAAGGCCCGCGGCCTGAGCGACCCGGCTACGCTGCGCGCGTTCCGCATGGGCTACTGCACCGGCACCGCCCTGGTATCAGATCGTGATCTCCTCCTAAGACATTTATAAAAATGGTCGCGTCGTCGTGCCTGTGGGAAGTGTGGGCAGCTTTGCTGTCCAAGCCCTGT
>QWHO01000782.1 GCA_021404945.1 bacterium CPR1
CGTCTTTGACCAGGCGGCCCTTGCGGTCGTCCCGGTCCCAGACCTTGACGCGCAGGCGATAGCTCTCGCCGTCGGTGCAATAGGCCAGCTTGACGCTGTAGTAGCTGCGCCGGGCCGTGTCGTTGAGGTCGGCGTCGGGGCTTCGCCAGTCCCAGGTTGCGCGGAAGCGTTTCTGGCGCTCGGGATGGCGGCAGGCAAAGTCTTCCGGGTCATCTTCGTCGCCCTGGTCGCTGTCGGGCTCGACGGTGTTGTCGGGCGCGGGCAGCACGTAGGTGTGGCTGCGCAGCAGCCAGTCGTCGTTGACGTAGCCGATCAGGGGCTCGCCCAGGTCGAGATACTGGCCCTTGACCCGGCTGACCCACTCGGCGCTCGGGGTGGGGGGCTCGGCGATCAGAAAGCTTTCCTCGGTGAGCTGCCCGTCCCGGTCCTCGCGCACGGTCCAGACCCCCGGGTCGTGGGCGGCGATGGCGGCATAGGCAAAGAGCTCCTCGCGCTGGGCGGGCGTGGTCTGACGCAAGACACGCTTGCCACCGGGGTGCTCGCGGTCCCAGACCCGGATCTCGGTGGTGGAGCGGGCCGCAAAGTCGGTCGGGTCAGAGCCGGTCGAGCTGTAGGTGAGCTGGATGGAGCCGGCGGAATTGCGGCTGGTGGCGTTGTGCTCCGCCACCGGGCTGATGAAGTCCCAGGTGATCCGGGTGGTGCCGGGGTTTTGCAGCGGGTAGGTGCGGCCGTGGTAGACCAGGTGGTCGACCGTGAAAGCCTGGCGCGAGCCGGAGATGCTCTCCAGGCGCGAGGCCGGGTGGGCCTGGCGGGCCCACTCGCTGCTGGGGGGCGGCACCTCGTTGGGGCTGAATACCCGGGCCAGTCCCCGGCGGGCTCGGCGCGAGGAGAGCACCGGCTCGGGAAGATCGGGCGGGTCGGGGCCAGGCTCGAAGCGCTCGGCCGGGCGCTCTTTCGGTCGGGATGGTACCGAAGGAGCCGGGTCGGAGCCCGGCCGAGGCGTGAGAGAAGGAAACCAGCTCCGCTCCAGCGGCACCGAGTGGGGCAGGCTCAGCCCGGGAGCGGGCCGCGGATCGAAGGCGAGGGGGCTCTGCCCGGCCATGGCCATGGCTTGCTCCAGGGCTGCCCGACTGACCTCGGATGCCGGGCGCTCGCGAGGAGGCGGAGGAGACTGAAGGGCCCAGGCGGGCGGGATCGAGGCCAGCACGAAGGCCGCCAGCAAGAGGTATGAGACCAGGCGGTGCCAGGCGCGCGGGCGCGCCAGCTCGTGCCAGAAACAACTCTTCATGCTGCCTCCCCTCAAGGTCCCCACACCACGTCTCGTGCCTGAATGCCTTCGGGCAAGGAAATCATGCGAGCCGGCCCGCCCTCGGCCGACACCACCCCCAACTGGCCCTGGCTCGACCAGAAGGCCAGACGTTTGCCGTCGGGCGAAAATCGTGGCCCGCTGGCCGCCTCGGCCACCCGCTGCAGGCGCCCGCCCGCCAGGCTCAAGGTATAGACGGTAGGGCCACGCTCGTGGGTGGCCATCAGGGCCAGCCGCCCGC
>QWHO01000289.1 GCA_021404945.1 bacterium CPR1
GCTGCCAAAATATTCCCAGGATAACCTCGAAGCGGTGCAGGAACTCACTGAGGCCGTCCGCGATCTGAATTCTTCGATGAAGGCCCTCGAGGCCCGCGTGATCCTCGAGCCTGCGACCGGTGCTCACCTGGAGCCGACCTTGTGTCAGTCCTTCTTGCGCTTGTAGAGAGCCGAAAGGATGTCCGAGGGCTTGACGGCCTGCTCCTCACGGTTGAGCCACTCCTGCAGCAACTTGAGATGCTCTCCCAGGGCGCGCACGTCAGAAAAGCGCTTGCGCGGCTCAGGGTCGAGGCAGATGGCCAGCAGCTCTTGCATCCTCTGGCTGACGTCCTCGCGCAGGTTGCGCACCGGAGGGACCTGAAAGCGGAACTTGTCCATGGCCGAGCGAGTCAGGCACCAGTAGAGACTGGCGCCCAGCGCGTAGATGTCGCCCCGGGGGTCGGCCGCTCCCCCCTTGTACTGCTCGGGGGGAGAGAAGCCCGGCGTCACCATGGAGAAGCTGCGTTTCTGCTGACTGGGAACGTAGTGACGGGCAAGACCAAAGTCGATGACAGCCAGGCTGCCGTCGTACTTGACGATGGCGTTGGAAGGCTTGAGGTCGCCCAGGGTGATGGGGAAGGGCTTCTGCTCGTGGAGGTAGGTGAGCACGTCGCACAGGTCCACCCCCCAGCGCACCACCCGGGCTTCGGCCACCTCCTCCCCCTTGAGCACGGTTTCTTCCAGCGTCTTGCCGGGCAGCCACTCCAGGGCCAGGTAATAGCAGGGCCCCTCGGCGAAGAACTCGACCACCCGGGGCAAGCCCCGGTGCTTGAGGGTCATCAGGAAAGCGGCTTCCTGAAGGAAGCTGGTGTTGAGGGCGCGGTACTCGTCAGGGGTGAAGGTATCCGTACGGATCTGCTTGAGGGCCACCAGGTTGCCCTTCCACTGCAGGTCGCGGGCCAGGTAAACGCACGCAAAGCTTCCCTTCCCAAGCGAGGAAAGAATCTTGTAGCGGTCTTTCAAGACCATCCCGTTGACCAGGTTGCGCCCCATCAGCGCAACCTTCTGACAGCCCGATCAGTCTTCCTGGGGGAAACAGGCGCTGGCCATCGCTCCAAAGGCGGCCATGGGAATGGTCAGCAGGTAGCCGAGCAGGCTGAAGGGATCGGTGCTGCCGGCGCACAGGATGATCGAGGCGACCAGGGACAGGCAACCCACCGCCATGCCGTGGCTCACGAGGTCGCGTTTGGCCAGACGCGCGGCCACGAATCCGCCCATTCCGGTCAGAGCCAGCCCGCAGATCAAGCAGAACAGATCGAGCACGACCGGGTGGGCGATCCGCTCGGCCAGACAGACCGAGGAACTGCCGGGATCGTAGAGCACGATGAGCAGGGCGAGCACGAACAGGTGGGTGGCGCCGATGTCGGCCAGAAATCCGATGGTGACAGCTCGGTAATTCATACTGGAGTATTTGGCGGTCGGAGCCGCTCCTCCTTCGCTCAGAATCGGGGAGATCGGCCGAAGTGCGGCAGCACGTCCTGGCCGACCTGAGACCAGACCTGGCCCAGGTCCTGGTTGGCTGCGCTGGTCTCGAAGGCCAGAGTCACTCCCTGGCCGTGAGCAGAGGATGGCTCCTCCAGGGCGACCCTCGCCTGCCAGTCGCGGAAGGTCAGGTTGCGTTTCACGGCGCCGAAAGAATGGATCTGCATCGTCTGTCAGTTATAAACCCGCCGGATAAACTGAGAGTGAATTCTGGCCCCGGGCTTGTTAAGATTTTGTAAACGCGGCCAGACCAGAGCGCTCCGTAGATGCTGGGACAGGGGTCCCCCACGAGTTCATGCCTCCTCACGAGTTCCCGTCACGTTTCGTGCTGGTGGGCCAGCAACCGACGGGCCCAGGAGCATCAGCACCAGGAGAGCCAGCGGCAGCAGGGCCACGCGCGCCAGCAAGCCCAGCAGGTTCATGAGCGTTGTCAGGTTGAAGTCGTAGCCCTCGGAAAAGACACGGACCCAGGCCAGCCCGGCCACCAGGAAGGTCACCGCCAGAGCCACCCAGGAAGAGCCCGAGCCTGTAACGGTCAGCTTGAGCTCAAGGTTGGCCACCGCCCGAGCCAGCCCGACGATCCAGGTTCCCAGCGCGCGCCCGACCGCTCCCGGCCTGAGGAGCTCGGGCACCAGCAGGGCCTGGGCCACCGCACGCAGCTGATAGATGTCCGTGAACGCAGTCCAGGGCACGAACAAAGGCAGGTAGGCCAGGGAGCCGGGCTGCATCAAGAGGGCGGGCAGGCCGTTCAGGATGGCCGTGAGCGTCCAACTGGCCCAGGCCATGGCCAACAATGCCAGGGCCCGGAGCCACCATCCGACTGAGTCCGGCCACCAGCATAACGTCGGCATAGAAACGGGTTTCCCCCGTCAGATCGCCTCCCGAGGCCCACCAGCTGAGTCCGATCAAAACCAGAGCCACAACCAGGGGCAAGCGCAGAGCAACCCCCAGACAGAATAGACCCACGCAGATCAGCACGGCGCCTGCCACTCTCAGCGACTCCACCGACCAGCTCCTCGCTGGCTGGCCCGCCATCCAGTCCGCCGCTGCGCCCAACAGAACTGGATCCAGCGCCTCGTTGTGATGGTCCGAGAGCGGGGAGAAAACCAGCGTGGCGTCGCCGGAGGCTTGAGCGAGCACTTCCCGCAACTGGGAGGCCGGATGCAGCTGATCATACACCCCGGCTGCCAGCAGCAACCTCCAATTGCGCTTGGGACTGACTTCTACGTCGTAACCCAGCGCGATCACCCCGTTCGGGTTCGCCTGCTCGGCCGCCAGGACGGCCTGGTTGGCACCCACTGAGTGGCCGGCCAGATAAACCGGGCCAGCCCCCTGCTGACGACACCAGCCGACTGCTTTCACGACCTGCTCGCGCTGAGCCTCCAGGGTCACGGCATTGAGGAGCGGGTTGCCGCCGGGGTTGGGCACGAAGGTCAGGAATCCCCACCGCGCCACAGCGCGGGCCATGGGCTCGGACATCGCGCGAGGCTGAGCCGTGGAGTGCACCATGACCACGCTTGCGGTCGGGTGCGGCGCGGTGCAAAGCCAGCCGGAGACAGGCCCCGCGGGCGTGTCCAGGGTGGTCCAGCGAAGCTCGACTCCGCCCTCGCCGGAGCCGAAGATGGCGCCCCGGCCCAAACAGACCAACAAAACGCCCGCCCACCCCAGCCTTCGCCCTTCGAGCAGGCCGCCAGGAGGCCCTTTGCCACGACATTCGATCTGGCGTCCTTCGATCGTGGTCTGCGCTATCCGTGAGCGTTGCGATGGCGCAGGCGAGTGCCGCCGACCATTGAGAAGCCCTGGCGGTGCTGCACACCGCCTTCACTTTTCGGTCGGAGCTGGGCCTGCAGAGCCTCGCGCTCGGCGCGCGTGCTGGTATGCCCGTCGCGCAGGTCCTCCAGGAACTCGCGACCGAGCGTGCATCGCTCCTCGAAAGTAGCAGCTGCCTGCATCTCTCGCTTGAGGCTTGCGGCGTGGCCAGGCACGGCGACGCAAGTGCCCCAACGGACCAGCGAGAACAGCACGTCCTCCCCAGGGATCGCCGCCGTCACATCGAGCGCGAGCTGGTGTGGAGAAATCCCGGGCTGCTCGCCGAGCATCTCGAGCCCTTTCCCGGCGATGCGCCAGAGTGCCGATCCTTCTCCCGAGCCGAGCAGGTCGTGGAAACTCTCACCGATCTCCGGTCTGAGGAGGGACAGGGCCGCACGGGCCGACGGCGCGCCGCCTTCGTCGTCGCGCATGGCCTGCAACGCTCGTCCCGCGCACTTCCAACGCTGCGGCGGGGCCTGGGGGGGGGCGCTCAGAAAGGCCTCAGCCGTGGTCAGGCTGTCCGTGAAGTAGACCGTCTCGCGCATGATGGCGGCGGCCACCGTGGCGCTTTGCGGGTCGAGAAAGTGCTCGGCAAGATTCTTGCACAGCTCATAGAGATCGGCGAACTCCCGGTGGTCCTGGATATTCTCCGCCTTCAGCTCGCTCAGCAGCGCGAGTGCCTCCTGGCGTGTCCCCTGCTTGAGGTGCCTCTCGATTCGAGCCAGCATCGCCGGCGTCGAGACATTCTCCACAAACGGTGAGATGCGAGCGGGACGGGCGGACTGCCCGGCGACCTCAAACCCCTGGGTGTGGGCGGGAGCCATCGGATCGTCGAGGCCGGCGTTGCGTTGCCTGAGCTCGGCGACAAGCCGTGTGGCCAGCGACTCCTTGCACAGGAGCCTGGCTTCCTCACCCGCCGCCCGGTTGTTCATTCCCTGAATCGAGGGCCGCGCCTCAATCTTGACCAACTCGCCCGGTTGAGCCAGGCCTTCGATCAGCTTGCGAAGGTCGCTGTCGTAGGGGCCGTTGACTGGAATGCTCCTTCCACCATAGAGAGCCCGGAGCGGAGCCTGAGCGAGACTGACGCACAGCAGCACCATGCCGTCTTTGAGCGCGGCCCGCTTGTCCTCGCCAAGGAACCTCTCTTCCGCCCGGTTCAGCCCTCTGGCCCGAGTCACGCGCACCTGGTCGACGATGCAAAAGCCGCGATGGTCCGACGGACTCGAAGACTGCGGGTCCCGCTTGTAAGCGCGCATCAGGCACGTTTCGTGGCGGATTTTCGAGGTCTCGGCTTGAAGCGCCTCGCAAGCCCTCTTGCCGGCGGCTTCGCGCGCCTGCTCCTGAGCCAGGAGCGTCCGAACTGACTCGGGATGCTCGGTGGCTTCGCGCAGGGCCTGGCGAACATCCTCAAGGGGATTCGAGCTGCTCGAGTCGGGCAGGTCGACGGTGAAGAGCTCTTTGTCTTGCTGGTGGATGACAGGGGCGGACTGGCCCATCTTGGCAAACAGTTGCTCGGGAAACTTCCGGCACTGGTCCTGTGTCCATCCGTGCTCTTGAGCCAGGTCGCTCAGATAGCCATCGCTAAACTCGAGTTGGATGCGGGTGTGCCCCGGGAAATCAGAGCGCACCTGCTTGAGGCCAACCGAGAGATTTCCACCGAGATCGAGGCGGCTCATGCGCATTTCCTGTCCAAGGATTCCGCTCAAACGGCGCGATGTCCTCTTTTGCGCGTCGCGACAAGGCCCCGACGGCCCGTTCCGGGTGCTCTCTCGTGATGGCGGAGGCGGGGGGTAGGGCCCCCGAGGGGTAGCCCCTCCGACACCACATGGGGGTTTGCGGCCGGATTTCTAAAGTGCAGGGCCTCTGGTCTTGCACTTAACAACGGCTGGAACTGCGTTCCAGCGCGTTCGTCAGATTGGGCTAATGTGCAAGACCAAAGTGCGAGCACATTAGCGAGCCCCTGGCAACAGTTGCCAGTGGGCCAAAAGCCACAACAGGGTAGGGAAAGGTCTTTGCCAGAACCAGCCGACATCCACTTCGAGGCCTGCAACCTCGCGGGAACGGTAGACTCCGCCTTCGACGACGACCGGCCGAAAACGACCCTCCTGGAGCAGGTAGAATTCCGCTTCCTTCCTGACCGGGTCCAGCAGCCAGTATTCCAAAACCCCACCCTGCTCATATTCGAAGAACTTGTCCCCGCGGTCACGGCCTCGGCTGTCGGGGCTCAGAACCTCCACGACCAGGTCTGCCGGGCCCTCCAGGTGTTTCTCTTTGATCCTGTCGAGGTGCGCACTGGTCACGAAGAAGACATCGGGTGACCGGCCGGGCATGCCCTCCCCCGTCTTCATGACAAAAGGCTCGCAGTAGACTTGCCCCAATTCTCGGGCCTCCACGTAGGCGCGCAGCGAGGTGAGGAGGAAAGCCACCAATTCCGCGTGCTCTCTTCTGACGGGCGTCATCAGCACGACCTTCCCTTCCACCCATTCGACCCTTTCCTCCAGGTCGAGCTCGAGGAACTCTCCAAAGCTCGTTTCCCGCTCGAAAAATAGCATCCAGGGGAAGTTCGACAAACAGTCACCCGGGCCTGTGACGGCCCCAGCTTTGACCGCCTTATTCGCCCCGGGGGTCTTGCGCGATCCACGATGACGAGCTCAGAGCCTGACCCCCCGCAGCCGCAGCGCGTTGGCGATGACCGAGACCGATGAGAGGCTCATGGCCGCGCTGGCGAACATCGGGCTCAGCAGCCACCCCGTGGAGGGGTAGAGCAGACCGGCCGCCAGGGGCACCCCCAGCACGTTGTAGAGGAAGGCAAAGGTCAGGTTCTGGCGGATGTTGGAGAGGGTGGCCCGGCTCAGGCGTCGGGCCCGCACCAGGCCCTGCAGGTCGCCCTGCAGCAGGGTGACGTCGGCCGACTCGATGGCCACGTCGGTTCCCGTGCCCATGGCCACCCCGACCTCGGCCTGGGCCAGAGCGGGAGCATCGTTGATCCCATCCCCCACCATGGCTACCACCCGCCCCTCGGCCTGCAGGCGCTCGACGGCGGCCCCCTTCTGGGTGGGCAACACCTCGGCCACCACCTCGTTCATGCCCAACTGGCGGGCCACGGCTTCAGCCGCTACCCGATGGTCCCCGGTGAGCATGACCAGGCGCAGGCCCTCGGCGGCCAGGAGGCCCAGGGCTTCGCGAGTGCCCGGCTTGATCGGGTCAGAAACGCCCAGCAGGCCAGCGGGCTGACCGTCGACCCCCACCAGGATGACCGTCTGGCCCTGCTCGAGCAGGCTGCGTCCGCGCTCGAGCAGAGCGGCCGGGTCCAGACCCTGCTGCTTGAGCAGGGCGGCGTTGCCCAGCACCAGCGAACGGCCCTGCACGACCCCCACCAGACCCAGGCCGGGCTGGTAGTCAAAAGAATCGGGAGTGGCCAGCGACAACCCGCGCTCGCGAGCCCCGGCCACGATAGCGGCGGCCACCGGATGCTCGCTGCCCTGCTCAAGCGAGGCGGCCAACCGCAGGACCTCCTCCTCCACCCCCAGTTCGGTCAGAGTGGGTCGGCCCAGGGTGAGCGTGCCGGTCTTGTCCAGCACCACCGTATCCACCAGGGCCATCTGCTCCAGAGCGCGGGCATCCTTGACCAGCACGCCGGCCTGAGCCCCGCGCCCGGTGGCCACCATGATCGACATCGGAGTGGCCAGGCCCAGCGCGCAGGGGCAGGCGATCATCAGCACGGCCACGGCCGTCACCAGCCCCATGGCGGGCTGGTGCTGGAGCGTCCAGAGCACCATGGTGAGCACCGCCACCGCCAGCACGGTGGGCACGAAGATCGCTGAGACCCGGTCGGCCAGCTTCTGGATGGGAGCCCGGCTGCGCTGAGCCTGGCTGACCAGGCGCACGATCTGAGACAACAGCGTGTCCGCGCCCACCCGCCGGGCCTGCATCACGAGCGATCCGGTCTGGTTGACGGTGCCCCCGGTCAGGATATCGCCGGGCGCTTTGGGAACCGGAGTGGGCTCGCCGGTCAGCATGGACTCGTCCACCGCGCCGCTGCCCTCCAGCACCACCCCGTCCACCGGGATGCGCTCTCCGGGCCGCACGCGCAGCCGATCGCCAGGGGCCACCTGGGCGAGGGGCACCTCGCGCTCTTCCGGGTCGAGCTTGCGGGCCGTGGGAGGAGTGAGACTGAGCAGGCTGCGGATGGCCTCGCCGGTCTTCTGGCGGGCTCGCAGCTCGAGCACCTGGCCGAGTTGCACCAGCAAGATGATCACTGCCACCGACTCGAAATAGATGGGCGGATCGTGCCCCAGGCTGGCCGGCAGCAGGCTCGGAGCCAGCGTGGCCACGGCGCTGTAGACATAGGTCACGCTGGTGCCCATGGCGATCAGGGTGAACATATTCAGGTGGCCGCTGACCAGGCTGGCGGCTCCCCGCTTGAGGAAGGGCCAGCCACCCCAGAGCAACACCGGTGTGCTGAGCAGGAGCTGCACCAGAGGCAGAGCGCCGTGGGTGACCATGGCCACCGCCACCAGCGGCAAAGTGAGCAGCAGGCAGATGGCAAAGCGCCGCTGCATGTCGCCCAGCTCGGGATTGTCCTGGCTGGGGGCCACGGTGCGGGGCTCGAGGGCCATGCCACAGAGGGGACAGTCGCCCGGCTCGCTGCGCACGATTTCGGGGTGCATGGGGCAGGTCCACTCCACCCCGGCCGCCGGAGGCTCAGCCGGCTCGAGGGCCATGCCGCAGCGGGGGCAGGCGCCTGGCCCTTCGTTGCCGACCTCAGGACACATGGGACAGATGTGGAGAGCCTTCTGCAGGGCCGGGGAGGTCGGCCGGGGCGCCAGGTAGATCTCGGGATCTCTGGCGAACTTGCTCAAACATTTGGCACTGCAGAAATGGTAGGTCGTGCCGGCATGCACATGCGTGCCGGCGGCCTTCCCGGGCTCGACGGTCATCCCGCACACCGGGTCCTTGAGCCCCAGAAAGGCCGCCGGGTCGGCGGCGAACT
>QWHO01000783.1 GCA_021404945.1 bacterium CPR1
CGGAATGAAAGGCCGGTTCGCCGAAATCTACCCGGGCCCTGCGGCCACCGATTCTCAAGTCGTTGCCCTGGATAGGAGCCGCTGCTGCTGATTGGCCTTGCCCATCTTGCTCGAAACGGCGGTAGCCATGCCTTGCGAAACCCCGAGCCAGGGCCCGTCATGGCAGCCGCGAGGTGGGAGTGAGCGCGCTTTCTCTGCTCTTCCGACGAGGCTGACCGCACCTCGCGCGGAGGCATGTCCGTGCCCACGGGAAACTCGGCCCGATAGCGCAAGCTCACGGTCAGAGTGGACGTCTTGAGGGCATACCCGATCATGTGGGCTCGGAACCAGCGTCTGGCGTCCTCGGGCTCGGCCTGGCAGCGGGCCTTCAGGTTGCGCACCAAGCGCTCTACCGGCACCTCGGCCAGCTCTTGCGGAACCGGCACCGCCAGCAGGCTGGCCGCCAGTAGCAAGAGCAGGCCGACCAGGCGCATAGCTGCTCCCTCCTGAAACCGGCATCGAACAGCGTTCGAAGGACATGGTTGTCCTCCCTGCCCTGAGAGAACGTGGAAGGTCCAGGCTGAGCAGCCGCTCCACCACCAGGACGGTTGATTTGACCGAAGGGTCTGCCCGGTCGCAGGGAGAACTTTCCAGAGGTCTTTTCCTGGGAGGGCTTGCTCGTCGGCATGGAGATCCGCGGATTCAATCCCCTGCAACAACCTGGCTGGAGCCTTCCGCAGACCGCTTCCGGAGGCTCGCGGCCCGATAGCGTGCATCTTTCGTCCGGGGCGGGCTGGACGCCGATGCGGCCGGTGGCGGCGGCTGGAAGGGGCCCGGAGAAGCCCTCCGGAAAGTCGCTGGCCAGGACCGCCTCAGAAGTCCTGCAGCGCCTCGGACTGGGCTGGCTGACCCCGGACCAGGCCACCAGGCCGCCCGGGCAGAGCGAGCTCCCCGAGTCTCAGGCCCGACGGAGCCGTTTGACCGAGTCCGTGCGAGAGGGCCTGGTTGCCCTCACGAAGCACGGCCGTCCCGCCGGCGCTCCCGAGGGCCAGAGCGGCTCGGTGACGACCGAGCAAGCGCTCGAGAACCTGCGCTCGGGCAAGGGAGCTTACCTCAGCGCCGATGTCTATTGCTATAACGTCAAGAGCCTGGACGAGGCTGGATTCTTCCTCTTCATGCTTGGCCTGGGCAGCGAAGCCGAGCTGGAGCGTCCCGAGCTGGCCCGCAGCTTGAAGTGGCTGACCGAGAAGGAGCTTTGCTTCGACGGAGCCCTGCACAAGGAGCTCCCTCTGAGCCTCTATCGTGACTTGAAAGATCCGGAGCGGAGCGTACAGATTCAGACCCCCGACAGGGATCGCCGGAAGGGCCTGGCGCTCGGCATCTTCAGCGGGGTGCAGATGGAGCCGATGGAAGCTTTTCAGGAGCAGCTTGCTCCTAGCCTTGCGGCTGCAGCGCTGGCGGAACGATACCAGGGTAGCCGGGATCAGATCTGGAGCCAGATTCACCACAGCGAGCTGAACCACCACGGTGCCGGTATCGAGCAGCGAGCCCAGG
>QWHO01000784.1 GCA_021404945.1 bacterium CPR1
ACGGCCAGCATCTGCGGGTGGGGCCTGGCCTCATTGAGCAGGACGGCAGGCACCAGGGTGAGGAGGCACGCGGCCCACAGCCCGGCCCGGATGCTCCCGGTCACCTGCCGCGAAACCATGGCCAGGGCGATGACCACGGCCAGGGTGGCCGCCAGCGACACGAAGCGGGCCGGAAGGTAGCTGAGCCCGGTAAGCTTCAGGCCCAGCGACACCAGGAACAGGTAGAGAGGGGTGTAGGGGTTCACGACCCAGGGGGGTGAGCCGACCTCGCCATAGAGCGGCTCTCCTCGAGCCAGGCGCCAGGCCAGGTTCAGCACCTCGGGATCGGCGTCGTCGGAGGAATGGTCGGGGCTGAGGGCGCTTGGAGACCAGAGCAACAGGGCCGCCAGGGCCGCCCAGGGGACGACCCTGCGCAGCCCGGAGTCGAGCCTCGCGGCAATCATGGAGCTCGGCACTTACTCGCTGAGAAGCGTTCTCTCCTCTATCGAGTGATTTGCGCCGACAGACTCGATAAGGATTAGCACGGAACCCATGAACAGGGGGGAACTTCGTCGCATCGTCCGTGCAGGAGGATTCTCGATCGGGCCTCTGAAAGTCGGCGAGCCAGTGAGCACTCCCTGCGACCGCAAGCTGCGCGTCCTCTTTCTCAATGACACCTGGCGGAACGGGGGACCCGGCCGTACCCTGTTCTACATCTTGAAGTTCCTGGACCCAGACCTCATTCACCGCACGGTGGTGCTGCCCAGAAACGGTCTCATCGGCGAACTGCTCGGCCAGGTGGCCGAGGAGGTCTTCTTCGAGCCCAACCTCATCGAGAACCCCTTCGAGCCCTGGAGCCGGGCCATCGAGCGCGAAGACCTGGCGGCTCCTCTGCTCACGCGGGGAGTGCGCGCGGTCGGAAACGTCCTGCGAGGGGCCGCGGGGACGGCCGCTCTGGCGCGGCGGGTTCGTCAGGGCCGGTTTGACGCCGTCTTCTGCAACGGGACCACGGCCAATTTCGCCGGAGGGGCGCTGGCCGCCTGGACCGGGGTCCCCACCCTTTGGCACGTGTTCTACACCCAGGTGGGAAAGGTCATCGCCGGGCTGCACCGTCGGCTTTCGGCCGGGCGGTCGGTGCGGCGCATCGTCTGCGTGTCCGAGCCGACCTCGCGCCTGTTCGACCATTGCCGGGACAAAGTGCGGGTCCTGCACGACGCCATCGATGTGGACGAGTTCGCCAGCGGGGCAATCGAGCCGAGGCTGAGAGCCGAGTTTGGCCTCTCCCGGGACACGATCGTGTTTGGCAGCCAGGGGCGGATCCTGCCGCGCAAGGGGTATGTCGAGATGATCAGGGCCGCCCGTCTGGCGCTGGATGAGTTGACCACCGAGGAGCGGGGGAACGTGCGCTTCTTCGTTCTGGGCGAAACCCCCGGCGACGTCCAACCCGACCACCTGGCCCAGTGCCGCGCGCTGGTCGGGGAGCTGGGGCTCGGGGAGGTCTTTCACTTCATCGGCTCTCGAAGCGATGTGAAGCCTTATGTGGCCGACTTCGA
>QWHO01000290.1 GCA_021404945.1 bacterium CPR1
TGGGCGGAGCCAGCTGGCGCCAGCTCAGGGGAAAGCGACCGAAGCTCGAGAGCGAGCCGATCCACCACAGGCCCAGCAGCCCCACGCCCAGCGAAACACCGGCGTGCACGTTGCTCCACAGCACGAAGAGGGGAGGCAGCCCCCACAGCCAGCGGGGCGAGCGCTCGGCCCGCAGCAACATCGCGATCATGGCCGCGGCCAGCAGCTGGGTCACCAGGTGGGGCCGCAGCGCGTAGCGGGTCTGCATGAGGGCGTCGGCCAGCAGCACCGAGAGCGTGGCCGGCAGGGCCGGAACGCCGCCGGCCCGGCAGGCCAGGAAGACAGCCAGGGCCAGCAGACCGATGAGGCCGGAAAGTCCCCAGGCCAGCCCGGCGTAGCCCCAGCTGCGGTAGAGCTGCCAGCAAAGCCAGCCCATGCCCCACTCGTCGTTGACGTAGTAGTGCGGCTCCACCCTGTCGGCCGCCCCGGTCAAGGTATCGTAGTGGGGCACCGCGCCGGTGCGCTGGATCTCCTGGCCGATGCGCACGTGGTACCAGACGTCGAAGTCGATGGGCGGGCCCAGGTTGCGCACCATCAAGACGGCCAGCAGCAAGGCGATAGGCAGGGCGCGCATCAGAGGAAGATGTCGTCGAGCGCGAAGGGGACGGGGGAGTCGAGCTGGGCGAAGTCGCATTGCTCGGCGGGTTTGTCCGTGCGCCAGCGCAGGAAGGTGGCGGCGTGGCGGAAGCGGTCTTGCTGGAGCTTCTCGTAGGCCACCTCGCAGACCAGCTCGGGGCGCAGCTTCACCCAGCTCAGGTCCTTTCCGCCCGTCCAGCGACTGGGCGCGCCCGGGGTGCGCCCGTCGCCGAAGCTGTCGCCCCCCCGGTAGGGCTCGAGCCGCTGCACCAGCTCGCGCTTCTCGGCCGCCTTGAAGCTTGCGGTGTGGCCCACGTGGTGCAGGGTGCCGCTCTCATCGTAGAGCCCCAGCAGCAGCGAGCCCACGGCCTGGCCCTCCAGGTCCCTGGCCCAGCGAAAACCGCCCACCACGCAATCAGCGGTGCGCTGGTGCTTGATCTTCAGGAAGTCGCGCTTGTCGGGGCGATACGGATGCTCGTGGCGCTTGGCGATGACGCCGTCCAGGCCGGCTCCTTCGAAGCGCTGGAACCACAGCTCGGCCAGGGCCCGGTCGCCGGTGCTGGGGGTGAGGTAGACCGGGCGCGGCACCTGCGAGAGCAGGCGCTCCAGCCGCTCGCGCCGCTCGACCTGGGGCACCGCCATCAAGCTGTCGCCGTCTGAAGCCAGGAGATCGAAGGCCACGAAGGAGGCGGGGATCTCGGCGGCCAGCTTCTGGATGCGCGAGGCGGCCGGGTGGATGCGCATCTGCAGGGCGTCGAAATCGAGCCCTTCCGGCCCGATGACCACCAGCTCGCCGTCCAGCACCACCCGGGGCGGGAGAACCTCCCGCAGAGATCGCTCCAGCTCCGGGAAGTAGCGCCCCATCGGCTTGAGGTCGCGGCTCTGGAGATAAAGCTCGGAGCCGTCGAAGAAGATCAGCGTGCGAAAGCCGTCCCACTTGGGCTCGTAGTTCCAGCCGGCACCCTCGGGGAAGGCGCGGTTGAGGCTGGCCAGCATGGGGGCCACCGGGGGCAGGACGGGGAGGTTCACCCGGCCTTGACGCTCGGCTCCGACTGGCGGCTCTGGCGCGCCTTCTCGGCGGCTTCCACGCTGGCCCGCAGGGCGGCCATCAGGTCCACCACCTGGGCCGGCGCGGGGGCCGGCGAGGCGGCCACCTCCTGGCCCTGGATCTTGGCCTCGATCAGCTTCATCAGCGCTTCTCGGTACTCGTCCTTGAACTCGCCGGCCTCGAACTTCTCGGCCGTCAACAGGTCGATCAGCGTGTTGGCCATCTGCAGCTCGCGCTCGGACACCTCGAGATCGCCCGGGACGCCCTCGGGCACGGCCTTGATCTCGTCGGCAAAGTGCAGCGTGGAGAGCACCACCGCTCCATCCCTGGCGCGCAGGGCGCAGACCCGCTCTTGATTGCGCAGGGTCACCTTGGCGATGCCCACCAGGCCCTTCTCCTGCAGCGAGCGCACCAGCAGGGCGTAGGCCTTCTTGCCGATCTCGTCGGGGGCCAGGTAGAAGCTCTGCTCGAAGTAGAGCGGATCGACCTCGTCGAGCTTGACGAAGGCTGACAGCTCGATGCTCTGCCTGGAGGGAACGGGCAGCTGCTCGAAGTCCTCTTCGGTCAGCACCGCGTACTGGTTCTTGGCAAACTCGTAGCCCTTGACCAGGTCGCTGCGGGGCACCTCGGTCTCGTGCACCGGGCAGTAGACCTGGTACTTGACCCGGCTTTTGCAGGGGGCGTGCAGGAGGTGGAAGGAGACGTTGTGGTTGCTGGTGGCGGAGAACAGCTTGACGGGGATGTTGACCATCCCGAAGTTGATCGATCCGCTCCAGAGCGCGCGCGCTGCCATGACAGCGAGTTTCGCCACCTTCGGGAGGGGCCCCTGGCGCGGCCTGGAATCCTCAGGCTCATGCGAATCCTCAGATGGGTCTGGAGTCTATCCGCTGGCTGACCTGAGCACCCGGCACGACTTCTACCTCGCCCTGGACGAGCTGTTCGCCCGTCTCGACGCCGCCCTGCCCCGTCACCCGGGCAACCCCTGCGGAAGCTGCAACCTTTGTTGCACGGCCGCGGGCCTTTCCCAGCACGTGGTCAGCGACCTCGAGCTGGACTACCTGGCCGCCCGGGTCGGTTCCGAGAAGGTGGAGGACTTTCGCCGCTACGCAGCTCGCGAGGAGGGCGCGGCGGCCGTCTGCCCCTACTACCAGGGCGGCTGCACGGTCTATGCTCATCGCCCTTATGCCTGCCGCACCTTCGGCCATTACCGCGAGCAGCGCACCGTGTTGCCCGGGGTGTGTGTGTTTCGCGGCCACGAGCGCGAGTTCGCGCCCGAGGAGTACTTCGCGCTCCTGCCTGAAGCCCGCGCCATCCACCAGCTCAAGCGCGACTACCTGGCCATGCGGGCTCCCGGACCGGTTAGCGCCGGGGGCGGCCACCCGGCCGTCAACCTGGCCCATCTCGACGCGACCGACCCGGTCGATCGGGCCTGGATGGAGCTTTTTCTAGGCGAGTACGCGGCCGCCGAGGCTTCGGCCTGCCAGGGCCGCACGACGGCCATGCAGCAGATGACGCTGGGCCTGGCCCGCTCGGGCCAGGAGAACTGGGAGGGGGCGCGCGAGGCCTTCCTGCGGGCCGTCACGCTGGCCCCCGAGGCGGCTGACCTTCGCTACCAGCTGGCTCGCGCCGAGCTCGAGCTGGGCGCCTTCCAGCCCGCCGCCCAGGCCCTGGACGAGGCCGTGCGCCTCAATCCCCAGCATGCTCCGGCCCTGACCTACCGGGGCTACCTGGAGCTGGCTCAGGGCCAGATGGAGGCCGGCATCCCCTGGCTTTTGCGCTCTCTGGAGGTCGACCCCTCCCAGTCGCTGGCCCGCCTGCGGCTGGGCGTGGCCCTGAGCCGCCTGGGGCGAGAGGACGAGGCCCGCCCCCACCTCGAGCGCGCCGCCGCTGAAGGGGTGACGGCTTCTTGAGGTGGATTGCCCTGCTGGCCTTGCTGCTGCCCTGCGCGCTGGCGACAGAAACCGACTACTTTCCGGTCGGCTCGGGGTTGAGCTGGGTTTACCAGTTCAAGGGCCGTCAGTCGTTCGACTACTCGGTGGAGGTGGTCAGGAACGAGGGCAACCGGGCCCTGGTGCGCACCATCATGCCCCAGGTCCTGACCCAGGAGTGGTACGAGGTGGGCGCGGGCGGCATCCTTCTCACGGGTCTGGAAGACCCGGACGGCGAGCAGGCGCTCTACCAGCCGGCCCGGCCTTACCTGCGCTTTCCCATGAAGCCCGGCACCAGTTGGGGCTGGACCGGTCGGCTGGGGCGCAGCAGCGAGATCACCGACTCCAACCGCATCCTGGCCACTGCCCAGGTGAACGTACCCGCCGGCACGTTCACCTGCCTGGTGGTGGAGACTCTCACGACCCAGTCCGGCAGCACCCTCAACCAGACCAGCTACTACGCGAGCGGCGTGGGGTTGGTCAAGTACGTCAGCGAGAGTCCGGCCGGGAGCTGGGTCAGTTTGCTGAAGAGCTGGTCGGGATCTTCTCCAAAGCCTTGAGCACGATGCTGGGGGTGAGCACCTGGGGCAGCACCTCGGGCTCGCCGCCGGCCGGATAGAGCACGTAGAGGGGCACGCCGCTTCGCCCGAACTTTTCCAGCTCGCGGGTGATGACCTCGTCGCGGTTGGTCCAGTCGGCCTTCAGCATGGTGATTCCCCGGGCCTGAAAGGCATCGAGCACCTCTTTGGGCTTGAGGGCCACCTGCTCGTTGACCTGACAGCTGAAGCACCAGGCAGCCGTGAAGTCGACGAAGACCGGCTTGCCGGCGGCCCGCAGCTCGGCCACCTTCTCGGGCGAGAAACTCTGCCAATGGCCGCTCGGGCCCCCGAAGCGGGCGGCCTGCATCGAGACGGCCAGGCCTGCGACGAGCAGCAGGGCGGTGAAGGCCAGCCCCCGGGCTCGCACTCCGGTCTTGATGGAGAAACCCCAGCGGCCGTAGGCCCAGGCGGCCATGCCGAAGAGCACCAGAGCCTGCAGCATCACGGCCACGGCGTTCGAGCCGCGTTGCTGGCCCAGCACCCACAACAGTCCGCCGGTGGTGGCCAGCAGCGGGAAGGCCAGGAACTGTTTGAAGCTTTCCATCCAGGGGCCGGGACGGGGCACGAAGCGCAGCAGAGCCGGAACGCTGGAGAGAACCAGGTAGGGGAAGGCCATTCCCAGCCCCAGCGAGGTGAAGATCAGGAACGTCTGCAGCACCGGAGCGGTGAGGGCAAAGCCGACCGCGCTGCCCATAAAGGGGGCGGTGCAGGGGGTGGCCGCCAGGGTGGCCAGCACCCCGCTCCAGAAGGCCCCTGACAGACCTGACTTCTGCTCGGCGACATCTCCCAGGCGCGTGAGCGTCAGGCCGATCTCGAAGACGCCCAGAAAGTTCAGGCCCAGCGCGAAGAAGAGCACGGCCAGGGCGATCACGATACCGGGCTCTTGCAGCTGAAAGCCCCAGCCCACTTTGGCCCCGCCCGCCTTGACGGCCAGCAGGGCCGCCGTCAGGGCCCAGAACGAGACCAGAACGCCCAGCGTGAACACCAGGCCGTGCATCCATGGCTTGCCTTTGCTCTCGCCAGCCGCCTCCACGAAGCCCAGCACCTTCATGGAGAGCACCGGGAAGACGCAGGGCATCAAGTTGAGCAAGAGCCCGCCCAGAAAGGCCGACAGGAAGGCGGGCAGAAAGCTGACCTGAGGGGCCTGGGCGGCGGCCCCGCCGGTGGTCAGGGGCAGATCCACCTGGTAGGACTTGTCGCCCATCACCAGCACGCCCGAGAGCCGGGCGGGAGCTTTCTCGGCCGCCTGCAGCTCGAGCTGGTCCTGTTTGAGGGTCTGGGGGGCATCCAGCTTGATCTGCTCGTTATCGAGCGGGAAAAACTCGGCCTTCTGAGTGCCGGGCGGCAGGCTGAGAAGGATCTTCGTGCCTTCCAGGCGAGCCTGCACGGCCGGGTCCGGCCCCAGGGGCAGTTGATCGCGGGCCCGGGCCAGGCTCTCGGCCTGCTCGGAGGGCTGGCTGGCCGCCCCGGCGCTCAACTTCAGGGTCAGGTCGGCCTGGCCGGGGATGCACTCCTCCTTGCAGGCCAGGTAGCTGACGTTGGCCTTCAGCGTGAGCGGCCCGCTCTTGAGGTCGGGAGCGGTCTGCAGCTGGGTGAGCAAGACGACCTCGTGCGAGTAGCCGAAGCTGACCAGCCCGGCCAGCTCCACGCGCTCGGGAGCCGGCCACTGGATCGGACCGGCCGTCACGCCCTCGGGCAGGGTCCACTCGATTTTGGTGGCCAGCCCGCCGTCGCCAGGGTTCTGCCAGTAGGTGTGCCACTCGGGCTCCATCTCCAGGCGCAGGCCCACCCAGAAGGTGCTGCCCGGTGCCACCACGGTCTGATCGCTGATCAGCTCGGATTGAACGTGTGCCTTCTTGACTGGTTGGGCCGAGCCCGCGACCAGGAGCAGAATGGCCAAGCAAAAGGTGAGCCAGTGTCGCATGTGTTCCCCTTCAACGCAGCGGCGGGCCGTCCTATCCTGCAGGTTGATTTCGGCGCGAGAAGGGGAATCGCCGGCCGGTATAGGGTGCGACCGGCCGTGATGTTGGGACGGCGCCCCACCGAGCTGTCCATGGGATCAACCCATTAGTAGATTTATATGAAGGAAATCTCACGTCCAGTGCGCACGGGGTGGAGACTCCAAGAGAGAGGTGAATTATGTCACGGCTACGCTTCTTGTTCCTGGCGCTTGCCCTGCTGGCCGCTCCGGCCCTGGGCCAGGCCCACTACCAGCCGGGGGCTTTCCCGCTGGATTCCCTGACCAATATGCCGCCATTTCCCGGAGTGTATTTCTCCGAGAACATGATCTACTACACCGGTCAGGCCCAGCTGGACCGCACGCTCCTGAACGGGCGCGTGCCGGTCACCCTCAATCTGGACGCCAACATCTTCGCCGCGAACCAGATCGTCATGTGGCAGACCGGGGAGAAGCTCCTCGGGGCCGATTACGGCGCCATGATCCTGCTCCCACTGATGCAGCCGAGCGCAGGCGCCCAGCTCGACGTGGGACTGCTCCAGGCTCGCCAGGCGGGGGGCAGCAAGTTTGGTCTTGGAGACGCGCTCATCGTGCCTTTGATCCTGGGTTGGCACGGCGAGAAGTACGACGCCATGTTCAGCTATGGCATCTGGGCTCCCACCGGCTCCTACTCGAGCGGTGTGCCGCTCAACGTGGGCCGAGGCTTCTGGACGAACCAGCTTCAGCTGGGTGGAGCTTACTACCTCGACGACGAGCGCACCTGGAGCCTCAACGCGGCGGGCACGTATGAAGCCGATAGCAGCCGCTCCAACGGGTTCAACCCGGGCAACTACTTCTCGCTCGACTGGGGCGTTCGCAAGAAGCTGGACGATCAGTGGACAATCGGCCTGACCGGCTACGACACCTGGCAGCTCAACCCGGCCAGCGCGGGCTTCGGGTTCAACAACCAGATCACCAACCAGGCCCACGCCGTCGGAGGCGAGGTGTCGGTCACGATTCCCGAGGCCAACTTCCTGGGGATCACGCTCAAATTCTCGCACGAGTATGACGCCTACGCGCGCTTTCAGGGCGACGTAGCCAGCCTGACCTTCTCGGTGCCCATCGACATGGAGCTGCCCAGCGCGCCTCCGCCCGCGGCCAAACCCACCGAATCGAAACCGGCTTCGGTGCCGGCCGAGCCCTCGGGCGAGGTGGCTCCAACGAGCGGCGAGCCCGTGCAGCTGAGCGAGCCGGCGCCGGAGCAACCCTGACGACCGGGCGCGTTCCTCGCTGCTCGATGCTCTGACCGCTCAGCGGTTGCCCAGCATCGAGGCTCGCTCGATCAGTTCCTGCGTCAGGCGCTGATCTCATCCTGACGACTGAAGGAAAGTACCCGTACTTCCCGAAAGGCCCACCCCGCTTAGGTGCGCACAACTTGACGAAGCGCAAAGTGTGTGCGCTCGGGGGGAAGAATGATTCGGGGCGGGCTACCAGCCCCATCCGTGAGACCCCTGCGGCGAGTTCGTTGAAAGGAAAACACACAGATGAGTGAAGTGAAGACCGGTAAGAAGATCGAGAAGAGCGAAGCCAACACGATGGACCGCTCCAAGATGGGCGTGGCCCTGGCCAGCAACGACGCCGAGGTCGAGGCCCAGGCCCACCCGGCTCTGGTTCAGTGCCCTCACTGCGCCAGCGTGGTCCGCATCGTTCAGTATGACAGTGTGTACGCTTGGTACACCTGCGGCTGCTGTGGCGGGGCGTTCTACTCCTAACTCCCCTGCGTCCGCTAACGAGAGGTGCGGCGACCCTTCAAGGGAGCCGCGCTTCTTGTTTTGTGGATACCCGCACCCTCCACGGAAAGTCCGCCCGGCTCGGCTCTCGGCCGGTCAAAATTCGCTGCCAGTCGGGGTTTGCGGGAAGAGGATGGCTCGCAGTGGGTCCGAAGTCTGGCCCGCTCGCTATGAAAGGGGGTCAGCGCCATTTCCTCGCAGTCGGATGATACCAGGAAGACAGCTCCGATAGCTGCCCCACCGGCAGCAGCCCCGAGGGCCGGGCTGCCCGGCGCCCCTCCGGCAGCAGCCCCGAGGGCTGGGCCGCCCGGCGGCCCGCG
>QWHO01000291.1 GCA_021404945.1 bacterium CPR1
ATAGAGACAGCGCGCCCCTGTGTGCCAGTTAACACAACGAGGCTGGATCGAAGGCTCAGCGGGCGGCATGATGGCCGCGATGAAGGTAGGAAGCGTCCTCCAACCCCTCGCTCCAGCGAGCGACAATGAGGCCAATCGACTGCTTGACCAGATGGCCGTTGCTCCGCTGGGGTATTTCGAGCGGCGCACACTGCTCAAAGCCGCCCGCCGGCTGGGGAGCGACCCTCTGCGGAGGCTGTGCGAGGCGGGGGTCAAAATCCGCATTCCCGACGACCCCGAAGCAATGCGGGCGGCCTACCATCCTTCCAGCAAGACGCTGAGCATCGCCCCGCGCCGCCTGGACGTGAGCACCGTGCTGCACGAGCTGGGCCACGCCCTGGATGACCTGGCCGCCCCGGACGAGGGGGAGAAACCCGTGCTGCGCTCCGAGCGCGACCCCAGATTGCAGCAGTTGCACCAGAGCTATTGCCGTCGGGTGGACGAGCTCTCCTGGTGGCAGAAGTTTTGCAGTCAAACCATGTGGAGCGATTACGCCCGCACCAGCCCCCAGGAGTATCTGGCCGAGGGCGTCATGGATTTCACCCGCAGCCCGCACCATAACCAGCGGTTGCTGCGGGCCGACCCCGAGCTACACGCCTACGTTCAAGGCTTGCTCGTGGACGTCAGTGCCTGATCGGTCCTTCCTTCCGAATTCGGACAGGTGATCAGTCCTTGAGCCAGGCCGAGCGGCGCACCAGGCCGTCGGGTCCGAGCTCGGCCGGATAGAGGTGCCCTCCGGCCGGACCCAGGCTGATGTCCTCGGGGCCGAGCTTGGAGAGCGCCACGCAGGCTTCCTCGATGCGCTCGCGGGTGATGTCCTGGCGGGAGAGCCAGCCAAGCCGACCGGCCGGATCGAAGGTCAGGGTCAGCCCACCTTTGATTTCGCCGGCCAGAGCGGCCGTATCCACTCGCTGGCGCGAGAGGAGCTCCCAGCGCTCGCGGCCCTGGCGGTCGCGGACGGTGCGGTAGTGCTGGTAGGCCGAGGCGTCGACCCCCAGCGCCTGCTGGTGGCGGCGCAGAAAACGCTCGGGATCGTTACTCTTTTGCAGGCGGGGCAACTCATCGTACTGGCGCCGCCAGGCCTGCACCTCCTCGGTGCTCAAGAGCTTGCGCTCGGAGAAGACCCGGCTCAGGGCTTCCTCGTGGGCTCCACCATAGAGCTGGCGGTCGGCCGTGAGCATGCAGCGGGCCACCTCCGGCAGCGTGGTGGAGGAGGGGCTGAGCATGGCCACGGCGTGGAGGAGCAGCCGCCCCAGCTCCTCCGCGGCGCCGGAGAGGTGCTGGCCTCCGGGCCCGGCCATGGCCACCAGGCAACGATAGAAGGCGCCGGTGAAAATCTGCCCGTAGGAGTGGTCCTGCCGGGTCAGCGAGTCGGGCGGCCCGTTCTCGGGCAGCTGCTCCATCGGCACGTAGAGAAAGTTGTTGTTGGCGTTGCGCAGGAAGAGGCGCTCGTCGGACGGGTCCCACGCTTTGCGCCAGGCCAGCCCGAACTCTTCGGCCACCCGATTGATGGGGTTGTCGCGCAGGAGATCGCCCCCAGTCTCGCTCAGAGCCCGGTCCACCAGGGCCGGCCGGGAGGCGGCGACCAGAATGGCCATGCAGTCCCCGAACGATTCGTGGAAGGCCCGCGAGTGACCGCCCCAATCGTAGAGGAACTCGGGTTTGAGCCCGTCAAGCAGGGCGTGGCCAGTCTCGTGGGCCACCACGTCGGCGCACTGGGAGACCTGAACCGTCTTGTCCAGGGGCCGCGAGTCGAAGCAGTAGAACTGGATCGACTCATCCTGGCGCACGTAGTAGGCGTTCATGCCGGTCCCCTGGTGCGGGCGCACACCCAGCGATCTCTCGGAGAAGGCCCACTCGATGCTCTGGTCGGCCAGCCGCTCGGCCAGTTCCAGCGTTGCCTGGGCGGTCACGAAGGAGGTGACCTGATCGAACTGGGGGGTAGGGGGCTGCTCGAGGTAGTTGCCGTTCGCGTCGGGCCGGGCACGCCGATAGAGGGGATCCTCAATCTCCAGGCGCGGGCCTTCCAGGCGGTCGCCCACCTTGTCGGCCTCCAGAGTCACGCTGGCCGGCTGGCTCTCCACCCGGCTGTCCTGCAGGTAGGCGGAAAGCTGCACGGTCTTCGGGAGTGCAGCCACTTGCATGGCTGGCATCATAGCCCTGCGGAGCTGGGCAGGGTTTGCCGGAATGTAAACCTGCCCGTTTCAGGGTTCTTTCAGGCCGGAGGTATTTTCTGGAGCCGTTATGTCACGCCCGATCAGCCAGCGGTGGCGCAGCGATGTCGCCAGCCTGTGTCTCGACGGAGGGATCGGCTTGCTGGAGAGCGGTGCCGAGACGTCCCGGGTGGAGGAGACCATCGCCTATCTGGCCTGCGCCTACGGAGTGCCGGTGGAGAGCATGGTGACCCCCACCGGGCTCACCGTCTCGGTGGGGGAGGAGGAAACGACCACCCGCATTGCCCGCGTCCACCGTCGCAGCATCGACCTGGGCAAAGTGACCCGCCTGAACGAGCTCTCGCGCGAGCTGGTGCTGCGCAGGGTCGAGCTGGAGCAAGCCCTGACCCGGGTGGAGGACATTCGCCACGCTCCCCCTGGCTTTGGCCGCTGGACGCAGCTCCTGGCCGCAGGCCTGGGGGGCCTGGGCTACACCGCGCTGGCGGGGGGAACCGGTGCCGAGCTGGTGGCCGGAGCTCTGGCGGGGCTTCTGGTGCGGGTGGTGAGCGAGCGTTTCTCCAGGGCCTTTCCACCTTTCGTGACCACCTCGCTGGCGGCTTTCGTGGCCACCTTGTGGGCCACTCTCAACGTGGCCCTGCTCGGCCTGGATAGCCAGAAGATCGTGCTGGGTGCCATCTTGCCATTGATGCCGGGCCTGGCCCTGGTCTCCTCGGTGCGCGACCTGATGGCCGGCGAGCTGGTCAGCGGGTTGGCGCGAGGGGCCGAGGCCATGCTGACGGCTTCGGCTATCGCGGTGGGCGTCTTGATGGGTCTGAGCCTGCAGAGGAGCTGGGGACTGTGAGCCTGTGGCTGGGAACCTTGCTGGGGGGGCTTTCAACGGCCATCCTGTTCAACGTGCCCCGCAGGCTGGTGCCACTGGCCCCGCTGGCTGGACTTGCGGGCCTGCTGGCTTTGCAGCTGGTGGAGGCGCACTACTCCCGGCCCGGGGCTCTGTTCGTGGCGGCCTTCGCGGTGGGTATGGCCTCCGAGCTCCTGGCCCGCTGGCAGGGAGTGCCCGCCCTGGTCTTCTCCGTCAACGGCATTCTGCCGCTGGTGCCAGGGGCGATAGCCTACCGGGGGATGGCGGCCACGGTGCGAGCCGACTATCTGCTGGCGGCCGAGCTGTTGACGCTGGCCCTGCTCTCGGCCGGGGCCATCGCCACCGGACTGTTGCTGGCCAGCGCCCTGTGGCGGTTGCGGCCGCGTCCGCAGCTAGACCGGGCAGCTTGCCCGGGAGGATAAGGGCAGTTCGATCGGGTCCAACTTGGCTGACTCCAGCCAGGACAGGGTCAGCCCGGGGGCTCACGGGGCCAGCAGACACAGCAGCTCTGGTGCGTGCGCAAGAAGCGACAGGATCCATTTGGCCACGGTCCAGATTCCGCGGGCCACCAGGGTGACGAGGTCCAGGCGGGTACTGGAGCCCACCGGGTCGGGCCCCAGGGCCAGAATCGCCAGAGGGGGCGTGAGCAGCAGGGCCAGGATCAAGCTACCCTGGAGCCAGGCGAGCAGGGCGGCGCATCCAAACAGGGCTCGGAGCAGAGTTTCCAGAGGTCGAAAGAGCAAAATTCTTGCCTCCCCGGGTTTGCTCTATTGTAAGCCGCCGGCCGGTCGCGCCGACCCCCAGCACCAGATCGGCGCTTGCCTGGCCAGCACCCTGGCGCAATTGGTCGGTCTGTCTCAGACCGGATGGTCTGTTTGGACCGAAGGGGACCGGGCCCCGGCCTTCGAAAGGGCGTGGCTATGTGGTTCCTGTTGCTTCTGCTGCTGCTTTTTGTGCCGGCTCGGGGTCAGTCTGAAAGCCCCGAAGTCCTGCGCGATGAAGGCCGCCACTCCTCGGGTCGCGTTCGACTTGGTGGCGAGGATGGCTTCGGGGTCGGCACAGCGACCTCCGACCCGACCGCCCTGGAGGGGCCGAGCCGGATCGAGACCGTCTTGTTCAACTCTCGGCGCTACACCTACGCGGACATCACCGTGCATTCTCTGAATGCCCTGGCGCCAGGTCAGAATCTCTTGATGGAGGTGCAGGGCGACCTCGGCTCTCTTGGGGCCGATTTCAGCTACAGCTTCCATGAGAATCTGACGCTCAACCTGTTCACTTCCTCGGTTCGCAGTCCGGCCTTCCAGCAGGGAGTGGCCCGCGTCTTCCTGGCCAATGGTGGGGAGCCTTACGTGCGCACGCTCGGCGGAGGACTGGAATACTCTGGTCTGCTGTCTGACGAGCTCAGCTTCGCCGCCGCCCTGAATTATCAGAGCCTCAACCTGGGCGATGACCTGTTTGGCCCGGTCGTGGTCCCTCCGGTCGACCAGCTGGGCAATCGACTGACGTTCTCGCCCGGAGGACGAGACGAGCTTTTGACCCTGAGCTTCGTCGGTCAGCTCAACCTGCTCGACCGATTGAGCAATCCCACCTCGGGGACCCGACTTCGGTTTCAACTCGAGCAGGCAGCTCCTGTTGGCGATAGCCAGATCGGCTCGACCACCCTGGCGGCCAACCTGGCCCAGCTCATTCCCGCTCCCGGACCGGGCCAGCGACCCAGCTATTTTCTCTTGAATCTGCAGGGGGGAGCCATCGCCGGGGACGTCGCGCCCTACCGGGCCTTCAACCTGGGTGGTCCCAACTCGGTGCGAGGCTACCAACTCGGCGGACTTTCTACGGGCTCGTCCTTCCTGCAGGCCACGCTCGAGTATCGAGGCTCCCTGACCACCTTCGAGGTCTTTGGCCACGAGCTTGATGTGAAGGGGGTGCTGTTCTTCGATTATGCCTCAGACCTGGGCACGGCAGGGCAGGTGCTGGGCGCTCCGGGAGTGGCCCGCCAAAAACCGGGCCAGGGTCTCGGCTATGGGGCCGGGCTCTACTTCTTCAGTGACGTGGGGCTGATCCGCCTGGAATCAGGTTGGAACGAGCACGGTCAGAATCAGCTCTTCATCACGCTGGGCGATCGCTTTTAGGCTGTCCACATCGCTCAGCGCCGCACGAGCCAGAAAGGGTCGTGGTGAATGCGTCGGGCATCGATCAGCACCAGGTCATCCTCCACCACCAGGTGGTGCAATCCGTCCCGATAGGGGCTGTCTTTGCGGGGCTCGAGCTTGAGCACTGGCACTTCGTGAAAAGTCTCGGGGGTCAACTCGAGCACTTCCTGCACAATGACCGCATCTCCATAGCTTCGGGAACAGTCCTGGGCGGGACGATAGAGCCGACCGTTCAGGCGGAAGGGCTTGCCGGCGGAGCGGGTGGAGCGAATGTCTTGTTTGAGGGGGTCCAGAGCGTGGCTCTGGAAGGGCCCGAGTGGGGAGGAGGCGTGGGCAGCATGGAGCCGGTAGGCTCCATGCTGGCTCGGGCCCGTGTAGAGGAGCCACCAGAGGCCCTGGTGCTCGAACATCACCGGGTCCACCACCTCCACGTTCTCCAGCAGCACCCGCTCGAGCTGGAGGCCATCGTGCAGGCGATACAGCTTGAGCCGCCGCTCGGCCAGACTCTCCGGCAGGCAATAGTCCTGGTCCTGCCAGGTGAAGAGGTAAGGAAACGAATGGTGCGCTCCCTCCAGGCGAGGAATACGCCTCCCGTGCTCGGTGCTCTCCACCAGTCGGGCGGGTTTGCCGTGACGATGCTCTTCCACCACGAGGTGCCAGGCGCCCTGGTGGCGGAAGGCAAAGGGGTCTGCCTCGTAGGTGAGCGGGCCGGGCTCGGGACGCCATTGCCAGTCGAGCCCGGGCAACTCGCTCAGGCTCTGCAGACGGTGCCGGGCCCAGCCCACCGCCCAGATGTCACAGGTGAAGGCATCGCGATAGAGTTTCTCGAGCCCTCTGCGAGCCTGGATGACAGCCGTACGCAGGCGCTGGGGCCAGCTCAGGGTGAGCTGGGGGAGCGGGCTCTCAAACTGCCCGGCCGCACGACGCAGCGTGCCCTGATAACTCCAGTCGGGGCGAAACCAGGCTTCGAATCCGTCCTCGCGCACCACCCGGATCGGCTGGCCTCGCCAATAGTCCTGGACGGTCAAGACCACTCCCATGCCGTCGCTACGGCCCGCGGAGGTCTCCTCCGCCACCACAAAGGGGTTCGCGGCTGGACCTCTAGGCTGACCGTCTCAATGGCTCCAAGTCCCGCATATGGCGGGCGAGCGTCTGGATGGTGGGACCGTAGCCCTTGTGATAGATGGCATATTCGAGCTCGTAGCCGAGCTTGCCGGCGCTCTCGAGTCGCTCGCTCGGGTCAGGGGCCAGGCAACGATCGAGAGTCGCGGCCAGCATCGGGGTCAGGCCCGGAGGACTGCTCAGGCGGGTGGTCAGAAGCCGGGTGAGAGTTTCGCTCAACCCCTCACCCTCCACCAGGAAAGGGTTCTTGCCCGTCAGCAGCTCGTAATAGACCACGCCCAGGCTGAAGAGATCGCTCCGGCCATCGGTCACCTGGCAACTGGCCTGCTCGGGCGCCATGTACTCCACCCGACCGTAGACCTGCTCGCCCTCTTGCGACTCGAGGTAGTGGGCTGCCTTGGCCACTCCGAAGTCGGCCAGCTTGACCTCACCTTCGCTCGAAATCAAGATGTTGTTAGGGGACACGTCGCGATGCACGAGTCCCAGGGGCTGGCCCTGCTCGTCGGCGCGCTCATGGGCATACTCAAGGGCCCGGGCCAGCCGGCTGACGATAAACGTGGCCAGCTCAACCGGCAAGGCCTTCCCTGAGTGCAGATCGAGGAATTGCCGAAGACTCATTCCCTCGATCAGCTCCATGGCGATGTAGGCGCCGAAGTCGGCCCGGCCCAATTGATAGATCTGCACGATGTTGGGATGGATCAGGTTGGCCACCAGGCGGGCCTCGCCCACGAACATCTGGGCGAACTCGCTCGATTCGCTCAGCCAGGGATGCAAGACCTTGAGGGCCACCCGCTTGGAGAAGCCGTCGGCCCCCAGTTGCAGGGCCTCGTAGACCTTGCCCATGCCTCCCGAGGCGAGCTCGCGGAGGACCCGGTAACGGGTTTCTTGAACAAAATCCTGAGGGGTCACGACTGACTTTGATTTCGATTCAAGCGCCTGGGGTCCTCCTTTTCCGGTTTCCTTCAGGCAGGCGGGCTAATCTGATGTCAGCATGCGCATCCTGGTCACCCATAGCTCCTGCACCGGCCACGGACACCGGATGGCCGCCGAGGCCCTGGTCAACGCCCTGCGCGAGCACCCGGGAGTGGAGGCCGAGTCGTTCGACATGTTGAGCGTCTGCCCACCCGAGGTACGCGAAACCCAGAAGAAGAACGTGCAGGCATTCGAGAGTCGCGAGAAGCTGGCCCGCTGGAGCTACGAGCTGGCCCTGGCCGGCAACCCGGTCATCGGCACCGTACAGTGGGCCATCAATCACTACAAAGCCTGGATGGTTCCGCAAGCGCTTCAGTACATTAAGGATTACCAGCCCGACCTGATCGTCAGCACCCACGAGCAGGCCAGCGGCGTGGTGGATGTCTGGAAGGACAGCGGCCAGCTGACCGCCCCGCTGGTGAACGTACACACCGACCACCTGGCCGATATGCGCTGGGTGCAGCCCCAGGTTCAGCACTACTTCGTCGCCAACGAGATGATGCGCGAGGATCTCGGTCGTCTGGGCGTCGAGCCCGACAAAGTGAGCGTCACCGGCATTCCCATTCGTCCGGAGTTTGGCCAGCCCGCTCCGGCAGATCTGGACCAGAAGCTCGGCCTCGACCCGGCCCTGCCGACCGTTCTCATCATGGGCGGCGGGCTTGGCCAGCAGCCCTTCCATCGCCAGGTCGAGGCGCTCGAGCGCCAGCGGTATCCGATGCAGATCATTTGCGTTTGCGGCACCAACCAGGCTGCCTACGACGAGCTGAAGGCCCGCCAGGGTGGAAATCACCCGCTGCACGTTTTGGGCTCGGTCAAGAACATGCCCGAGCTCTTGAAGGCGGCCGACGTGGTGGTCAGCAAGGCAGGCGGGTTGACCACCTCGGAGATCCTG
>QWHO01000002.1 GCA_021404945.1 bacterium CPR1
AGAGCTCGGGTGCCCGTCTCGGCCTGCATGAAGTGCACCGGGGCATCCTTCTCCATCTGCTGGAGCGCTTCTTGAGCCGAAAGGCGGGCGGGTGTGCGGCGGCGCACGCTCACGCCGCCCACGGTCACGCGCGTCTCGGTCTCGTCCACGGCTCGCGCGGGGCCCTCCTGCAGGACGAGCTTGCCGGTTCCCAGCAACCAGGAGCGGGCGATGTCCCGAATCTGGGCGCGGGCTGTGCCTTCGTCCACCCAGGTGCCGGCCAGGTGGGCCAGCAGACGGCCCCGGTCCTCGTCCTTCAGGTCACGCACCAGTGCGGTCGCCTCGCTCATGTGGCAGAGCGCCCGGATGGCCTGGCCGACGTGAGGACTGCTCAGACCGAGCCCGGTCATGCCCAGCGCCTTACGCCACGGCTCCAGTCTGGAGAGCTCGGGGTTGGCGCGCTGGGCGCCATCCCACTCCAACATGGTCGCTCCCACGTGCGGATCGTCCACCACCATCTTGAGCAGGAGCGTGCGTTCCTCGCGGCTCATTCCTTTCAGTAAGCGGTGGGCTCTCGCGTGCTCTTCCCCGGTCATGTCGACCCCGGTGACCAGCCGGATCAGGTTCTCGCGGCCCTCCGCCGAGGGGCCCAGCTCAGCCTGCCAGGAGCGCACCTGGCTCACGTCCGGGTTGACCAGAGGAGACCACGCGGCGGAGGTGACCGAGCCTCCCAGACAGCCACCCAACCAGCCTGCAAGTCCGGCCAGGGCGGGGTGTCCCCCTGCCGCCAGGGTCACGCTCACGCCCAGGCCAATCCCCGCGGCCACGCCAACGGTGGTAGCGACCTGGGGCCGTACGCCTTCCGACCGTCCCAGGGAGTAGCCTGTGAGAGGGCTGAAGAACATCCCGAACCCGAGGCCCACGGTGGCCACGAAGGGGAAGCCGATGGCCGTCCCAAGTCGCTTGTGCCACTTGTCGCTGGTCAGATCCTGGTGAGCAAAGGCGCTCAGGGATGGACCGGTGGTGAAGGGACCGAGGGCCATCCCCAGCAGGCCTCCAGCCAGGCTACCCGGGTTGTTCAGGGCCTGGCGAAGGGCTTGCGCTCGCTCCTTCGGGTCAGGCAGCGGGGCCTGCAGCGCTTTCTCGACCGCCTGCTCGCGCCGGTGACGCAGAAGCGAGTGGGTCAAGCAGGCCGTGAGCGCGTAGGCTCCAGCTCCCACAGCCGCGCCCACCGCCGAGCCCAGCACGATTCCTCCAAGCAAGACCCCAAAGGCTTGCAGCATACCGAGGTTGGCCTGAGCCGCCAGCCAGGATACCGGTGCCATCGATGTCAGTCCCAGCGCCGCCACGGATGTGACCGTGGCCGCCAGCCAGGGAGCCGTGAGGGCACTCATCTCGCCGGTGCTGAGCCCGACATTCCAGCTGTCCACGAAGGCGCCTTGCCGCAGAGGCTCCTGGAGACGCTCGAGGTAGGCGCGCTCGTGGGGATTGGCCGGCAGAGGCCAGGCGGCCAGGTCTGGCCGCAGGCCGCCGCGCAGGGTTCGGCTCAGGAGCGAAGATCGCACTTGCACTTCTACCACCCTAGTGCGGCCGGCTGAAAGGCGCCTGAAACCTCGGTCAAAAAACGGGCACTAAAAACTGTCGATTACAGAACGATAACAATTCCGCACAAACAGGTAACAATTGCAGATTTAACATGTCGTCAACGAAACGCTAGCATCCTTGTAACTTTCTTCCCTAGTCCGGGGCAAAGTTGGTGGGAAATTTCAGTCAACGAACAGCGCAGGAGGCTCCCACCAATGTCTGACCTCTTTATCAACCCCGAGTTCCGTCCCAACCGCCCGGTGGGCGACGTCATTCGCAAGACCGAGCCGGGGATGCTTTCGGGTCCCCTTCCGGCCACAGGGCCCGGCCTCGATAAGCCCGACGAGGTGGCCAAAAGGCTGGAGAAGCTGTGCCAGGAGAAGGGCACCGAGAAGCTCTTCTGCGAGAAGGATCACGCCGAGAAGCGTCAGGAGAAGGGGTCGTTCGAGAAAGAGCGCATCGAGAAGGGCCGCGAGAAAGACTCTCTGGAGAAGCTGGGCGACAAGTGCCGCGACGAGAAGCATCAGCCGGAGAAGCTGGGCGACAAGCATCGTGACGAGAAGCTCCATCACGAGAAGCATCAGCCCGAGAAGCTGGGCGACAAGTGCCGCGACGAGAAGCACCTGCACGAGAAGCGCGACAGCGAGAAGCTGGGTGACAAACAGCCCTTCGAGAAGCAGGGCATCGAGAAAGGCCCTGACGAGAAGGGGCGCCTGGAGAAGGATCCTGGCGAAAAGGGCTGCTTCGAGAAACGCCACGAGGAAAAACTGGGCGACAAGCTGACCTGCGAGAAGGACTTCCACGAGAAGCTGGGGGACAAGCTGCCGGTCGAAAAGCAGTCCATCGAGAAGGGCCCGGCCGAGAAGAACCCTGGCGAGAAGGGCCCGTTCGAGAAGATGTCCATCGAGAAAGGCCCCGACGAGAAGGGCTGCATCGAGAAGGGCCCGGTCGAGAAGGGCTGCATCGAGAAGGGCCCGGCCGAGAAGAACCCTGGCGAGAAAGGCCAGCTCGAGAAGCAGTCCATCGAGAAGGGCCCGGTCGAGAAGCTGTCCATCGAGAAAGGCCCTGACGAGAAGGGTTGCATCGAGAAGGGCCCGGCCGAGAAGAGCCCTGGCGAGAAAGGCCAGTTCGAGAAACAGTCCATCGAGAAGCAAGGCGAGAAGACCTGGGCTGAGAAGCGCTGCATCGAGAAGGATCTGGAGATTCTCCCGCTGGCCGGCCAGGCCGTCTCTTCGGTTCCTTCCGACCGCTTCTTCTTCAAGCCGTAGGAACTGTCAGGGAAACCGGTGAAGCGGGCTGGCGGTGAGCACGCCCACGATCCTCTTTTTTGGCTCGACCAGCCACCCGTCTCTGGGTCCCCTCTACAATCACCTCAAGGGGCGTGACCGGCGGCGGGTGGTTTTCTTACCGCTTGAGACCTTCCCCAGTGGTCTGGAGTTCTATCTCGAGCTCGGGCCGGGGTTCGAAGACGGCCTGTTCATCATTCCCGAGGAAGACCCGGTGGCTCTGGACGATCTGGTCAGCGTCTGCCTGGACGGTTACTACATCGCTCCCGAGCAGGGTGAGACCCTCTCGCCAGAGGATCGCGAGTACCTCCAGGTCGAGAGCTGGGCGACCCTGATCGCTCTCTTCCATCGCCTGAGCCGGCGTTGTCTGGTGGCCAATCACGTGCTCTGGCGCGAGCACCTCAACTCGCGCCTGAGCGTGCTGGCCTATCTTCAGGCCCGCGGGCTCCCCGTCCCGCGCGTGCTGGTGACCAGCCAGCCTGAGGCGGCTCGGACCTTTTTCGACGAGCAGGCGGGGCGGGTCATCTACCGCCCGGTGGGCGGGCGGGCGCACCCCTTTCGCGCCATGGATGCGGCCGACCTGGAGCGTCTGCATGAGCTCAAGGGGGCTCCCATTCACTTTGAGGAGTCCCCCCGCGGTCTGCCGGCTGCGGCCCTGGTGGTGGGCTCCTCGGCCCTGGTGCTGCCCCGCGAGGCCCCCGTGCCGGTGGAGCTGGTGCAGCGCGCGATGGCCGCTTGCCACGAGCTGGGCCTCTTTCTGGCCGAAGTGGTGCTGCGAGACGAGGAGCGGGGCTGGCTGGTGACCGACCTGCGAACCTTCCCCAGTTTCGATACCCTGCAAGACGCCCAGGTGGCCGAGGCAGTCTCCATTTTCCTCGAGGAGGGACGACCATCGCCAGAGTGATCCTCGTGCTCGGTGACCCGCGCGAGCCCATGGTGGACCGGGTCTACTCCGAGCTCAAACGGCGCAATCGACCGGTCGAGATGGTTCCCAACTACGACATTCCGGGTACGATCTCGTTCTCATTCTCGCTGGGTGATCATCGATCCGGGGGCGCTTTCAAGCTCTCGGATGGGCGAACGGTGGGGCTGGAGGAGATCCACTCGGTCTACCAGAGGCTCGGTTTCAGCGAGTTCGAGACCTACCAGGGCTACTCCGACGAGGAGAGCCGCTTCGTGGGCGCCGAGTGCCTGGCCGCCCTGTCGGTCTTGCTCAACCATCTGCCCGGCCGGGTGGTCAATCGACCCGTGGCCTCGGGCAGCAACGCCTCCAAGCCCTGCCAGATCTCGCTGGTAGAGCCCTTCGGCTTCTTGATCCCGGCTACCCTGGTGACCACCATGCCGGACGCCGCCGAGGAGTTTTACCACGCCCAGGGAGGCGAGGTGATCTACAAATCCATCAGTTACGTGCGCTCGATCGTCCAGCGCATGAAGCCCGAGGACCTCGAACGGCTCGACCGCTTGCGTTTCTGCCCGGTGCAACTGCAGCAGTGCGTGGAGGGGACGGACATCCGGGTTCACGTGGTGGGGGAGCACACCTTCGCCTCTTTGATCCAGGCCGAGGAGAGCGACTACCGCTATGACAAGAAGGCCGAGGTGGTGGCCCACGACCTGCCCCCCGACGTCGCCGAGGCCTGCCGCCAGGTGGCCCGGAGCCTGGGGATGGTGCTGGCCGGCGTGGATCTGCGCCGCACTCCCGAAGGCGAGTACTGCTGCTTCGAGGTCAATCCGTCCCCGGCGTTCAGCTGGTATGAGGACCGCACTGAGCAGCCGATCACCGCCACCCTGTGCGATCTGCTCGAGGACGGGCTGGTCTGAGGCCCGTTCCGGGTCGAGGTAGGGTTTTCCCTACCCGCCGGGGAGGGATTTCCCTGTGTGGAACTGGCGTTCTCTTCTTGTAGTCTGGGAATACAGACTGGAGGAGTTCAAAACGAGATGACACTAGCCCGTAAGGCGTTCACCTGGTTCGGGATGGGGGCCCTGACCCGAAAGGTGCCCGAGCCTGCCGCTCAGCCCCCGCAGGACACGATGGTAGGGCTCGACCGGGTGTTGCAGATCGAGGTCGTGCGCGCCGGTGAGGTGAAAATCTTCACCCAGGAGGTGGGCCTGCGCGGTCTACTCTTCCGGGGCCGGACCCCCTTCGAGGTGGGCGAGGCGGTCACCATGAAGTTCTTGCTGCGGGCCGACACCGTGCTGCAGCTGGTGGGCACGGTGCAGTGGCTGCATCAGGGCTCGGGGGGGCTCAGCGGCCAGATCGACTTCCAGCCTACCCCGGAGCAGGAGGCACAACTGTCCGCCTTCCTCGAGCTGCGCAAGCGCAAGCGCTGAGGGTGCTGAAGGGCTTGCGATGGTGCGGGACCCAAAGCTTTACGCTTAACTCAGGTGCAGGCTGGACAGAACCTTCTTGGCCTCGTCAGCCGACCCACCCACGATCATCATCAGCATGTAGAGCTTGCTCTCCTTCACGACCATCAGGCATTCGATGGCCGTGCCCTCCAGAGTGAACTTGAATTGCTTTGCCTGGTGGCCGTCCACGGTCAGGGCCTTCTCGCTCACAAAGGTGAAGGATTTGGAGAATTCGTCTTTAGCCGAGGCAAACACCTCATCCGGCGTCCCCTCGCAGGTATCCACGCTCAGGCGGTAGGAATTCGAATTGTGGTCCACCTCCCAGGCAGCCGCCTCGATCTTCTTCGGCTCGGAAGGAAACTGGATCTGGAAGCCCTCTTCCTTGAGGGTATGCCAGGACTGGGCCAGAGCTACCCCTGCCAGGAGCAGCCAGAGAGTCAAGATGCGTTTCATCCGGGCGGGTTCCCCGGAGAGAGCCAGTATCCCTTCGGGGCTGGACTGCTGCTCGGGCTGATGAAGAACCGGTTGTGGTGTCCACAAGATATTGTAGGCCTTTGGGACCTCGAGCCGCCATCATTCCAGCTCGATGTCGTATCCGGCTGCCAGCGGGGCATCTTCCAGCTCGATGGCGTGGCGCCAGCGCCGCTGGACCAGCGCTTTCAAGAGCTCCTCCCAGCCCACCGGGAGGCGGGTCAGGTCGGCCAGGCCCAGCTCGTCCAATCTGCTGTAAGCCAGGACGGGCCACACCAGGGTCTGTCCCCGGTGAAGACTCCAGAGGAAGTTGCCCCGGGGCGAGAATTGGGGCTCTTCGGGCGCCTCCCACTCGGCCCAGGGCTCGGATTCCTGGACCGAGGTAAGCCGGGCCCGCCCCCGGTGCCAACTCAATAGGTGCTCGCCGCGCGGGTGGAGCTGCAGGGCCCCTTCGGGCAAGCTCTGGCGGTCCAGCATTCGGCCCGTGTCGCGGTCGCGCAGCTCGAGCCCGTCGCTCGTCAGCAAGACCAGCGGACCACCGGGCCGCCCCGCCGCACTTCGAAAGTCGGAGCGAAAGCTCGCCAGCCGGTTCAGCTCGTGGACCTCCAGCAGCAAACAGGGCTCTCCCTGTATCACCAGCCGGTCAGCCACAACGTGAGCGGGTCCGGGCACCTTGCCCAGCGACCTCCAGGGCTCCAGATGGTAGAATTTGGTCCCTTCCAGGGCAAATCGCCCCTGGTCCACCCGCAGCGGGGATGTGGCTGCCACGCGCCAGCGCTCCCCATCGGGATGGAGGGCCACCAGCTGGCCCCGGGTTCTGGCCAGCACCCCATCGTAACCCGGGTACAGGTCGAGAACGTCCTCATGGAGCAGTAGGCGCTTGCGCTCGCCGAAGTGCACGGTATCCCACAGGCAGACCTCCTTACCATAGAGGTCTTCGTAGCCTGAGTACATGTGATCGTACGACTCCCAGAATTCCTCGCCGCGCCAGACGGCTGCCAGATACTGGCCGGTCTCCGAGAAGGCCCGCAAAGGGGCCAGAACCTTGCCATCGGTGGGTGCCGCCTCTTCCCAGGCGGTCAGCTGACGAGACTGGCTGCCATCGGGTCGCAGCAGGAGAAAGCGGTTGCCTCCCTGGTACAGGGTCAACCAGGAGTCGTCTGGCGCCCAGACCGGATCGGTTCCCTGCAGGGTGGTGAGCGGGGGCTGGCCGACCTTCGGTCGTTGCAGGGAAACCAGCTCGTTCGGCGCCCTGCCCCGTGCCTGCAGAGCGCTCAGCAGGCGGGCGGCTCTTCCGGGAAGCTCGCGCTCCAGGCCGGTCAATAACCAGGTCCAGTCCTCCTCGTTCAATCGTTCCTGCAGGCTGCGAGCGAAGGTTGCCTCGCACTGCAGGCTCGAGACCGGGGCGCTGCCCTGACCAGTCTGGCGCAAGGCGGCTCGCAAGCGGGTCTTCAGGAAGATTCCAGCCCGCTCCATGGCAAGGTTGAGCTCGCAGCCTTCCGGGTCGAAGTCGCGGAGCTCGTCGTGCCTCCCAGCCAGCAGCAGGGCAGCAGCCCGGGTAGGCGGGCTGCCCTGGGGAGGAAGCTGGTTGAGCAGCGCGGCCGCCTCGGCCTGGAACGGGCCCTCCAGCATCTGGATGAGCCATCCCAGGTGAACCAGGTCATCCACCGGAGGGGGACGCCCAACGCGCACCCGGGCCTGGAACTGCTGCATTTCCGGCAGGTTGAGAGCCCGAGCCAGCTCCACCAGGTCGTCGCGACCGGGCTCGGCGAAGGCTCGCTCAAGCAGGGCTCGTTCGCGGTCCAGCACCGGGGCCAGACCCACCTGGGAGAGCCGCCAGAGTGCCAGCACAGCTTCGACGCTGCCCCCCTCGGCCAGTCGCTCGAGGGCCGCCAGGGCGCGCGAGCGCCGGTACCAACCCAGCAGGCCGGGCCAGCGAACGGTCTGCTCGAGGTGCTCCACCTCGCTCATCGGCTGATCTTCTCGGGAAGGCTGGCACGGTCCCTCCCTGTCGGCGACGCATGCCTGCGCCTCCAGCAACCTCGCCGGAGTGGACCTGAGAGGCCCACGGGTTGACCAGCCCGACGCCCAGCGGCTCGAAATCGGTTACGGTCCGGGTCACGACGAGCATTCCGTGGACAAGCGCCGTGGCGCCGATAAAGACTGTCATGGAACGGTCTGGGGTCGGGAAACTGGAGTGGGGCGCTTCGACTGGCGATGGTGGCATCGACGGGCAGGACTCTTCCAGAGAGACGTTCTTGCTACGAAAGGCTACGCATGCTACACTCAGGGAAATGAACAAGACTATTACCCAACGGGAGTTACGCAACAACTCCGGCGCCGTGCTCCGTGAGGTCCAGGCAGGACAGACAATGATCGTTACCCGCAACGGGATGCCCGTGGCTGAGCTAAGGCCTGTTCCAGGGCGCAGGTTCGTGCCCAGGGCGGCGATTGCTGAAGCCGCTCGCCGGGCTCCGCGAATCGACGCCGCTCGGTTGCGCTCCGATCTGGATGCGGTGGTGGACCAATCCATCGATGCCTGAAGCAACACTGGGCTTACTGGACACTTCGGTCATAGTAGACCATGACAGGGTGGATCCGGCCCTGCTCCCCGACGAGTCTGCCATCTCTGCTGTCACTCTGGCCGAGCTGGCCGCCGGCCCTCACGCCACGGGCGATGAGCAGGAAAAGGCACGCCGTCAGGATCGGCTGCAATGGGCCGCAGCTACGTGGGAGCCCCTGCCCTTCGACTCGCAGGCGGCGCGGCTTTACGGTCGGGTCTTCGCTGCCACGAGGGCGGCAGGGCGGTCAAGTCGGACGCGCCTGGCCGATCTGCTGATCGCGTCGACCGCGGCGGCCAATGGCCTGCCGCTTTATACGAGAAACCCCGCCGACTTTGTCGGGCTCGATGAAATCGTTACAGTTATCGCGGTTTGACGAGGCCAGGGGGCGCTCAGTCAAGCCGAGGCGGCCGGGTGCCGCTCTGAACGCGGGCGAACGGGAGGCCGTGCTCAAGTACGCGTTCGATCAACTCGGGAGAGATTCTAGCTCAACCGGGGACGGAGCCATCATCCGGTGCCGGACAACCGTTCCCCGAAGTCGGCTCCCCGGAACGATCATGCCCTGACTTGGAGTGGTGACTTCACAGGGACAGCCAGGGTTTGAAGGCCTTCAGCATGGCCCGGGGCCCGTCCTGAAATCCGAGTTGTACGAAGCGCGGCAGCTCGCATACCTTCAGCCCTGGAAGGACGATGCTTGTCTTGGAGACGGAATAGCCGTCCGGCCCGAGGCGCTCGATGCAGATCTCATGCAGGGCCGAGTAGCGCCAGACCTCTCGCACGGAGAGGTCCCGGTAGATGGCCATTCGGTCCAGGGCACTTCGAGTCACCTCGATCTCGAGCGCCAGGTCGGGCCAGGGACCGACCTCCGGGTCGTAAGTCTCCGGCTCCGGGAACTGACTGAAGAAATAGCACTCATCTGGCTCCAGGCCGCGCTCGGCCAGGCGGTGTCGAAACGTGGTGGAGCCGCCAGGCCGGTAGTCAACCTCCATCTCAAAGCAAGCAGCCTCCACGAGCTGTCGAAGATAGGTCTTGATTCCCTCGTGAAGAAAGGACGGGGTCAAGAGCTCGAGCCTCCCGCGGTCGTAGGTGATCTTGATCCTCTGGTGCTTGAAAGCTTCCAGCGCGTGAAGATAGCCCTCCCAGTCGGTCCAGGCCAGAAAGCGCTCGCTCGCCTCTGGGCGTTCGATCAATGTCATCGACTCATGAATTCTCGGCCTGCCCGGAGTATCCCTCAACAGATACAAGAAGAAGCCAGCTGTTATTGCCAGCTGGCTTCTTCTTGCTCGAGGTCCCCCCTCAACCCTGCCAAAAGGCCGGGGCTGGGAGTGGGTTTGTCCGAGCTCTCAGGTGAGAGTGGCGCTCCTGATTCGGGAAGCTCGCGAGGAAGCCCGGCTCAGTCAAGCCGAGGCGGCCAGGTTGCTGGGCGTCGCCCCAAGCACCTACACGCGTTGGGAACAGCCAGGAAAGTGCAATGCGACTCTCGCGACGTTGGAGAAGATTGCGAAGGCCTTTGGCCGGCAACTTGAGGTGCAACTCAAGTAGCAGCCAGGCACCACCCTCATTCCGGCCAACCCCCAGGGTCCGAGAGGGACTGACGGTAGATAATCGCGCCATCCGCGTACTTTCCAAACGAGAAGAAGCCAGTTTGTGGCTGGCTTCTCTCTTTACGCGCGGGGTCTCGCGTTATAGAACGACCGTTGGTCGGAGTGCGCGGATTTGAACCGCGGGCCCCTAGCGCCCCATGCTAGTGCTCTATCCAGGCTGAGCTACACCCCGCAGGCGGAGTATAGCAGAGCCCCCCAGAGCATGCAAGGTCTCAGTGGTCGTGCCCGGCGCAGTCGTTGGCCACCGGCACGCGCACCAGCTTCTGGCCCTTGACGAAGCCTTTGAAGATGCTGCCGTTCGGGTTGGTGCTATTGAACACGCCGCGCTCCTGGATCTTGCCGGTATCCTTGAGTTGCTCGATGCCGGCCATCTCCCGCTGGATGCTCTCAGCGGTGACGGGGGTATACTTGCAATTCATCAGCTTGCCCTGAGCGTCGAAGGCCAGGGTCAGGCCGCCGTTGACGTCGGTAGTGAAGCCTTCGTAGCCGGCCACGCCCTGCACGGGAACCTCCTGCGGGATGAGCATGTTGACGAAGGTCTCGCCCTTGCCGTTCTTGTAGACGTTCTGAACCTGGTAGTTGGCGTCGGCCGGAACCTGGAGCTTGTCGGCGTTGGAGGTCACGAACTCCAGCGCGTCCTCTTTCGAGGCTAGCGGCCTGTCGAGCTGCAGCGTCGGAGGGGGAGGCGGGGGAGCCAGGTCTTCCTGGGTCAGGATCTCGCGGTCCAGGAAGGCCTTCTTGATGATGTCGGAGTACTTGCCGTTGTTGTTCTGCTGGTCGGCCTGGATCATGCCCAGGGCGATGTCCTTGTAACGGGCCTGGTTGGCCGCGCCCATCGAGATCGACTTCATGAGCAGCGGTCCCACCACGTCAGCGGCGTACTTCAGCGCGTCGGCCGGGCACTGCCTCTCCTCGAAGATACCCTGCTGGTAGACGCCGTCCAGGACGTCATAGAAGCCGGCCGAGAAGATGCGCGAGAAGGAGTGTACTTCGCGCGTCATGACGTCGTCGGTGCCTTTACCGGGCGGGAATTCGCTGGCGGGCTTGTATTTGAAGCCGTTGAGAGCGGTGCGCAAGTATTCCTTGCCGTCGTCAGCCGGATTCTGGTTGTCGGCCCGGTTGGAGAAGCCGAACTCCTCGGCCAGGCCCGCCAGAATGTTGGGCGTGCGCAGGTTGCCGCCGGTCTGATCCATGATCTTGGACCGGTTCTCGGGGCTCTGCAGGTTGACCAGCATGGCGACGCAGTCGCCATAGGCCTCGTGAAAGCCGCCGGTCTCCTCGTCCCAGGTGCTGAAGTAGCCCGGTTTGAGGCCGTCGAGGATGGCGTGGCCGGCCTCGTGGGAGACCACGTCGGTCGAATTGGCGGTCTTCACGTGGATGCCCTGGGTGGGCGAGTCGAAGTAGAAGAAGTTGGTGGAGCCTTCCCAGCGCGAGTAGTAGGCGTTGCGGCCTTCTTGCTTGTGGGGCACGACCTCGAGGGTGGGGCCGCCGAAGGACCACTCGATGGCGCCACCGTGGTATTGCTGCATCAGCTCGAGCGTGTTGTAGGTCACCGCGTGGGCGTTCACCTGCGAGAACTGGGGCGTGTTGGGCTCGAAGAGGTAGTTACCGTTCTCGTCCGGATGGGCGATCTCGTGGCCGATGTCAGCGATGCGGACCCGGTCGCCTCCCAGGTCGACGCCGATGTTGCCGCGAGCGAAGTCGATGGTCACCGGCGGAGAAACGCGCGGGTCTTGCGGGTAGACCTTCACCTGCACGTTGGGAGAGGGCTCGGGCGGAGGCTCGGGAGCAGGCGGAGGCTCGGGAGCGGGCGGAGGCTCGGGAGCGGGCGGAGGCTCGGGAGCGGGCGGAGGCGCGGGAGCGGGCGGGGGCTCGGGAGCGGGCGGAGGCTCGGGAGCGGGCGGAGGCGACGGAGGCTCGGGAGCGGGCGGGGGAGCAGGCGGCTCCTCGTTGCGAATGAAGCGGTCGCCGGGGGCGCCGGGCGTGTGAGGCTGCGAACATCCGCAAGCCGACTGGGGGCGAGCCGCGTTCAGGGACAGGGGGCTGATCTGCATTGGTTCCTCCGCTGGGCGATTTGCGCTCCAACTATAGCCCGCGGGGGTGCCAGAGTTTGTTACACCTGTGTTTACGTCCGGTCGAGCTCGGCCTGCAGAAAGTCCTCGAAGGGGCGCCTGGAGCGGATCTCAAAGGTCGGGATGCTCTCCAGGAGCGCCGGCGGAAGCCGGTACTGCTCGCAGACCAGACTCACCCGCTCCTGGCCCTCCTGGGCCTCGAGCTCGGTGACCTCGTGGCGCAGGTCCCCTCGGAAGAAGACCATCTTGTTGACCTCGGGCTCGATGTCCACCAGGGGCCTGTTGGCGTGGAGGATCAGGTGTCCCCCCTTCAGGTTCCCGGGCACCTGCAGGTAGAGCACCACCACCCGCACCGGATTGGGGGGCTCCTCGGGCTGGGTGTAGGAACGCAGGCTGCGGTCTACGTGGGGGGCCACCCGCGAGCCGCCAACCACCACCAGAGGGTTGAGGAAAAACGCGTTGCAGCGAGGATGCAAAATCTCGCTCAGATACTGGTCGAAGAGCGGAAGCTCGCGGGCGATTCGGGCTCGACCCTCCGGGGTGAAGACCACCGAGAAGCCGCGGGTTCCCGAGAAGCGGTGGTTGAGGTTGTTGGCCGCCAGGTAGGGGGAGCTGAGCACGCACTCGCGCAGGGCCTCGATCTGCTCGGTGGGAAGGGCCGGGCGCACCAGCGCGAACGGCGTCCAGTCAAAAAAACCAGGCCAGGTCTTGAAGCGGGCGATGGCTGCCGGCCTGCTCAAAGTGCAAGGCCTGTGGTCTTCGATCCGGCCCCTTCGTCAGATTGTGCAACTGTGCAAAACCAAAGTGCGAGCACATGCGCCAGTATACCACGTTCAGGAGCAGCAGGGACCTTCCGTAAGATGAAGGGCGCACCAGACCAGATCCCTGGCCTGCAGTTTTTTGCGCCACCGTCCCCTGGAAACCGGCTCTCGGGCTGGAATGGCCAGCTCGAAAGCGAGCACGGTGAGGTCATCTCGCAGCCGGCCGCCGAACTCATTGACGCGCTCGAGCAAGCCGTCCATGGCCACCTTCAATCGCGCCTGGCTCATCTCGGCCAGGGCCTCGGCCAGCCGCTGGCTCCCGAACATCTCCCCATCCTCGTTGGGGGCTTCGGTAATGCCATCGGTGTAGACCAGCACTCGATCTCCCGGCATCAACAGCAACACCTCGTCGCGGAACTCCACCTCCTCGAAAATGCCGATGGGTGGACTGGCCTGGTCGTCCTCCTGCACCATCAGGCCCGTCGGGCGGCACAGCACCGGTCCGGGATGGCCAGCCCTGACATAAGTAAAGGTGGATTGCTCGAGATCGAGCACGCCATAGAGCAGGGTGATGAACTGATCGGACTGCCCCATGACCGGAAAGCGACGATTCAGCTCGCGGACCACCTCTGACGGAGAGCGTCGGCGCAGCAGACCGTCCACGTCCGACAGGGCGCGCGACAGGCTGACTGACAGGAGCGCCGCCGGAATCCCGTGCCCGCTGACGTCCAGGACGTAGAGCCCTACCCGGTTCTCGTCCAGCACCTGGACTCCATACATGTCGCCGGCTACCTTCTCGCAGGGCTGATATTGCCAGGCAAATTCGACCCCCGGGAGGACGGGGGAAGCCTCGGGCAAAAGCGAGCGCTGCACCCGAGCGGCCGCCTCCAGGTTGGCCTCCAGCCGCAGGTGGGTGGCGGGACGCTCACGCCGCCGGGGAGCCTGTCCCGGGCTGAGCAGCAGAAAGGCCTGCGCCAGAACCAGCACGGTCAGGCCCAGCAGCCAGCCTTGCTGCATTTCTCGAAGATGTTGCGTCTCGATGCTGGCTTGCACGGAGAGCTCATTCTGGCGACGACTCAGCTCGGTGGTGCAGGCCCGCCAGGCTCTGACAGCCCGGGCGCGAGGCTCTCCGAAGCGCCAGTGGCGCAACTCCTCGAGCCAGCCTTGCAGGGCCCGGGCTGGCTCATGCGATAACTCGGCCCACTCATCGCGTGCCTTCTGAAGCTCGAGAAAGCTGGCCTCGCGAGCCTGGTCCCACGGGCTGTCGGGTCGGAGCTTCAAGCAGAGATCGGACTGACGCGCCGCCAGGGCCAGGAGTCGATTGGTGCGCCAGCTCTCTTGCAGTGCGCTGTGGAGCAGTTGGAATCCGAGCGCCAGAGACGCCCCGATGCTGATCAGGGCGACAGCGTAGCGTAGCTTCTGACTTCCTCTCGACATCGTCGTCCTTCCTGCCTGGCAGCATCAGCATAGCATCAGCCCCTGACCGGACGCTGTAATCCCGCCCACACACAGGATTTCGCTCACCTGACGAGAACCCGGCAGGCTTATGAATCCACTCAGCTCGCTGTCGCTTGATCGGGTGGAGTTTGTGCTGCTTTCCCTGGAAGGCCCTGACCAGTACTCTTTCGTGGGCGGTCTGGGAGTTCGAGTGACCGAGCTTTCTCACCACCTCGCCAGCCTGGGCTATCGCACCCGGCTCTACTTCGTGGGTGACCCCCAGCGTCCGTTCTACGAAGAGCTCGAGGGCGGGTTGCTGAGCTACCATCGCTGGTGTCAGTGGATCTCCAGCCATCACCCGAACGGCGTCTACCACGGCGAGGAGGTCAAGGTCAGCGACTTCTCTCAGTCGGTTCCGACTCACATCGAGGAAACCGTGCTGATTCCCAATGCCGAGCGGAACGTGACCACGGTGGTGCTGGCCGAGGACTGGCACACCGCTCAGGCCGCCACGCAGGTGGCCCAGGCCGCCTTCCGGCGGGGGTTGGGCAATCACTTGCTGGTCTTCTGGAACGCCAACAGCATCTTCGGTTTCGAGCGCATCGACTGGCAGGCGCTGCGCCAGGCCTGCGCCATCACCACCGTCAGCCGTTACATGAAGCATCGAATGTGGGAGCTCGGGGTAAACCCGCTGGTGATTCCCAACGGCATTCCCCGTCGCTGGCTCGATCCTCCCGATCTCTCGGTGGGGCACGCCCTGCGGGAGGTCTTTCCGGGCCTGCTGCTGGCCAAGGTGGGCCGTTATCATCCGGACAAGCGCTGGTTGATGGCCCTGGACGCCGTGGGCGAGATGAAGCGGCTGGGAATGGCTCCCAAGCTGCTGGTGCGCGGGGCCAACGAGCCCTACCGACTGCCCATCACCCAGCGGGCCTGGGAGCAAGGACTGGTCTGGAGCGAGGTGAAAGTGGAGGATCCCACGCCGGCCAACATCCTGGCCGAGCTGTCTCAGCACAAGGAGGCGGACATCCTCGAGCTCAGTTTTTTCGTGCCCGAGGACTTCCTCAAGAGCGTCTATGCCTCGGTGGATGCCGTGCTGGCCAACTCCGGGCACGAGCCCTTCGGACTGGTGGGTCTGGAGGTGATGGCCACCGGTGGCATCGCCTTCGTGGGCTCCACCGGGGAAGACTACGCTCAATCCTTCGTGAACTGCGTGGTGATCGACTCGGAGGACGCCCGCGAGATCACCATCTACATCAAGAGCATCCTGGCCGACTCCGAGGCGGTGGCCAACCTGCGTGCCCGGGCCCAGTTGACCGCCTCCAGCTTTCTCTGGGAGATCGTGACCGAAGAGCTTTTCCGCAAACTGCAGTTCGTGGCCTCGATACGAGGCGTGGAGCTGACATCCTGAACAAGAGCAAGGAGAAACCCGATGGAAACCAAGACCAGGTCCGAGTCCAAAGCGGACCAGAAGACCAATCTGCAGCGCACCCTGGTGCTGGCCAAGCCGGACGCCGTTCACCGTGGCCTGGTGGGCCAGATCATCAATCGATTCGAGGAGCGCGGCCTGGCCATGATGGGCCTGCGCCTGCTGCAGATGGATGCCAGGCTGGCCGAGAAGCTCTATGAGCCCCACGTGGGCAAGACTTTCTATCCGCCTCTGGTGGAGTACATGACCAGCGGACCGATCGTGGCCATGGTCTGGGAAGGGGTGGAGGCCATCTCCATCATCCGCACCATGCTGGGGGCCACCAATCCGGCCCAGGCCAACCCCGGGACCATCCGGGGCGACTTCGCCCAGCGCGTGGACCGCAACATCGTGCACGGCTCCGATTCGCCCGAGAGCGCAAGTCGCGAGATCCCCATCTTCTTCGAGGCTTCCCAGCTGATGCCTGGCCATCCGGCTCACACCACCTGGCTGTAAGACGAGAATCGACGGGAAACGGGGCCCGTCCCCGTTTCCCGTCTCAAAGACGAGATGCCGGGAACCCTCTACGTGGTGGCCACGCCGATCGGCAACCTGGGAGACCTGAGCCCCCGGGCTCGTGAGCTGCTCTCCAGCGTGACGCTGGTAGCGGGGGAGACGCAGGAGGCCACACTCCGCCTGCTCTCGGCCGCTGGCGTCCGGGGGCCGCGCTTCGTGCTCTATCAAGAGCGCAATCGCGAGCAATCTTCGCGGCGCTTGTTGGAGGCTCTGGAGCAGGGAGAATCGGTGGCTCTGGTCTGCGACGGCGGCACGCCCGCTATCTCCGATCCGGGTCGCGAGCTGGTGGATCGGGCCCACCGGGCGGGTATTCCGGTGAGGGCGGTGGCGGGACCCTCCTCGGTCACCGCCGCGCTGTCCGTGTCCGGCTTAAGCGTCCGGCGTTTCGCGTTTGAAGGCTTCCTGCCCCGCAAGTCCCCCGAGCGGCGAGCTCTGCTGAGCTCGCTGCGCAGTGAGCCGAGAGCTCTGGTCTTTTTTGAGGCGCCCCATCGGATCGAGCAGTCACTGGCCGATCTGCGGGCGACATTCCCCGCCAGGCGCCTGTCGGTCTCCCGTGAGCTGACCAAGCTGCACGAGGAGACGCTGATCGATCCCGACACGGTGCGAGCCAAGGGGGAGTTCTGCCTGGTCGTGGAGGAGGCCCCCGAGCAGACCGCCCCTCCAGTTGACCCGATGGCGCTGGAGGGTCTCCTGGAGCTCGGCCTGGGCTCGCGGGTCAGCGCCCGAATTCTCGAGCTTTTTGCAGGCTTGAGCCACCGGGCCGCCTACCGCTTGATCGTGGAAAAACGCGAGGCGGAAGGGGATCAACCTGCGGACATGGAAAATAATTCCTGAAGAAAAATCACCGGGGGAAGCCATGAGCGACGATCCAGAAAGGCGCACCTACGTCCGGTTCGGACCGGATACTGACGTGCGCTGCCGCATCCCCGGAATGGAGGTCGTCCACGTGGTGGGCCTCAGTGCCGGCGGGACCGGAATGCGCGTCATCACCGACAAGCCCCTGCCGACCGACGAGGTCTTCGATATGAGTCTCGACCTTGGCGACGACCAGCCCACCGTGCGCTGCGCCGCCCGGGTGGTGTGGCAGGAGTCGCGCAACTTCGATTTTTGCAACCGTCATATCTCGGGGGTTGCCTTTAAAGACATGCCCGACGCCGAGCGCGACCGACTCGTGGCCCTGCTGCCGCGAGGAGAATGAGAGGAGGCCCCCTCGGGGGCCTCCTCGATTTTACCGGAAGAACCGCGACAGCCAGCACGAATCCTGGGGGGGCTCGGGCGCAGGAGGCTCGGGCGCAGGAGGCTCGGGCGCAGGAGGCTCGGGTGCAGGGGGCTCGGGTGCGGGGGGCGGCTCCGGTGTCGGGGGAGGCTCCGGTGGGGCCGGCGGAGGCGGGGGAGGATTACGGGCCAGGATCTCGTCGATGAAAGTCATGTTGGCCCCGCTCACCTGGCGCCGAATCGGGTCAATGTCCTCCACGTCAGGCTGGAAGCTCCGTCCGATCTCGAGAGTAAAAGACATGATGCCATTGGCATGGTGGATGTCGTGCGAGCCGCCCGAGGTGGGGTAGAGCTCGATGCTCTGCATCAGGCGGAAATCATTGCCCATGACCTGATTCATCTTGCGGCCCACATCCCGGTAGTCGGCCACGTTTTCCACCGGCTGGCGGGTGCCGCCCCAGGGGTAGAGGATCATCTCGCCGTATCCGTGGTGGTCCAGGATTCCCTTGATGTTCTTGTGTCCCAGCTCGAGATTGAGCATATGCTGGGTCTCGATCTCGGAGGCCCCCAGGGGCCCGCGATAGGTATCTGAGCGCGGATTGTCGCTGGTGGCTCGGCCATCATCGTCGGTGCGGCACGGCTTGTCGTGGGGAGGGCGATAAAGGTGGGCATGCTCGGGGATGCCATCATCGTAATTGCGATTGAGGTCCACGCCGATGGGCTTGCGCCCTGAGATCGGTCCGCACCCGGTGTCGGTCACCTCGCGACGATTCTTGCGCCACCAGTTGTCGTCGGTGCGGCTGTACTCATAGCCATCAGGATTGACCAGGGGAACCACCCAGATCTCGGCGTTATCCACCCGCCTCTTCATCTCCGGATCGCTGGCATAGCCTTCGAGGAGCTGGTGGGCCACGAACAGCGGAGCCTCCATGGACATCCATTCACGGGCGTGATGGCAGCCGGTCAGGACGACGCCTGTACGCTGGGAGGTATCCTCGCAGCGCACTCCTTTGCTGATCTTAAGGGCCCAGATCTCTCTTCCTTCCGGGGTTTGACCCAGGCTGACCTTCTGGGCCAGATTGGGGTAGCGGGTTTCCAGGTCCGAGAGGTCACGGCCCAACTCGGCATAAGTGTGATAGCCAGCAGCCTGGGGCAGGGGCTCCTTGCGCAGATGATGCTTGAAGTCGCGCACCACCTTGTCAAGGTCGCACTTGGCTCCCTCCTGAGGATGGGGGATGTCGTCGCGCTCGGTCAGGTAGTCAATGATCTCTTGATCGGATAGAACCTGGTCCTGGTCCCTGTCGATCAGGCTGGCTTCCTCGCTGCGGTCGGCATGGACGTCGAACGGCTTGCCTTGCTCGATGCCTTTGTAGATTCCGAGTGGAGCTAGAGACATGGGGACCCACCTTTCGCACAGGTTTCTGGACCTGAATCAACCCCCCGCTGAGTCTAGCCACCCGGAGGCACGGAGAGGTGAACTGATTGTTAAACAAGGACCCGAACCCCACTCAGGCCACTTTGTTGCGGATGTTAACTTTTTGTTCCCACATTTGGATTCTTCTTCAAGCTCACTCCCTCCAGGCTTGAGGATATTTCAACGGATTTTAGGCGCTTTCTTAGCTTTCGAGCGAGGATCCCAGCTTTGTCGTCGTTATGGGTTCATTTGTGTTGCATTTAAATCCTTATTAAGCATTTTTAAGCAGTGGATTCGGAGCCTCAAAAGCAAACAGAACAAGGCCTTCGGAAAATCCTGTAAAAAAAATCCAAGCAGGACAGGGGATGGAAGAAGGAGATCCCATGGGAACAGAGAAAGCAGCAGCATCGCAAGAAATTGCAGAAAAATCAAGTGGAGGTCACGTCAATGGCGGTCAAGTCAAAGGCGAAGTCCAAGTCCAAGGTCATCGGAAAGTCCGATCTCATCGCGGCGATTGCCGACAAGACCAATCGTTCGAAGAAGGATGCGGCTGAGACCTTGAACGTGGTTCTCGATACCATCCAGGAGAACCTGAAGAAGGGCAAGGGCGTCCGCCTGATTCCTTTCGGCAGCTTCGAGATTCGTGAGCGCAAGGGCCGCACCGGCCGCAATCCGCGCACCGGCGAGAAGATCAACATCAAGGCCCGCAAGGTTCCGGCTTTCCGCCCGGGCAAGGCCCTGCGCGACGCCGTGAAGTAAACTTTTCGGTTCGACCGAAAGGGGCAGCTGCGGCTGCCCCTTTTTCTATGCCTCTCTCACGGGTTCGAGGGCCCGCGAGGAGAGGATCTCGTCGCAAGGCGGGGAATGCCATGGAGTCATCCGAGACTCGGGATGACTCAGCGAGGTTGAGGATGCGAGCAGGATGGCTGCTCGTTTTTGTATTCAGTGGTCAGTGAGCTGTTGAAATATCCGTTGCCAGCCGTGCCGAGCGAGGCTCCTCCCCGGCTGCTGCAGCTTTGGCAAAGCCTCAGTGAGTCGCTTCAGAAGGGCGATCTGGAGAGTGCCAGTGAGAGACTGGAAGAGGCGCTCGGGTTGCTGGTCAACTACTATGCAGGGGCCACGGCAGGTGCACTGATTCGGGCGGGGACTGCCGACGCGGAATTGACCAACCTGGCTCGTAGCCAGCCCGGCCCCAAGCAGCGCCTCGACTTGCTCCGGCGAGCGTACCAGGTGGGAAGCAAGAAGGCTGAAGACCCTTTCCAGAAAGACCTGACGGAAGTTTTCTTTGCCGTAAGCAAGTTGTCCACGGGCAAGACTGTACCCCGTCGTCATACCCGCTGGCTGGGTCTTTCCGCCCCCCCGATTTCGGGTGGGGAGGACCTCGAGGACCGGGTGGCCGTGCTCGCTTCCTGGTTGCGCGCATCGGAGCGCTTCTTTGCCACCTGGAAGCCGCAGTATCAACCTAACGGAGCCAATACGGTCCATGTGACTCTGCACAACCGCCAGCATCGGTTCGAATTAGTCCCCCCGTTGATCTTCGGTGAATCAGGCGAGTCGTCCGAGGTCGGCGCCAGCACCGCCCCTCCCAAACCTTCCGCCCCTGCGGCCAAACCACCCAGGGCCCCGGTTGCGGCGCCGCGGCCCCCCACGCGGCCGGGTCCACCTTCCCGTCCTGTGGCTCCGCCCCGGCCGCCTGGTCCGGTCAAGCCTGAGCCCGCGCCGGGCTCGGTCGATTCTACTCTCTCGGCGGCGCCAGCGGCAGTTAAGGCTTCGGCTGCGATCGAGCCTGTTGCTGCCCCTCCGGTGGCTGTGCCCGCGCCGGCCGAGGGGCCAGCTGCGATCGAGCCTGTTGCTGCCCCTCCGGTGGCTGTGCCCGCGCCGGCCGAGGCGCCAGCCGCGGTCGAGCCTGTTGCTGCACCCCCGGAAGCTGCGCCGGCCCCGACCGAGTCGTCGGCTGCGGTGGAGCCTGAGCCGGCGCCCGCTCCCGCGGAAGCGTCGGTCGGGGTTCAAGCTGGGCTCATACCTGCGGAGATCCAGCCCGAGCCGGACAAGGTCGAGTCCGCATCGCCTGACCCTCCAAAGTCGGGCCAGGAGAGACCATCCAGGCCCGTGGCGCCAAATCCTCTGCGACCGAGTCCTGTCGGTCCCCCGAAGAGTCCCCCTCTGGGGCGGCCTCAGCCTCCCGGTCCGCGACCGGCTCCCCCGACCGGGCCCAGCTCTCCGAAGCCAACCGGGACGGCACCAACCGGCCCTCGGCCGGCACCTCCCGTGAAGCCAGGCCCACCCCGATCGCCAGCCGCACAGCGGAGTTCTTCAGGCGAGCCTCTGGCTCGTCCAACTCCTCCCTCCCGGCCGGGTCCAAAGCCCTCCCCACCGGTGCCCAGGGCGGACAAGATACCTTCCGAATCGTCCGAGGTAGTCGACCAGGCCGTTCCAGAGGTCAGGGAGACTCCAGAGAAGCAGCTCGACGCCCCGATTCCGCCTCCTTTGCCCGATATCTCAGCGTTCCCGGCAGGGCCAGTCGGGTCCGATCAGCCGGCGTCCACGGCATCGCCGTTTCCGCAATGGCCGGCCCCGCCATCTCCAGCCGCGTCCGCCTCGCCTTTCCCCAGTTGGCCGGTAGCGGCCGAGACTGGGCCGGGAACCGAGTCGGCCTCACCCTTTCCCCAATGGCCAGCGGCCCCCCAGGTGGGGGACCTCCTTTTGCCGGTCCTTCCCGTCTTGCCCCTGGGAGAGCAGGGCAGCGCGTTCCCAGATGAGCCTCCCGGGCTGACGCCCGTTGTTCTGCCCTCGCAGTCTCCATCGGCGGCCGGGGCTGCACCCGAGTCCGAGCTGGCGGCTGGGCCGGTGGCTGAGGCGGTGGTGGTGGCGGCTCTCGAGCCCGAGCCGGTGGCTGAGGCGGTGGTGGTGGCGCCTCCCGAGCCCGAGCCGGTGGCTGAGGTGGTGGTGGCGCCTCCCGAGCCCGAGCCGGTGGCTGAGGCGGTGGTGGCGCCTCCCGAGCCCGTGCCAGTGGTGGTGGCGCCTCCAGAGTCCGAGCCGGTGGTGGTGGCGCCCCCGGAGCGTGGGCCGGTGGCGGTATTGCCTCCCGGACCTGAGCCTGCAGTTGAGTCGGAGCCGCTGGCGCCTCCAGCGCCTGAGCACTTCGCCCCACCGATGCCTGAGTCTGTTGCCTTCTCGCCGGTTTCCGGGACCGTGGCTGCTGCCTCGACGATGCCCGAACCGGTGGCCTTCTCGCCTGCTCCAGCAGCCCCGCCTGTTCTCCCGCCCGCGGCCGTGGCTCCACCTGCTCCCGAGCCTGCCCCCGAAGCTCCTGCCCCCGAGCCGGCGCTCATGGCCCCCGCGGATCTGCCGGCCGATGTTGTGGACGCCTCCTGGGTCACCCCTCAGGCGGCGGGTCAGTCGGCCGTGGCCGAGGAGGAGTCAGCCAGCCAACGCGCCCAGGGGCAGGATCGCGATTATGGAGACACGATCGAGTCGACCAGTGTCAGTGCTCCTACAACAAGTCCGGGTCTTGTCATCTCCGAGCCTCAGCCCGAGGAGCAGGCTCCCCTGCCGGAAGCTGAGCAGGTCGCAGCCCCTCCCTCGGGTCCCCCCGGTACTCTCGAGTGGAGGGTCTGGTCCGAGCAAGAGCGAGCTTTTGTGGATACCACCCTGCGTCAGCAGATCTATGATCCTGGCCTGGGACCGGCTCAGACCTGGATCGAGCGCATCCTGCATTACTGTCGCACCCACACGTCGGGCTACCTGCTGGTGGACGGGGATGAAGGAGTGGGCAAGTCGCTCTTGTCCGAGGCCATCCTGGTCGAGCGTGCGGCGGGCCGCTTCGAGTTGGCGGTGGGCCGCTACTCGATCCAGCGGGGCGGCCAGGATGACTACTCTACCTTGATCGAGGTGGTCAATGAGTTCCTTCGCTTGAACCTGCGCTGCGCCAACGCGGGCTTGCGAACTCTTGACCTCCAGGTCACCCGCGACTATCAGGTGCGTTATCGCAATCGCCGGGAGCGCTTTGCCGCCTTCCTCTTGGGGCTGGCCCAGGTCAACGGCGGACGCCTGATGCTGATGCTGGACGGACTGGACGAAGTGGTGAGCGACACCGGGGCTAAGGTCAAGCTGGCCGATTTCCTGCCGGCCACGCTGCCGCAGGGAGTCTATGTGCTCCTGACCTACGAGCGTGGACGCATTCCTGAGTCCATCAAAACCTGCCTGGCCGAGCTCGGGGAGCCATTCCGCCTCTCCATCACGATGCAGGACAATTCCTATCAAGAGTTCTTGCACGCCTGGTTGTCGCGTTATGTGCCTCTCTCCACCCCCCAGGAGCTTCAAACGGCCCTGGTGCGGGCTCAGGGACGCCTGGGCGTGGCTCGCCAGATGGCCGACCTCCTGCAGGCCGGTTTCTTTACCAACGCCTCGGAGTTGCCCACCCGGGAGACCCTTTACCCCGAGTTGATGCGCCAGTTCGAGCGCCACGCCGGACCGGAGCGATTTCGAGCTCAGTTTCTCCACTTCTTCCTGCTTCTATCGGCCGATTATGCGGCCATCACCCTGGAGGATCTTGCCTGCTGGGGCGTCGAGGTCGATACCATCTTTGACGTGCTGCGCATCTGTCCGAGCCTGCTCTTGATGGAGAGCGACTGGACTGGCCCCACCATCGCCCTGGCCCACGACTCGCTGCGAAGATTTTTGTGGCAGAGCTATCCGGAGGAGAGTCGCCAGATTTATCGATCCCTGAGCGCCTGGATGGTGGAGTCCATTCTGGCCCCCGAGAGCAAGGGCGAGCCCGATGTCGGGCGCTCGAAATTCGCGCGTCTATACGAGTGGACCCTGGCCGCCCGAGACCCGGAGCTGGCCGAATCGGTGGCTCGTTCCAGGGGGCTCTCGCGGCTGCGCATCTCCAGCTCGAATGAATTGGAGAGCAAGCTGCGCTTCCACCAGAAAGTCTGCATTCTGGACTCGTGGAAAAACCTGCTCGAGTACCTGGTCCTCACCGAGAGCAAGGACGAATACCGCGAGGAGCTCGGCTGGGCTTACTCCAGTCGCGGCTTGACCTACCTTCGTATGGGTCAGTTCGAGCGAGCCCTGGAAGACATTGGAGAGGCCATCACTCTCTTCGTGCCCCTCATCGAGGACGGGCAGGACCAGCTGCGAAACGGACTGGCGGCAGCTTATAATCGCCGCAGCGAGGCCTGCCGCTACCTGGGTAATTTCGAATTGGCCCTGGCCGACGCCAGTCAGGCCGTCACGCAATATACGACCGTGGTGGAGCAGTTTGGTCGGGCTGATCTCAGAAACCTGCTGGGGATGGCCTACCAAAATCGCGCGGTTATCTGTCGCCACTACGGCGACCTGATCACGGCTCGGGGTGACTGCAACACCGCCATCGAGCTTTACGAGCAACTGCTGGCGTCCAATCCGAGGGTGCGCCAGGACCTGGCCTCCTGTTACCACACCCGGGGCGTCGTCTCGCTGGCCCTGGGCGAGTGCGAGCCGGCCGTGCTCGACTCGGGTCGGGCCATCGAGCACTTTACCGAGCTGGTTGATCGCCAGGGTCGAACCGAGTTCGCCAATGAGCTGGCGGCTGCCCACAACAATCGGGGCGGCGCCTACCATCGACTGGGCCAGGCCGAGACAGCGCTGGTTGATTACGGTCGGGCCATCAACATTCGCCGCGATCTGGTCAACGCAGGCCGGCTTGATCTTCGCAACGACCTGGCCCTGACTCACACCAATCGGGGCATGTTGACCGACTATCTGGGCAAACGCGACGAGGCTCTGGTCGACTATGCGGCCGCTATCGAGTTGCGCCGCACCCTGGTCGAGGTGGAGCAGCGCAACGACCTGGCCGCAGACCTGGCCCAGACGCATACCTATCGAGGCGCCACCTTGCGAGCCCTGAAGCGCATTCAGGACGCGGTGATCGACTACAATAAGGCAGTCGACATCTACACCAGGCTGATTGAGAGCCGCCCGACACCCGAGTTGCTGCGCCAACTGGCACTGGCTCATAACAGCCTGGGCCTGATCTATCTCGACCAGGGCGAGTTGCAGAAGGCGGCCGACAGTTGCACGCGGGCTCTGGAGATCAACGAGAGCCTGACCGAGGAAGATGTCGGCCAGGAGCTACGCGTGGATCGGGCCGTGGCGCGCAACAACCGGGGCGAGGCGCATCGTCGCGCCGGAGCCTTCCACCCCGCTTTCGTGGATTATTCCGAGGCCGTGGAAGCTTACACTCACCTGATCGCCGAGGGTCGTCGCGACCTCATGCGTGACCTGGCCCTGTCTCAGAACAATCGTGCCCGGGTGGCGCTGGTCCTTGGTGACGGAAAAACGGCACTGCACGATAGCTCCAGGGCACTTGAGATCTTCATCTACCTCATCGAGCAGCAGGGTCGAGGCGACCTGCTGCCCCACCTGGGCGTGGCTTACTCCAACCGGGGCGCGGCTCAAACCCGGCTGAACGCCTTCGAGAAAGGGCTGACCGACCTGGGTCGGGCCATCGATCTCTATCGATTGCTGATCGAGGACAGCGGTCGCAACGAGTTCTTCGATGAGCTGGCCCTGGCCTACCGCCGGCGCGCCAAGGCCCTGCTCGAGCTGGGCAAGCAGCAAGCCACCGGGTCGAGTGAGCGAATGGTTTTCCCCAAGCAGGCCCTGGAGGATTTCACTCAGGCCGTCAACTTCTACGAGCAGGCGGTCAAACGAGATCAGGGAGGTCCTTACCAGATCGAGCTGGTGCGCACCCAGATTCTTCGCACCGAGTTGCATGAAGAGCTGGGAGACGTAAACGCCGCCCTCAAGGACGCCGGTAACGCAGTCGACTACTTTGCCGCCCGCATGGCCGAGGCTGACTACACAACCGTGCGTGACTTGCTGGCGGCCTTCAAGCGCCGGGCTGAGATCTATATGAACAACCGTCAAAACGACGAGGCGATGGTGGACTTCGGGCGGCTGATCAACCTGTGTGTGGCGGCCATGGAGCGAGACAGCGCCTCCGATTACCGCCCCGACCTGGCAGAGGCATATAACAACCGGGCCTGGACCCGAAGCATCATGGGCCAGATCGACGAGTCACTCAAAGACTTCGCCCAGTCGCTGGACATTTATGGGCAGCTGGTGATTCAGGAGAAGCGATTCGAGTACGGCGACTCCCTGGCCTGGACCTATAACAATCGGGCGACCACGCTCAAGCAGGCTGGACAGCACGCTCCCGCTCTCAAGGACTACTCGGATGCCATCGAGATTTACAACATCCTGGTCGGGCAGGGTCGCGACGACCTTTCTCTGCGCCTCTCCACGGCTCTGCTGAACCGGGGTCTGCTGCACCAGGACATGGGCAGCTATGATCGGGCGATGGCGGATATGACCCGCGCTGTGGAGCTGCGCATCGCCGATGCCCGCCGCGAGCCAACTCCGGCTGCCCTGGCCGAGGTGGCCTCGGGACTGAGCACCCGTGGACTTCTCAATCACCACATGGGGAACGCTCAGGGGGCCATGGAGGACTACCAGGGCGCCATCAGCTTCTATTCCGACCTGGTCGAGTCGCGGGGTCGGCAGGACCTGGCCCCTGAGTTGGGACGAGCCCTGGTGGCTCGCAGCATGCTCGGAATCGGCCCGGGTCAGGATGATCAGGCGTTTGCCGCCCTGACCAGGGCGATTCAGGTGGTCAACAAGTCGGCCAGCCTGGGGCACGATTTCCCGGCCTCGTTCCCGGTGCATTTCCTCAAAGCCGCCGCCACCGTGACCAGTTCGCGAGACATCAACGAGTGTCTCGATCTTCTGACCGGAATCTCCGAGCTCTTCAACCACCTTCTCGAAAGGCCGCGCCTGGTGCAGGATTGGGGCGCCTACGCGGAAGCGCTGACCGAGCTTTCCGCGCGCGTACCGGCCGACCGGCGCAGCTCGCTGCGCGGTGCTCTCCTGGCGCTGGCGGTGGTGTATGCTCTGGGCGAGGTAGAGACCCAGGGCAACCACGGTCTGCCGACGCTGGTGCGGGCTCTGCACAGGCTGGGTGAAGCTCTCGAGCGCAGTAAAGTCCCGGGCAACCTCAGTAAGGTCGGCTTGAGCTTCAAGACCCTCATGAAGCGAGTCCCTGACTATCGGGGAAGCGAGGACTTTCGCACTGCCCTGGAGGCGATGGTGCGTCTCTGGCAGGCGTTGCCGGCCGCGGTGCCAGCCCACGCCCAGGTATCCCGCTTTGACCTGGCTCACCTGCTGAAAACGATCTGACCTCTTCAGGCTCGCTCGCACATTCCCCAGAAGGCGCTCAGGCTGCCCATCTGGGCCTTCAGACCTTCTCCATCGACTCTTGCCAGAACCGAGTTGGCGCCCGACTCATAGGCGGTGGCCGTCAACTCGGGGTTGGACTCCAGGACCACGACCCGCAGGCCCTGCATTTTCTCCTGGCTGCGTAACCGCTGCAAGAGCTCCAGGCCCCCCATCCCGGGAAGGCTCAGGCTCAGCAAGATCACTTTGGGCAACTCACGATCCTGGTGGGGGGGCATCCCTTGCAGGTAGTTGAGGGCTGCTTCAGCGTCCTTCACCGACAGCACTGCCTCGGGCTGCAGTGCCTGGCTCAGTTGCCCTGCCACCTCGGCGTCGGCTTCCACCAGCAAGATCACTACAATCACCCCCTGCACCTGAAAAAAAGGCTGCCAGAACCTGGTTCTGAGCGGCTGACTCCCTGTTCGACACGCCAGTGTATCCGGTCGGCAGCCGAGCGTCAAGCACTGCCGCTCCGGGATCTTGGCAGAGCTTGCATGGTCTTGATGGTGCAATTCCAAAAACGACGACAGCCCCTTTCGGGGCTGTCAGCCGAATCGTCGGGAACCCGAACCTTTCAGGCAGCCACGGCGATGGTGGCCTGGGAAGCGGCCGGAGGAGCCTGGGGAGGCGGCGGAGGGGCGTTCTGCTGATCGGTCTGCATGTTGACCTGGCCGCGCTCGCGAAGGTACTGCAGCACGTGGTAAGAGTAAGCGGCGATGTCGCCAGCCAGACCGATGGCGGTCATGGTCGGGGCCACGCCGGCCAGGGCCGGGATGAACTTGTCGCCCAGGGCGCCTACCACGCCGACCACGTCGGTGACCACGTGAGCCGAGTCGATGATCTTGGTGGCCCGGTCGGCGTCCTTATTCTTCCAGGTGTCGACGGCTTTCTTGCCGTCGAGCACCAGGGCCGTGATACGCAGCATCGGCAAGAAGGCGTTCTCAGCAAACTGCGAGGCACTGTCGGGGAGCCCGCTGTAGACCTGGGTTTTGACGCCCAGAGCGGCCTCCTTGAAGGCGAAGGCCGGGTCGGCCTTGACCAGGTTGGCGGCTTCCTCGGCGGCGGCCGTGATGAACATCTGGCTACCTTTGATGAAGCGGGACATGATGCCCGGGCTTTCGTTCTTGATCTGCAGAACCTGCTCGCCGTTGACCGTGATGGTCACCTGGTCGCCACTGCCCATCTTGTTGAGCACCTTCTTGGTGAACTCAGGTGAAGAGGTCAGGTTCTCCAGGATGCGAGCGGCCGCATCGGGGTTCTCAGCATTCGGCTTGGCCGGCTGACCCTGAGCCTGCTGCTCGGGGGCCTCGGCCTGCTGCGCCGGCTGCTGCGCGTTGGACGATGAGGGGCGAAACGTGCGCGCCATCGGTGCGTTTGTAATAACCATTTGGGTCAGCCTCCAGAATTTTTTGTCTCGGTCGAGGACAATATAGTGAGCTTCGGGTCGGGCATGTTTGCCAGGGTGTTAACAGACGGCCTGATGGTTTCAGGCTTCCTTAAGGGTTCGGTCGTGAGAGCACAAATTCGTGGTCATTCACCTGGCGCACCCCGTAGCCGGAGTTGCCGTAGCGCGAGATGACCACCTGGTCGTTGCCGTCCGAGAGGCTCCAGCGCTCTTTCTCGCCCAGCATCTTGGGCTTGAGCGAGCTGGGCAGGTAGTCTTTCAGTCGTCGGGTATGGCTCATGGAGACGGTCTGATCGTTCTTGATGGTCAGGTCGCCCGAATCCACCGAGACCGAGAAGGTCTGATCGTCCTCGCGCACAATCTTGCCCTTCCCGCCGCTGAATGTGACCTCCCAGCCCGAGTCGAAGAGGTAACGGTCACCCTGGCGCACATAGGCGCCTCCCTCGATGGTGGCACGGGCTTCGGGCTTCTCGCGGTAGAGAGGCCAGACGAAGCTGGAGGCTCCCCAGAGCGCGGCCCCGGCTGCAGCGATAGGGAGAGAGGCGGCCGGGAAGGCTGACACCGCAGCCACGGTGGCCGAGTAGCTTCCCAGATAGAGGGCTCGGCTGATGGAAGCCTCCACCCCGAGAATCTGGTAGAAATTTTTGGAATACTCGGCGGCGCCCTTGAGGTTGGACTTGTTGACGAGCTGGTCGCGCACGGCCAGGTCCGCCTTGCCGCTCACCACTCCCGTCAGGGCACCGATGACGGCCATGGACGAGTAGAGCCCGATGAAGGCCGTACCGGGGCTCGGGCCCAGCATGGAAATGAGCTTGGGGTGAAGGCCCAGGGTGCAGCCCACCCGTACGGCCCGGGCGCCGGCAGTGGCCAGCCCGATCTTCTTGAGGCTCTCCACCGGTCGGTCGGAATTGACGGCATTGTCGACCACGCTGCCCAGCATGCTCTCTCCCAGGATGCCAACCGCCGGGCTACCGATGTTGCCGATGGAGCTGATGGTGGAGGCGATCCCGTAGGCCGTTCCCTGCTTCCAGAGCTCGGGGGTGATCACGCCCAGCAGCATGGCCGCCCCCACTTCGTCGAGCACGTCGCCCACCTTGAGAGCGCGGTACTCAGGCGACTCCTTGAAGAGCTCATAGAAGACGTTGAACTTCTCGGCAAACGACTTCTTGCGAAAGTCGTACATCTGCACCCCCAGCTCGTCGGGAAGCCCGAAGGCCTGCTTGAAGGAGGCCGGCAGCAGCATCTCGCTCACCGGAAGCGTCTCTTTGGCCTCAAAGCCATTGTCGGTGAGCCATTTGGTCATGTTGGGGTCGGCCGTGGTGGGCACGGCCAGCCGCCTGCTGACGATCATTGTGCCGAAGAAGCGGTTGTTGCCCAGCGGGGTCATCAGCTCGTTGCGGTAAACTGCGTTCGGGTCGAAGTCGGAGTTCTTGACATCGTAGACTGAGAACACCGAGCCTGGACCGGCCGGGGCGGCCGCTCGCAGCGCATCCACCACCAGACCGAGGTTGGCATCCGAGTGGTAGACCACCGACAGGCGGATGTCCTTCATTTCGGGTGAGCGGGCCAGGTCGACAAAGGCGGGGTCGAGTCCGAACTGACGGGCGGCAAAGTCGATGTTGCCGGTCGTGATCGGAAACTCATCGTAGTTCACACCCTCTCTGAAGAGAGGGTTGGATTCCAGACGTCGATTGGAGACCGGGCCTGGGGTGCCGCGCGCGGGCGCCGGCGTCGGCGCGGGTGGATTCTTGGAGGAAGCCTTGCGCGGAATGCGGGCCAGGGCGGGGGCGGAAAGCATCTGTATGTTCATGATGGGGTGGACTATAGCAGGGTCACCCCACCGGGTTGGAACCGGATCGTTAACGTTTTACTGCGGGCTGGACAGCAGACGGGGGAGCTCTCCGCGGTCGAGCCAGATTCCACCGCACTTTTCGCATTCATCGAGCATCAGGTCCTCGATGCTCTGGTGAGCCCCTTCGTGCAGCACGCCCCTGCAGCGCGGGCAGCGGTTCTCGGTCTTGCGTTTCTTCTGCAATTGCACTTCCAGGGCGTTCTTGCGAGAGCGGGTGATGCGTTGGAGCTCGTTCTTGTCCAGCCAGCACCCGTTGCAGAGGGGGCAGATGTCGATAACCGTGCTCAGCATGGTCATCGGGCTCATGTCGACCTTGTCTTTGGGGCACTTCATCAGGGCGGGCACTTCCTTGGGCCGGCAAAAGACTCCTTCCAGGAGGAATCAGGCCTGAAAGAACAGTAACTCTGGCGACGATGCTCGATCATGTCGCCATAGCGGTTCCTGATCTGGAGGCCGCCCTTCAGAAACTGACTCCTTTCTTGGCCGGACAGGCCCACTTCGAAGAGGTGCCCGACCAGGGCGTGAGGGTGGCTCTGGTGCCGCTCGGCAACTGCCATCTTGAGCTGCTCTCGCCGCTGTCGGAAGACTCTCCGGTGGGCAAGTTCCTGGCCAGGAAGGGGCCGGGCCTCCACCATGTGGCTTTCCACGTCGAGGACGTGGCGTCCGAGCTGGTGGCCTTCGCCGAGCGTGGCTACGAGCTGATCGACAAAACACCGCGTCGGGGGGCCGGGGGAAAGACCATCGGCTTCCTGCACCCGCGCTCGACCGGTGGAGTTCTGGTCGAACTGTGCAGCCACAACCCATGAGCGACCGCCAGAGCCGCATTCGCAACTTCTGCATCATCGCCCACATCGACCACGGAAAGTCGACCCTGGCCGACCGCGTGCTGGAGATGACCGGATCGATTTCCGAGCGCGACATGGCCGACCAGGTTCTCGATTCGATGGATCTCGAGCGCGAACGCGGCATCACCATCAAGATGACTCCCGTGACCCTTCAGTACAAAGCCGAGGACGGCCTGGAATACACCTTCAACCTGATCGACACCCCCGGTCACGTCGACTTCACCTATGAGGTCAGCCGGTCGCTGGCCGCCTGCGACGGAGCCCTGCTGGTGGTGGACGCCGTGCAGGGCGTGGAGGCCCAGACCATGGCCAACTACATGATGGCCAGCGCCCAGAACCTGACCATCATCCCGGTGATCAACAAAATCGACCTGTCCGCGGCCGACCCTGACCGGGTCAAGCAAGAGATCGAAGAGGTGCTGGCGCTGCCGGCTGATGACGCGGTATTGATCTCGGCCAAGCAAGGCATCGGCATCGAGGCCTTGCTGGAGGCCATCGTCAAGCAGATCCCGCCCCCCCGGGGCGAGGACGATGAACCATTACGGGCCCTCATTTTTGACTCCCAGTATGATCAGTACCGCGGAGTGGTGCCCTTCTTCCGGGTGGTGGACGGGGCCGTGGCCAAAGGGAGCATGGTGCGCATGATGGGCACCAACAAGACCTACGAGGTGGACGAGGTGGGCGTCTTCCGCCCTGCTCCCGTGGCCGTGGATACCCTCCGCGCAGGGGACGTGGGCTATCTGGTTGCCCAGATCCGGGAGATATCCGATACCCGGGTGGGAGATACCCTGACCCTGGCCAAGCACGGCTCCACCCATCCCCTGCCTGGCTATCGAGAGGTCACTCCGATGGTCTACTGCGGTCTTTATCCGATCGACTCGGTGGACTACAACAACCTGCGCGACGCGCTCGGCAAGCTCAAGCTCAACGACGCCGCCCTCATCTTCGAGCCGGAGACCTCCATCGCTCTCGGCTTTGGCTTTCGCTGCGGCTTCCTGGGACTGCTCCACATGGATGTGGTGCAAGAGCGGCTCGAGCGCGAGTTCAATCTGAACTTGATCGCCACCGCCCCCAGCGTGGTCTACACCATCCATACCAAGAAAGGCGAGGTGCTGGAGATTCAGAACCCCACCGACCTGCCCTCGGTGATGGAAATCGATGAGATCGAGGAGCCCCTGGTCAAAGCGACCATCATTACTCCGGAAGAGTATGTCGGCACCATCATGGAGCTCTGTCAGAGCAAACGGGGCACTTTTACTACTATGGAGTATCCTAGCGAAGGCCGGGCGATGCTGCACTACGAGATGCCCCTGGGAGAGATCATTACCGACTTCTTCGACCAGCTCAAGTCACGTTCGCGCGGCTACGCCTCGCTCGACTACGAGATGTGCGGGAAGCGCTCGGCCGACCTGGTCCGACTCGACATCCTGGTGCACGGCGAGAAGGTGGATGCGTTGAGCTGCATCGTGCACCGCGAGAAGGCTCCCACGGTGGGTCGAGCCCTGGTGGAGAAGCTCCAGGAGGTCATACCCCGCCAGATGTTCGAGGTGCCCGTGCAGGCTTCACTGGGGGGCAAGGTGATCGCTCGCGAGACGGTCAAGGCCATGCGCAAGAACGTGCTGGCCAAGTGCTACGGCGGGGACATCTCGCGTAAGCGCAAGCTGCTCGAGAAACAGAAGGAAGGCAAGAAGAGGCTCAAGCGCATTGGCAACGTGGACATCCCTCAAGAAGCCTTCCTGGCGGTCTTGAAAGTGGGCTGACCTGTTGTGCTATAATGGAGCTCGATAGGAGGTCTTTCATGGCTGAGCTTGCGGAGAACCCCGTTCAAGATATCATTTTGACCGAGAAGGCCCGGAACGAAGTGAAGCGTCTGGTGGCCGAGAACAATCTCGAGGGTCACTACCTGCGCATGGGGGTGCGAGGCGGTGGATGCTCGGGTCTGTCCTACACTCTGGGCTTTGACCCTCAAACCGGACAGTATGACCGGATCTTCGACTTTGACGGCGTGAAAGTCGCCATCGACATGAAGAGCTTCCTCTACCTTCGAGGGGTCGAGCTCGACTATACGCAGGATCTGCTCGGTGGAGGATTCAAGTTCCACAATCCCAACGCCAAGAGAAGTTGTGGCTGCGGGAGCTCTTTCACCACCTGACCGGCGCGTGGGCTGGAATTTTCTTGGACCCGAGTTTGAATAAGCTCGGGTTTTTTTCTCCAAATCTGGTATGTTTTTTCAGGGGATGCTCTATTTCGATCACGCTGCCACCACGCCGGTTCACCCTGAGGTGGTGAAGGCCATGTTGCCCTATTTCGAGCAGATCTACGGCAACCCGTCCGGAGTGCATCGCCTGGCTCGCCAGAGCCGGCAGGTGCTGGAGGAATCTCGCGAGCGGGTGGCGAGCTGTCTGAACGTGCGGCCCGAGCAGGTGGTGTTCACCAGCGGTGGCACCGAAGCTGCCAACCTGGCCATCTTCGGGCTCGCTTACCGGGGCCGCCACATCATCACGACTCGGGTCGAGCACCTGGCCGTGCTGCAGCCCGCTCGCGAGCTCGAGCGGCGCGGCTACGATGTGACCTACCTGGCCGTGGACAAGAACGGTCGCGTGCATCCCGACCAGGTGGCCTCCTGTCTACGCTATGATACGGCCCTGGTGTCGGTGATGCTGGCCAACAACGAGGTGGGGACCCTGCAGCCTGTCGCCGAGATCGCCCGTCGCTGCCGCGAGAAGGAGGTTCTCTTGCACACCGACGCGGTGCAGGGGGTGGGCACGCTGGATTGCGATTTCGAGAGCCTGGGCGTGCAGGCGCTCTCGCTTTCTGCCCACAAGCTCTACGGTCCCAAGGGAGTGGGGGCTCTGGTGGTGGCACCCGATCTCGAGCTGTCGCCGCGCCTCCTGGGGGGTGGACAGGAGGGGGGGCGACGCTCGGGCACCGAGAACCTGGCCGGCATCGTGGGCCTGGCCCGGGCCCTGGAGCTGGCCCTGGCCGATCGGGTCGAGCGCGCGGCCCGGCTGGAGAAGCTCTCGGAGAAGCTGTACGATTATCTTTTGGCCATTCCCGGAGTGCATCGCACCGGCCACCCCACCGAGCGCCATCCCGCTATCGTCAGTGTGGCCGTGGAGGGGGTGGCCGGAGAGGCCCTTTTGATGGAGCTGGATCAGGCCCAGGTGGCGGCCTCGACCGGCTCGGCCTGCTCCACGGCCACACTCGAGCCTTCCCACGTGTTGCGGGCGATGGGGGTGCCTCTGACCCGGGCTCACGGCAGCCTGAGATTTTCTCTGGGACGCTCCAGCACAGAGGCCGACATCATGAAGGTCGCCCGGGTCACCCGTTTGGCGGTGGAACGCCTGCGTGAGCTTGCTCCGGCCGACCTGCGAGGGACATGAGCTACTCCAGCACCGTCATGGACCATTTCCGCAACCCTCGCCGCGTGGGAGAGCTGGAGGATTGTCAGGGGCGAGCTCGCCTGGAGAATCCGGTTTGCGGGGACGTGACCGAGTTCTTCGTACGCCTGGGGCCAGGTGGCAACGTATCGCAGGTTCGTTTCCGAGTGCTCGGATGCGTGGCAGCCATCGCCGCCGCCAGCTGCCTGGGCGAGCTGGTGGAGGGGCTGTCGTTTGCGGAGGCCGAGTCGGTGGATGTGGAGCGCCTGCTCAAGGCCCTGGGAGGTTTGCCCGTCAGCAAGAAGCACGGGGCTACCCTCGCGGTGGAGGCTTTCCGCCAGGCTCTGAAGGCTGCCTGGGAGGGAACTTTCTAAGAGTTGGCGACGTTACCGTCATGGGCTCCGGCGCGCAAACGAGCTTCCTGCACTTGAATTGATTGTGCCCAACAACAGCTTCCTGTATAATGACGCTGGGGTGTTGACTGACTTAAGAGGTGAGAGCGATCCACATCATCAAACGGGAAAAGAAGGCTGAGGCGACTCAGCTTCGCCAGAAGGCTCTCGAGCCGCTCAAGCGACACTGCTACATTCTGGAAAAGGAAGTGTCGATTCTCGTCGAGTACCCCGACTACAAAGGGCCGCACCACAAGGGTGAAGAGGGTGCGATCTACTGCGAGAACATCGTCAACTGCTACCAGAATAACGTGAAGTGCCGCTACAGTGGGATCTCGCCTCTGTACGCCGATCCGTTTTATCCACGCGAGAAGCCGGCCGCGCCCGAGCCGACCGGGAACAACCCGGCTGAGCCCGACGAGTTGCCTGAGGCAGGGCCGAAGGACGAAATTGAGGTCGGGGCCTGACCCTGTTCGCCCCCGTGCTTTCTTGAAAAACACCGTCCTCACAGGCATTCGCTGAGCTTAAATTTTTTTCAACGTTCGGATTGTTGAACAATTCTCTAGCTGCTATACTTCTCCTAAGCTGTTTTGGCGGTAGCCTGCTGGAGGGCGCCTTGAATTTTGTTCTTTACCGTCTTCTCTACCGGAGAAAGGCCAGTCAGCCCGAGCGCAGGTTGCTCGGGCTTATCGACATGATCCGTTCGGCTTTGCCGCACATCGACCCGGACCGGGTCCAGCCGCTGGCTGCCTTCGAGCCGCCCCAGCAGGGCTTCGTGATCTGCTACCCTCGCCACGAGTCGGACGGTCAGCGCCTGGTGCGCGAGCTGTTGCGCAAGCGAGGGGTTCGCTTCGAGGAGCATCTGCTCGGTCCCGAGCCGGTCCTGGCCGGGGGAGCTCCCCAATCAGCCGAAGCCCGTGAGGCCCAGAAATCCAGGCTGATGGAGAGCGGTCGTTTCTTCGCCCAGATGGGTCTGGTGGAGGACGCCCTGCCCCTGCTGCAGGATGCCGTCACCCTCGATCCGGGCTGCGTGGAGTCGTCGCAGCACCTGGTGGCCGTTCTGCGCCAGCTCAACCGCAGCGCCGAGGCCGAGGGAGTGTTGCGGCGGGCCCTGCGCCACCAGCCCGACACTCCCGCTTTCCATCTGCTGATGGGCACCCATCTGCTCGATCTCGGTCGCTGCGACGAGGCCGTGGAGGCTTTCAAGCAGGGCATTCGGCTCGAGCCCCGGGCTCCGGTTCTGTACGCCCAACTGGGCACCGCCCTCTATCGCCTGGGCGAGCTTGAGCCGGCCGAGGCTGCCTTCGCAGAGGCCTTGAGTCGAGACGAGCACCTGGCCATCGCCCTGGTCGGCATGGGGGAGACCCTGCTTGAGCAGGGCCGCCTGGAAGAGGCGGCCACCTACCTGCACAAGAGCCTGGAGGAGGATGACGAGGCTCCCGAAGCTCGCCTGAAGCTGGGCTGGTGCCACTACCACCTGGGTCTTTTGGACCGGGCCGAGGTGGACTTTCTCTCGGCCGCCAACGAACCGTCCGATCCTTACTGGGCGGCGGCTCGCTTCAGCCTGGGCCGGCTCTACCTCGAGCGCGGCTCGCTCGACCTTTGTCGCGAGGTGCTCACTGAGGTCTGCCGGCGCGAGAGCGAATTCTCCGAGGCTCACCGCTTTCTGGCCGAATGCTGCACCCTGCAGGGCGACCATGCGTCCGCCCTCAAGCACTGGCGGGAGGTCGAGCGCATCGAGCCCGATCGCAGTCTCTCCCTGCAGCCGAGTCTGGCGGTCTGCCTGTCGCGCCTGGGCCGCAACGAGGAGGCTGAGGCATGCCTTTATGGCTGCCTGGACAAGATGGGGGCGCATCCTTATCTCTTCCAGCTGCTGGCCACGGTCATGATGGCTCAAGAGCAGTGGGAGCGCGCTCGGGAGGCCCTGCGGGTGGCCGAGCAGCTTGATCCCGAGTCGTGCGCCACCCAGTTCGAGATCGCCTGGGTGGAAGAGAACCTGGGCCACTTCGAAGTGGCTCGCGAGCGCTACAACCTCGTTCTGCGGCTCGATCCCGAGTGTGTTGAAGCTTACTCGGGGCTGGGCTGGCTCTATTTGCAGGAAGGCAAGCCCGAGATCGCCCTGGTGCTCTTCGAGAAGTGCCTTGAGCTGAAGGGCCCCGAGAGCGACGTGCTGGACACGCTGGGCTGGGTCTACCTGCTGCAGGGCGAGCAGCTCCGTGCCCTGGCTCTGTTCGAGCAGGCCATCGCGCTCGAGCCCACCATGGGGCTGGCTCGAGCTCATCGGGCGGCCGCCCTGGCCAGTCTCGATCGCGTCGAAGAGGCTCGCCAGGAGCTGCTGCGCGCGGTCGAGCTCGATCCCGACGACGAGGAGGTGCTCGGTTATGCCCGCGACCTGGCTCGTCAGCTCAGCCCTCTTCCTCGGCAGTTGTCGCGGGCTCTGGGCAAGGGACGTCGCTCTGCCGGATCGCGCACTCAGCATCCCAAGGTGAGTCAGGGGAACCAGGCCCGCAGCTGGAACAAGTACCGCGTCCAGTCGGACGTCGACTTCTGGGAAGACTATCCGGAAGGCAGCGACGAACTCTCGACTGGATGAAGCACTGCACAGCGTGCGGTCAGGCCATGACCGACGACCAGAGTTTCTGCCTGCACTGTGGGTTGGCGGCGCCGCGTGTGTCGGCCCCCAATCCGGGGGGCACTCCCGTGGCCCAGGCCGGGCCAGCGGGCAACGGGCTCAAAGCCAACCTCCTGGCGGCGCTTTTCGGCATGCTGGCTTTGCTCGTGATCGGCGGCATCCTCTTTCTGGTCGAGAGGAGGAAGACCGAGCCGCCGGTAAGGACTCCCACTCAAACCTCCACCGCCACTCCCGAGCCCGCGCCTGATTCTGAGGAGACGACTTCTCCTCCCGAGCCCGACCCCTCGGAGACCTCGGAGCATTTCCAGATTCCGCTGGAGGAGCTCTCGGGCGTGTGGCTGCCCGAGAGCGGTCCGAGCCTGGACGCGATCCACCTCGAGCTTTCTGGCGATGAGCTGGTAGCCTCTCTGAGCGCCGAGTCGGCCACGCTCATCTTGAGAGCTGGTCAGGGCGATGAGGAACTGGCCGGCACCCTCAGCTCTCCGGCTGAAGGGGAGGCCTCGGTCACAGCCAGCCTCTCCAAGGACATGTTCGAGCTCACCCTGACGGTGACGCCCGCCGAGGGCGAGCCCTCCAAGCGTGTCCTGCACCGCCCCTACTACACTGTCGGCTCGCCGCTCAACCAGAGCATGGCTCAGTACTTCCTGCCTGGCCTTGATCTCGTGCAGGTCTTCGAGGCCCGCTACCCCGACGGGGAGGCCGCCAGCGTGACCGCCACCACGGGCATCCTGCGCACGGGCATCTTGCGCAGCCAGGTCGAGAATGCTTCCGGAGCCGACGAGGTCTACCACTTCGTGGCCCGCCAGGACGGCCTTTACCGCGTGGCCGACTCGCGCCCCGACGAGGAAGAGTTGTGGCTGCCCAACGACCTGGCCGTGGGCACGACCTGGAAGACGGACACCTGGCAGAGCGAAGTACTGGAGATGAATGCCGTCGTCGACCTTGGATTCGACAAGTTCCAATGCCTCAAGGTGCAGCGCGCCAACCCGGCCGTGGAGGCCAGCGAGACGGCCTACTTCGCCCCCGGCCACGGGTTGGTTCTGGTGGAGGACGCGCAGGGGAAGCCCACTTTTAAGATGACCCACATCACCCATCTGGCCCCCGGCGCCGCCGAGGCCGACGTGCGCAAGAAGGCCACCAGCCTGGACCGGATCACACCGGGCAAGGACATGCTATAGTAGGAGGGCGGCTCGGCAGCGCAGAACCAGAGCGTGAGCACGGAGAGCTGGCCGAGTGGTTGAAGGCAGCGGTTTTGAAAACCGCCAACAGCGCAAGTTGTTCGGGGGTTCGAATCCCTCGCTCTCCGCCAAAAAACCCCGCAAACACGGGGTTTTTTAATGTCTGGTGGTGTGGCCCGGGGAGCGGTCTACCTGCCCGGGTAGAGCTTGAGGGCCAGTTCCTCGGCCCAGCTCTGGAAGAACGCAGCCGTGCTGCGGACCACTTGCGCCTCGACTCCAGGAACGGCAAATTGATCCCAGTCGAGGTCGCGCAGGATCCAGAGCAAGGTGTCCTGTCCGACGCCTCCGTCCTTCAACGAGCACAATTGCAGGGCTTGATTGCGATCATGTCCCTGCTGGCACAGGAAGAAGACATCCACGAAGTCGCGAGGCTCAGAGCGGCCCACCAGGGCGCACAACTTGTTGACCAGGATCTCGAGCGGCGGGTCGATGAGTACCCCGTTGCGTTCTTCCTTCAAAGAAACGATCTGGGGCGCGTGGTCGAGCACCAGGTCGATCACCGTGCTCTCGAGTCCGCGCGTTACTCGGTAGCGCCGAAAGGCTACCGAGCTACGCAAGCCGATCGCTTCCGCCCCGAGGTCGGCGCAGACCTGGTGCAGCAGTCGATCCGCCTCCTCGAAAGCCGCGCCCTTCACCGTGAAAAGATCCAGATCGTCGGTGGCCCTGGGAGCCCCCAGGAACCCTGCCAGCGCGCCTCCGCCAGTCAAAAAGTAGTCGCTCGAGTGAGCGAACCAGCTGTGCAGGAAGTCCGACTGCAGGGGCGTGAGCTTACCGCCTGACAAGCCCGTGCTTCTCCCAAACGGCCAGCAGGTACTCCCAAAATCCTCGGGCTCTGCCCAGGTGACGAGACAGGCGATCCCAGTGGGCGACCACCTGCTCTGGGGTGACGAACTGCCAGACCTCATGAACCCGGGCCTCGCGCAGCAAGCGGCCGAGATAGACTTCCTGCAGGTAAGGGCCCCGCTCGCCAGCCAGAATCTCGCGCAGGTCGCCGACGGTGTAGTCTTCGGACCATAGAAAATAAGGACGGGCCTGCGGATCCGAGAAATCGGTGCTGAGCATCGAGGTGGATTTCGCACCGGTCGGGAAGGGGCCTGCCACGACGAGGGAGCGCGTCGCCTCGGGGCCCTCGAACGTGTGCCGCTTGCGGAGCTGGCATGATTTTTGCCCCCTCCAGGGCTGGCACGTGTGCCGCTTGCGGAGCCGGCACGATTTGTGCCACCTTCAGAGCTGGCACGTGTGCCGCTTGCGGAGCTTGCACGGTTTGTGCCACCCTTCAGAGCTGAAGCTGTTCGAGAACCTATCCATCCCGAGGGCGGCCCTGGAGCATGGCCAGGACCAGCACGACCAGCACGGCCACGGTGCCCAGGACGAATGCGCCCGAGGACGGCATGGCGAGCCATCGGAGCGACTCCTTGGCGGCCCCGGTGCTGCCCAGGCCGGGGGCGAGAAAGCCGGCCCACATCCAGAAAACCGAGTAGCCCAGCCCGCCCCCGCCGAGGCCCAGGCTGATGGCGCCGCTCGCGCGCCCGGGCAGGCCGAGCAGGCAGACGAGCACGATCAGTGCGAAAGCGGTCGTGCCCATGCCACCTGCGTGCAGGTGGGCGCGCTGCATGTACTTCCAGGACTTCTCCTGGACCGCCTTGATGACAGCTTCGTCATTGTTGTAGACCGACTCTCGGACCGGGGCGGCGGAAGCTTCCAACTGGCCCTTGATGAGGTCCTCGTTGAGCCCGAAGACGATCCCCATGAGCTGACCGTAGAGGATGGTGAGCGTGGCCAGGACCAGGCCCAGGGCCGCGGGCCGCAGGCTGGACCTGAGCCCGGCCGAAAGTTTGTTCTGCTCGGGTGTCTCCATCGTTCCTCCTCCGACTTGAAGAGCATACTGCGGTGGAAGCAGAGCCACAATGATCTTCGTCAGGGGTGCCGGTCGTGGCCGCACCAGAGGCACAACCTGGGCCGCGGGCTGCGCACGATGCGCCGGCAGCTCGGGCAGCGATTTGCGTCATAGTCGCGCACGCACCACCTCCGCCAGTTCGCGGGCCCAGGCGTCGCAGCCGCGTGGCCCGGGGTGGAACAGGTCGGGGCTGAATTCCTCGGCCCGTAGCGGGCGGAGCAGTCCATGCACGCTCCAGCCAGAGCTCAGCCAGCGCGCCTCGTTCACCAGCGTGCGGCTGCGCCAGGCCATCACGTCCTTGAGCGGGCGGGGAAGGGAGGGAAAGCAGGTGAAATCGGGGATGCCCGCCAGCACCTTGGGCTGCCTGCCCCAGCGCTCGCCCAGCGCTTCCAGGTGGCGCCGGAAGGCGTTCTTGCTGGTCAGGCGCAGCACGTCGTTGACGCCAGCCGAGACCACCACCAGGTCGGGTTGAAAGTCGCTCGGCAGCTCCAACTCGAGCAGCTCGCGGGCCCGGGCGCCATTGAGGCCCACGCAGCGCCATTCCACCGGACGGCTGGTGGCCCGGGCCAGGTGCCAGGCCAGCCGACCCGACAGGCCCTCGGCCTGAGAGCCCACGCCCACCCCGGCGATGATGGAGTCGCCCAGCAATCCCAGCCGAAGCGGTCGTCCCGCCCCTGGCTCCCGCCCCTGCGCGTCGCCACAGACGGGCAGGATCGGGGTCTGGCGGCGTACGGCCTTGCCTTGAGCCAGCAGCAACGGGCCCAGGGTCACCAGGACGCCGCTCATTGCCAGACGGTCCATGAGATCTGGTTTCGCAAAGCTCCAGCCTCTTCCCGCTCCGTGCATACCCTCGTCAGAGTTGCCAGCTTCTTTGTCTGCTCATGAGCTGACACCGAGCGTGTCAACTTTCGCCAGGTCCTGATCGGCACCGCCACCTTGCCCCCAGCGCGCATGACCCCTGGTCGAGCTGACTTTCAGAGTTTTTTCCGCCCCTTGTGAGTTGATGGGCCCGCAAGGAAGGTGATCTGCAATGAATCCGGGAGTCGTGTCCTCAGGACCGGGGGGCCACCTCCGGGCTCGTCCTCGCACCGCCGGTGCCAGGAACGAGCCGCCGGTCGATCAGTTCAGCACCAACGTGGTGGTGCCGTCCCTCAGTCTCGATCCTCGAGAGCTGGCCAAAGTCACCGGAGCGGCCCTCTACGAGGAGCGCCAGCTGCATGAGACCCTGGCCGACCAGGTGGTTTTCGTCAGCTCGGCTCCCGTTCACCCCAGCATCGCAGAATACTACCTGCAGTATCTGCCCGAGCGCAGCTGGTCGGATCGCCAGGTGCACTTCGTCTCGGTGGGTGATCAGAGCCCCACCCCCCTGAGCCAGAAGCTTCTTTCCAGCCACGCCACCATGGAGAAGGTGCGCCAGGCCATGGGCCCCTATCCTCGCATGACCTGCTTCGTCAGCTCGCTGGCCGAGAAGCAGGTGGCCACCGAGCTGGGGATCCCCCTCTACGCGACCGATCCTTCCTTGCTGGAGTGGGGCACCAAATCGGGCAGCCGCCAGACCTTCGCCGAGTGCCAGGTGCCCCATCCCGATGGCACGCCTCTGGTGCGCTCGGCCCAGGATCTGGCCGCTCAGATCGACCTGGTCATGGAGCGCAATCCAGCCGCTCGCAAGATGGTGGTGAAGCTGAACGAGGGCTTTTCGGGCGAGGGCAACGCCATCTTGAAGCTGCCCGAGATCGCCCCCGGCACTCCCCGCGAGGAACGCCTGGACGCCATCGAGGATGCCTTGCATCACATGCGCTACCAGGCTCCGAGCGAATCGTGGATCACCTTCTCGGGGCGCTTCGAAGACCTGGGCGTGCTGGCCGAATGCTTCGTGGAGGGCGCCACCTCCTCGCCCAGCGCGCAGGCCAAGATCCTGCCCAATGGATCGGTGGAGGTCGTCTCCACCCACGAGCAGGTGCTCGGTGGGCCCGATGGGCAGGTCTACCTGGGCAGCCGGTTCCCGGCCGCGCCCGAGTATCGCGCCGAGTTGATGGAGCACTGCCGCAAGATCGGCCAGAACCTGTCCGCCAAGGGCTGCCGCGAGCGCTTCGCGGTGGACTTCATGGCCGTGCCCGGCGGGGGAGTGCAGGCCATCGAGATCAACCTGCGCAAAGGCGGTACCACCCACCCCTGGGAAACCCTGCAACAGCTTACCAAAGGCCACACGGAAGGCTCGGGAACCTTCCTTACCGAGGCCGGCCGGGTGCGCGCTTACCGTGCCTCGGATAACGAGAAGCAGCCCCAGTTCCAGGGTTTCTTGCCGGGCGACGTGCTGGACGTGGCCGCTCGCCACGGCCTGCACTATACCGGCCGGGAGGAGGAGGGCACCACCTTCCACCTGCTGGGCGCTGTGCGTGAGTATGGCAAGTTCGGGATGACCTGCATCGCGGCCACCTGCGAACGGGCCGAGCAACTCTACGAGCGCACCCGCGACATGCTCGAGCGCGAGATGAGTCCGGGCAGCTACAGTTTGGATGCTCCCTCTCATCGCCTCAGCGAGGCTCCTGAATCCACCGGCACCAGCTCGGGCGGGCTGGTGCTGAATCAGCGCGAGCACAAGCTGGACACGCCCTGGCTGCGCACCACCGCTTTCCAGGGTCGGCGCATGGCGGCCGCGGTCAATTTGCGCGGTCAGCATGGAGTGCGGATCTTCAACCTCGAGACCGGTCAGCTCCAGGAAGAGGTGCAAGGGCATAAGACCCCGGTCCGGGCCCTGGCCCTGACCGGCCATCAGCTGGCCTCGGGCTCGGCGGACGGGGAAGTGCGCGTGCAGCTCAAGGAAGGGGCCCCGCGGAGCTTTGAGGTGGACGGTCTGATCAACGCGCTGGCCTTCTCCCCCGACGAGAAAGAGCTCGCGGTGGGCTGCAGCGACCACGCTCTGCACCTTTTCGATCTCAAGTCCGGCCGCCAGCGCACGCTCCAGGGACACGGTCACTGGGTGCGGGCGGTCGCCTATCGGGGGCGAGAGGTCCTCTCTGGCAGCCAGGACGGAACCGTGCGCCTGTGGGACGCCCAGGGCAAGACCCGGCGCATCCTCGACTGCGGTGCCGGGGTGCTGAGCCTGTCGGTCAGCCCCGATCAGAGCCAGGTGGCCGTGGCCACGGCTGACCGCAAGCTCTCCGTGTGGAACCTCGAGACGGGGGAGCCGGTCTGGCAGCGCCAGCTGGAGTGGCAGCCCGAGGACGTTCGCTTTGCGCCCGACGCTCGCAATCTGATCTTTCGCTCTTCCAGCGGCGGCCTGCAGCTCGCGTCGGCCGCAGAGGGCAAGCCGGGTCTGGAGCTTGGGCTCGACTTTGCGGTGGGTGCGGTGGCCGCCCGCAAGACCGACATGGGCCTCGAGCTCACGGCCGCATCGGGCGCAGGCGTGTTGCGGCGCTGGTCGGTGCTACCTGGGGCCTGAGCCCGGTCGTCCCCCGACCCTGGACCAGTCGGGCGTCTGGCCCTTGCGGAAGAGATAGGCTGGCTCGTCGCGTCCTCCCAGGCGGGGTAGAGGGGAACCAGGCGCAGAAGGCATCCCCGGGATGCGAGGCGGTTCCGTAGCTGCGGCAATTCCTGCTCATGGCGGTCTCTTCGACCTTGTCCGGGGCTCGAGCCTGGCAGAATGTTCAGAGCCCGGTTACAACTCTGATCCCCCGCCCGTGGCATAACCTGACTATGCTCGCCATCCAACCGCCCTGCTCCGAGCGCCTGCCGGCGCGTTTCGACTTTGCTCCCATCGACACGTGCGAAGAGGCCATGTTCGCTCCCGGCGCCGACATGCTCGTGCGCGCCCTGGTGGGCGACGAGGCCCACGTGCGCGTCTCCTTTGAGGCTCTGGGCCACCAGATCGACTACGTTCAGGATCGCGAAGGGGTCGAGGGCACCATCGACGGCAAGCCCTTCACGATGAGTCGCACCCTGATCGCCGAGGGATTCACGGTGGGGGGCGAGACCCCGGCCGGGGAGATCCAGGTCAGTGTCCGTGAAGGCGAGACGGGCGCCCTGGTGGAGGGCCACGCCGGCCGGATGGGATTCCGCCACGAGCTCGAGCGTCGCGACCCGAGCACCGGAAAGATAGCCCTGATCAACGGAAAATTTGATTGAAAAGCTCTTCACGAGAGCGTGTCTCTCGTCTCGAACGGCAACTACCGGGTCTCGGGCAACCTGGGACCTGAGCGGATTCGGGCTGTCGTCACCCCGGCCGCCAACGGCACGCTCCTCATCGAGGGCGAGCTCTCGGACATGCCGTTTCGGCAGACCATTGAAAGGCTGTAGGGTGGGTTGAGGCCAGGGTGAGCGCGTGTCAGGCCGCCTGCTCGAGGGCCTCCGAGGGGGGATCTCGTCTGGCTCTGACCCGTCGAGGCTCGCGGGCCAGGGCCAGGGACGCCCCGCCCCACAGGAGGGCCAGCGGCCATCCGACCAGCCAGCACGTCGAGGCCACCAGGCCGGCCCCGATGGACGAGGCCAGGGCAAGACAGCAGGCCGCCTCGTGTCGAGCAAATCCGCGCGGCTTCTGCCAGCCCCAGACGGCCCCGACAGATCGATCCACTAAAGACCAACGCCCAGTGTGCCAGCGGCATGATGGACTCCTCGGAGATGGAATCGTAAGATGACCAGTTCTTGACATGCTCTTCCGACCGGAAGAG
>QWHO01000292.1 GCA_021404945.1 bacterium CPR1
GCCGCTGGTGGTGCCGCCGCTGGTGGTGCTCCCGCTGGTGGTGCCGCCGCTGGTGGTGCTCCCGCTGGTGGTGCCGCCGCTGTTCGAGCCACCGCTGTTACCGCCGCCGCTGTTCGAGCCACCGCTGTTGCCGCCGCCACCTTTGCCTTTGCTCTTGCCTGACTTCTCCTTGATGGCGACCAGGGCCCACCGACCATTACCGTTGAGTTTCAGTCCAGCCAGCGACTGGTCATAGTGAATTTTGGAGTTCGCGCCCCGCATGGTGATGTCTTGCGCCATAATGGCCCCGAAGATCTCTCCCGTATCCAGCACACCGTGGGTCTGGGCGCCCGAGGCTACCAGGCTGGCCGTGGAGGCCTGATCGACTTTGAGCTTCTTGTCGCTCCCAACGAAGTAAACCTGGAGATTGGCCGGTTTGCCGTTCACGCCGGCAGTGTCCACGTTAAGTCGACTCTGGGCGGTCACATCAAAGTCTCCCTTGACATACAGGACAACTGGAGCGGTGGTGGCCGGATCGATCTGAAGGTCCACGTTGGCCAGCTTGACATCGCGGTCGAAATAGTATTCGCCCGCGGTGAGGACGAGGCTGGCCCTGGCTCCACCCGAGGCGCCTGCGCTCAGCTCTTTATAGGCACCTGGAGGAAGCGTGTAGCTTGTTCCAGCCGCGACGGTGACCGAGTTGCTGGCGGTGCTGGGGTCCAGAGTCGGCTCCCACAGGGGAATCCGTCGCGTGCCGGACTGGTTGCGCGGCGTCCCCGTCAGGGTAACGCTTCCCGCCAGCTGAATGATGGCGGCCGGATTGGTGGCGTCCGGGGCCACCAACAGATCGCCGTCGATGGCCGTGTTTCCGGCCACCCGAATGGCGCCCATGACCCCCAGGTTGGTTGCCAGGCTGGCTGCCTTCGTGTAGGTGGTGGGATCGGCCGGATTGAGCGGGCTGGTTCCTGGGTAGGCGCTCAAAGCGGAATTCCAGGCGTCGATCCAGGAATCACTCTGGATGTCGATGGCACCGTCTGCCAGGCCGGCAAAATCGAAGACGGGCTTGGCTCGGATGGCCAGGGCGGAGTATCCCGAAACACTGACTCTGGTGCTGCTTCCCTCGACATAGCCCACCGAGTAGATGTAGACGGCCCCCGGAGGGATGTCAGAGTCATCCGGAGCCTTGATCATTTGCGGGGTCCCATTGGCCAGGAGCTGCACGGTATAGCGCAGCTTGGGATCGGCCGCCAGGGATTCATCGATGGTGGGCGGTGGGCTTTGCGGCGGATTGGTGAACTGGACGATGCCACTGTTGACCGCTAATTCTCGCAGCCCCCGCTGGAGGCCGGCGCTGGCCGCGTAGCGGCATTGCTCTCGGATGTTGGTGTCCAGGGCGTGACCTTTGTTGAGGAAGACCGCCTGGGTGGCCACCACGGCCATTCCGAACAAGAGGGTGCTGATAAAGATGATCACTGCCAGGGACATACCCCTGGGGGGAGACAGCTTCTTCATTCGGTCCTCCTAGTTGCGGGGTCTCACCTTGACGGTCAGGTTGGTCTCAAAGCTGCGATCAAACTCGGTGCGTGCCACGGTCAGCTCAATCTTTATCGGATTGATGCCCGAGAACCGGATGAAGGAGACATTGTGAGCCACGCTCCGGACGGGGACGGCCAGGACGCGGTAGTAATTCAAAGTCTGCTTGGGCAGGGGAAGTGGGGGTACCAGGGGGGCCGGCACCACATTGAGGTCGGGATGGTCAAGATACTGCTCCTTGCGCACCAGCGAGGGAATTCCGTTGATGTCTTGCTGGAAGTAGCAGATGAACTTGGGCCAGCGGATCATCCCGCTGTTGTCGATGAAGATGTTGCTCGAGCGATCTCTAGGAGAGGCAAACAAGAGCCCGGGCGGGTTGTTGAAGACCAGGATCGTCCTGGGATTGGTCTCCCCGATCTCTCGGGTGAGCCACATCAGGGCATGCAGGCTGTCTTGCTGGAGCTCAAGACCGGTGGCCGTGGCCCGGTGATAGCGCATCCCGGCGACCAGCAAGACATAGATGCTGCCCAGCACCAGAGCCATCAGGCTGGCGCTCACCATGGTCTCGAGCAGGCTGAAACCGCCCGCCCTCTCAATAGAGCGTAAAGAGAAGCGTCTCGAGGTGAGTCTCATGCTCGATTCCGCCCTCCTTCCAGAACACGGTGACGATCACGTCCTTCATGTCGGGAGTATCCACCACACCAACAGACCACTCATAGACAACCCTCCGGGCGGCTCCGTTGACCTGGTGAGTCATGGTGATGGGTGGCTGAGAGCCCCTTGGGAGCGCAACAATGGCGCTGGTGGCGTTTGAGAGCTGATCCTCCATCAACTGCTTGCACACGTAAGTCGCCACCATGCGGGATTGGGACACGGCCAGCAGACGATAGTGAGAAAACCAGAGGGAAACCAGCGATACCGTGATGGTCGCGAATAAGAGCGACGCGATCACGGTCTCGAGAAGGCTCAGACCCCGACCGGCAAGCGATCTCAAAGGGCAACCTCTGGCACCAACGCAATCGGCCGCTTGGCGTAATGAGCCATATCCAGAGGATACCAGAGAAATCGCCCGGAGTCAGCCTACCAGGGGAGCCAGGGACGGAAAACGGCCAGAGCGGCAGGGTCGGTCTGGTTGACGGTCCAGAGGTGCAGGCCCAGTCCGAACTGGCCCAACCCGTAGCCAGCCAGGACCATCTGCCCGATGGCCACGTAGCCGCTGGCGAGCTGACCCAGGCCAAAAGCCAGGCCGCCCGCAATCTGGCCCACCGCGATCAGGCCAAAGCTGAACTGGCCCACCCCGAAGACCAGCCCCACCCCGAACTGGGCCAGGGTGAAGAGGCCCACGGCAAACTGTCCGATGGCGATGATCCCGCGGGCTACCCGCAGACGGCCGTCGGCGTTGCGCCCGAAGGCGATGTGAATCAGAGGCCAGCCGGCGATCTGTTGGCGACTCTTCCACTCGTAACCCCAACCTCGGAAGCTGAGCTGGGTGGGCCTGGGGGCCCCGCAGCGGGGACATGTCGCAGCCTGGGTGCTGACATGGGTTTCGCATTCACGACACGGCTTGAGCATGGCTTTCACCCTCCTCCCTCAGTATACCAGGCGCGCCTTCCCATGGGTAAGGGTTACGGTTGCGGTGGCCTCCACGGATGCTCTCCGACTCGGTCTCGCAGATCCAATGTTCTGAAGGCTCGGGTCGTCCGAATTTTAACCTCCGGTTCTCACCTGTCGCCCGGCTTCATTTTACACTGTGCGCGTCAAAAACCGACCAGCAGGAGGCGGCGTGGCAGTTTCGACCGGCTTGAGCATCCCCACCACGGTGACGTCTTATGTTTCCCGGCAGCCGGGGGCAGAGCACAATCCGGCGCCCCCCTTGCGCCCGGCCGACCGCTTTCTGGCCTCCGCTCCGCGGCCCCTCTGGTCGCAAGCCGACCTGAGCGCTCTGCGAGCCCTGGTCACCGAGGCCAGGAACGAGTCATCAGCGGCTTTTCCCGCTCCCGTCGCCTCGGAGGTTCCCAAACCCTCGCCTCCACCGCTCGACGTCAAGGAGCGCAAGTGGAAAGACGACATCATCTACTTCATGCTCACCGATCGCTTCCACGACGGCGATCCGAGCAACAACTTCGGGGTGGAGAAGGGCAACATCCACCGCTGGAACGGGGGGGACCTCAAGGGCGCGACCGAGAAACTGGACTACATCAAGAGCCTGGGGGCCACGGCCGTGTGGATCACCCCTCCCATGGCCAACCAGGATACCTTCGTCAATACGGACGGCTATCACGGCTACTGGCCCATCGACCACTTCACGGTCGACAAGCACCTGGGCACCATGGAGACCTTCAAAGAGTTCGTCGAGACCGCCCACGAGAAGGGGATCAAGGTGCTGCTCGATATCCCGCTCAATCACACCGCCTGGGAGCACCCCTATTGGACCGACCCTGCCAGGCATGATTGGTATCACCACAATGGCGACGTCACCGACTGGAACGACGAGTGGCAGGCCGAGAACTGCTCCATCTTCGGACTGCCCGATCTGGCTCAGGAGAACCCGGTGGTGGAGAAGTATTTGATGGACGTGGGTAAGTTCTGGGCTGCCACGGGGGTGGATGGTTTCCGACTCGACGCTGTCAAGAACGTGCCCAAGTCGTTCTGGGCAAAGTTCAATCACGAGATGCACGAGCTCGCCGGCGAGGACTTCTACCTGGTGGGCGAGTACTACCACGGCGACCCGTCCAAGTACCCCGTCTTCCAGCATCAAGACATGGATGGCCTGGTGGACTATCCTCTCTACTACACCATCGATGACGTCTTCGCCAGGGGCGATAGCATGCGCAAGCTGGCCGGACGCATGGCCGAGTGCCAGCAACATTACCCGCAGCCCGAGATGATGAGTGTTTTCCTGGACAACCACGATACCAAGCGCTTCCTCACCAGGGCCGGGGGAGATCGAGACAAGCTCAAGCTGGCCCTGGCCTTTGCCATGACCATCAACCGCATTCCCGCGATTTACTACGGGACCGAAGTCTCCATGGAAAGCGACAATGAGGGTTGGAGCGAGACCAGCCGGCGCCCCATGGAGTGGAATAAGGATCCCAACATGCTGGCTCACTTCCAGAAGCTAGCCGCCATCCGCAACGACTCCATCGCCCTGCGCGAGGGCTCCTTCCTGGAGATGTGGCAGGATGACCAGGTCTTCGCCTACGGCCGGGTCCACGAGCAAGGCGAGGCGGTGGTGGTGCTGAACAACTCCACTGACCAACAAACGCGTGACATCCCCGTCCGGGCCGAGAGTAAGCTCCAAGAGGGAGCCGTGCTGAAGGACCTGATGACGGGTAAGACCGTGACCGTCCAAAACGGGCGGATCCAGTGTGAAGTCGACCGCAAAAGCGCCGGCATCTACCTGCCCGTGTGAGCAGGCTGCTCCTCTTGAGTCTGGTTCTGTCGCTGGGTGTCTTGGCTGAAGAGCCCTCCTGGTCCGAGCGTGCGGTCTGGTATCAGATCTTCCCGGAGCGTTTTTGCAACGGAGATCCGGGCAACGATCCGCGGCTTGTGGACCAGCAAGGCGCCTGGCCGCACGACCATGAATCGACCTGGCAACTGCACCCCTGGACCTCCGATTGGTATCATCTGCAACCTTATGAGCGGGCCAACGGCAAGGACCTCTGGTTCAACCTGCAGCGGCGCCGCTACGGCGGAGACCTGCAAGGCATCCTGGACAAGCTCGACTACCTGCAGGACCTGGGCGTCAACGCGCTCTACCTCAATCCGATCTTTATCGCTCCCTCCCAGCACAAGTACGACGCCGCCCTCTACCACCACGTGGATCCCACCTTTGGCCCCGACCCCGAAGGAGATCGTCAGCTCATCGCCACGGAGGACCCGGCCGATCCTCGCACCTGGAAGTGGACCGCAGCCGATCGATTGGCTCTGAAGCTGATCAAGGAGTGCCACCGACGAGGGATGCGGATCATCTTCGACGGCGTCTTCAATCACATCGGCCAGACCTCTCCCTTCTTCCTGGACGTGGTGAAGAACCGCCAGAAATCGCCCTACGCGGACTGGTTCACGATCACCAGCTGGGCCCCCGAATTCCAGTACGAAGGCTGGTTCGGTGTCAAGGAATTACCCGAGTGGCGCGAGGACGAGCAAGGCATCGTCCAGGGCCCGCGCGACTATGTCTTCGCCGTGACCCGGCGCTGGATGGCTCCAGACGGACGGGTCGTGGACGGCGTGGATGGCTGGCGCCTGGACGTGGCCTTCTGCGTCAAGCATGCGTTCTGGAAGGATTGGTCCCGACTGGTGCGCTCGATCAACCCCGAGGCCTATATGACCGCTGAAGTCATCGACACGGTGGAGGCCAACCGGCCTTACCTGGAGGGCGACGAGTTCAGCGCCGTGATGAACTACAACTTCGCCTTCGCCAGCAGCGAGTTCTTCATCCGCGAGAAGGACCGGATCTCGGCCTCCCAACTGGACCAGCTCCTGCGCGAGCTGCGCGAGGCCTATCCGGGACGCACCGCCTACCGCATGCAGAACCTGGTGGGCAGCCACGACACGGCTCGGGTGGCCTCCCACATCGTCAATCGAGAGCGGCTCGACTACCGCGACTGGGCCCGTTACTGCGACGCTTCTCGCGCGACCAACCCCGCCTGGAACACTCGCGCTCCCCGGGCCGACGAGAAGAACACCCAGAAGCTGCTGGCCACCTTCCAGATGACTTACGTGGGCGCGCCGATGATTTACTACGGCGACGAGGCGGGCATGTGGGGCGCCAACGACCCCGACGACCGTAAGCCCATGGTGTGGGAGGATCTGGACTACGGGCCCGAGCGAGTCAACGCGGACGGCAGCGAGCGCACTCCACCGGACCCGGTGGCTTTTGACCGCGACCTGTTCGAGCATTACCGGCGCTTGATCGCCCTGCGCAACAAGCACGAGGCGCTCCAGACAGGCGACTTCGCCACCGTCGTGGCCGAAGACGACCTCTACGGCTTTGTCCGCTCGCTGGGTCAAGAACGGGTGCTGGCGCTCTTCAATGTGGGACGCAAAGGGCGCGCTTTCAAGCTGAGCGAAGACCACACCGACCTTCTCGGAAATCGCACCGTGTCGGGCAGCATCATGCTGGCCCCCCGATCGGCCGTCCTGCTAGCTCCCATCCAGACCAATTGATCTGCCAAAGGGGCCGGGCGCGGCTCCGCTGGGCCCGTCGTCGAGGATCCCCGCGCCTGCGAGCTCGCAGGAGCCCCAGGAATGCTATCCTGATGGTACCTAGTCGAACGGAGGGAAACAATGAGAGGAACGCGTTACAGCCCGTCCACCAGGAAGTCCAACCCGGCCAACGTCCTGATCTTCCTGGTCTTGCTCGCCGTGGCGGTGTGGTTCTTGTTCCCCATCCTGGCCGAAGCGCTGTTGGGAACCTTCCTGGCCGGCGGCCTGCTGCTGGCTCTGGGGCTAATGGCTCTGAAATACGGCCTGATCGTGGCCGCCTTCGGATTCGGCCTCTGGATGCTCTCGGCCCTCTGCTTCGGCGGACGCCGCCAGTAGGACGAGTCAAATCGCCTTCAGAAGCCTGCGCTGATCGCGCAGGCTTCTTTTCCTGAGGCAGATTGAATCCTGTTAAACGAAACGTCGATTTTGGAGGCATTGGCAGGAACCCCGCGGGCCGAAAACTAATCCCCCGCCGTCTTCCCCTATCGGGAAGCTGCTTTTTCCGAAGTAGAAGGAGGGTTTCACACCATGCCTACCCGCGTTGGCATTAACGGTTTTGGCCGCATCGGCCGTCAGTCATTGAAAGCGATGATGGAGCGCTATCCCGACATCGAGATCGTGGCCATCAACGACCTCGTTAGCCCTGAGGCGAATGCCCACCTGTTCAAGTACGACTCCAACTACGGGGTCTTTCAGGGTGAGGTGAAGGCTGAGGGCGGCGATCTGGTGATCAACGGCAAGCGCATCAAGGTTCTGGCCGAGAAAGACCCGGCCAACCTGCCCTGGAAAGACCTCGATGTTCAGATCGTGCTCGAGAGCACGGGCCTGTTCACCGACAAGGAGACGGCCTCCAAGCATCTGGCCGCCGGGGCCAGGAAAGTGGTCATCAGCGCTCCCGCCAAGGGCGAGGACATCACCATCGTGCTGGGCGTCAACCATGACCAGTATGACGCCGACAAGCACCACATCATCTCCAACGCCTCCTGCACCACCAATTGTTTGGCACCGGCCGCCAAGGTCGTCAATGACAGGTGGGGCATCGAGAACGGCCTGATGACCACCATTCACAGCTATACCAACGACCAGCGTATCCTCGACCTTCCCCACAAAGACCTGCGTCGCGCCCGGGCAGCCGCGCTGAACATCATTCCCACCACCACGGGCGCGGCCAAAGCCGTGGCTCTGGCCATCCCCGAGCTGAAGGGCAAGTTCGACGGTTTCTCGCTGCGCGTCCCGACCCCCACGGTCAGTATCGTTGACTTCGTCTGCGTGCTCAAGAAGCCGGCCACCGCCGACGAGCTCAAGCAGGCCTTCCGCGACGCGGCCAATGGTCCGCTCAAAGGCATCCTGGAAGCCTGCGACGAGCCGCTCGTCAGCATGGACTTCAAAGGGAACCCGGCCAGCTCGATCGTCGATCTGGCCTGCACCATGGTCAACGGCAACCTGGCC
>QWHO01000785.1 GCA_021404945.1 bacterium CPR1
CTCTTCCCGGCCGCGGGAGGGCCGAACAGCAAGACGATGGAGCCAGGGGGCATGGCAGGCCGTTCGCAGGCAAGGCCCAGGGGCCTGCATGCAGATGAACCAGGACGCGGCGAAACCGACTTTGTTCCCCGGACCGCGTTGTGAATGACCACCCCGCCAACGGTGCTGATGGAGGGAGCTTCTCAGGGGATAGACCAGGGGCCCAAGGGGAAGATTCTCCCGGGCACGAATTCATTGGATATGCTGGAGCTGACCTCGGAGCAACGCGTCGTCCTCGATCCATGCAGTTGGGAGACCTATGAGCGCATACTGGCCGAGCACGCTGACCGGAGCGTTCCGCGGTTTACTTACTGCGATGGAGTGCTGGAGATCATGAGCCCTTCTCCCGAGCATGAAGAGATGAATGAGGGGGTCAAGCAAATCATCTGGGTGCTTTGCGAGGAACTCGACCTGGAGGTCCGTCCGCTAGGCTCCACCACGCAGCGACGCAAGACGTTAGGAAGGGGCGTCGAGCCAGACTCTTCTTACTTTTTTGGCGACACGGAGCGAGAGCCTCTCGACTGCCCCCCTGACCTGATGGTTGAGGTCGAGATCAGCCGCTCCGCCCTTGACAAGGTGCCCGTCCTTGCAGGCCTGGGCGTGCCCGAGCTCTGGCGCTGTGGGCCGGAGGGATGCCAGATTTTTCTGTTGCGTGGCCAGACCTACGAGGCGGCGGACCGTAGCGCTTTTGTGCCTCTGACGGCCGCAGACCTCAGCCATTTCCTGGCTCGCAGAAGACAGTTGAAGCAAAATGCCTGGTTAAACGAGCTGCGGACTTGGGCTCGAGCTAAAGTGAAGTGCTGAAGGTCTTGCAGTAAATCGCGCCGATGGACTTTTATGGATGCGCCCCCGAAGGAGAGGCAAAACTCTCAGAACGTAACGCTCAACACAAGAGTCATCACCAATCCTGATTGTCCACCGCGTTCCATAGGGTCGCTTTGATGCAAAGAACCCATCGTTTGGGCCTTTTTGGAGTCGAAGCCGGCCAGGGGAAAATCTCACCGACAACCCCGTTGTAGAGTGAGCCTATGGTTCTCCGAACCCGCACGAAGCCGGAAGGCAGCGTCGCCCTTACCCGGAGAACTTACATGGGGCCTCTTCGATGGCGCCCCGATTGGGTTTGTGGGGTGGGCGGTGGCCAAAATGATCACCATCTGATCACCGTTTCCGGATCGGCGTGGTTGCACCATTTTATGGGTCCAGTTACGCCCCAGAATCCTCCGCTTCCGTGACTGAGTTAGTTCACTTAGTCGATGCGAGCAGAGCATGTGGGTCGACACCCAGTTTCCGTCGAAGTTGCCGTACGATTTCAACAAGAGCCGATCGAAAGCTAGTCATGCAAGCGTGTATCTCAAGGACCAGCTCCATGAACTTGGCGGGATTCTCCCATTCGGTAGGGTAGACCTCGCCGAATCCTTCAGCCCGAGACGGAGCCGTATTCAGGGAAATGACCTCTAGTACATCCTTTAGCGCC
>QWHO01000293.1 GCA_021404945.1 bacterium CPR1
CCAGATCTCCCACAACGGGCGGTCGTGGTCGAGCTGCCACGACATCACGTCGGCCACCACGCTGTAGAGGTCCTCGTCGGTGCCGGAGCCCGGGAGAGCGACGCGCCGCACGTGATAGGCCAGGTCGAACTTGTCGTCGTCGACCCACTGCGGTGCGTCGAGGTCGAAGACCCGGCGGCGCAACCGCTGTGAGAACCGGGGGCAGGCCGGGTTGCTGGGGAGGTTGCAGCAAGATGCTGCTATCATTCTCGATCCAGGCGGCGATGCGCAGGTCGCCGGGAGGGAATTCGGCCACCAGCCGACGCTCGCTGCCGATCCGGTCCGCCCACCAGAGCTGACGACAGGTATAGGCGCCCCCCCCAGGAGGCATCAAAAGCCGGAAGTAAGCCAGCCGCGACTCGTCCTCCGACCAGACGGGCTGCTCGTAGTGGAGAATAGGGAGTGAGTCGGTGCGCTCAGCCCGTCGCTCGAGGTAGGCCAGGCTGCCAGCAAAAGCGCCCAGCATCAACAATACAAACGCACCACCGATCAGTAGATCACGAACGGACTTACTGAATGGACTCCCTCCTCTCCGACAAAGGGGCTCGGCCTGTTCGGCCGAGCCTCTAGAATAGTAGCCTCTGGTGAGGAGCCGCGCAACGAGCTTTTCCGAGCTATCCTGGCCAACCGGCTGGCAGCCACCTGAACCTGGGAAGTAAAATTTCACAAGCCTCGGGGGTACTCCTTCGAACGAAAAGTTCATCCTGAGTTCACCCGTCGGTCACAGCGCTCCGGTCATGATGCTCCCTGGACGCCCCAGCACTTCCAGGAGGTAGTCGTGACCACCACCGCCTGCTCCACCAGCCAGACCCCCTGCAAGTCCTGGTCCTGGCCCAAGCCCGACCCACCGGCTCCGCAGCCGCCCTCCGGTGAGGTCGAGTTCAGCTATAACCCGCAGGATCGCAGCGTTCTGGACGCGGGCACCACGATCATCGGCGGGGTGGGGGCCGGGCCCACGGTGGAGAAGGCCAGGCTCAACGGCGCCAATCCCGCCAGGGACGGCAAGTATGTCTTCGCCCCCGGAGAGCAGGGCTTCGTGGGTGCCCTGGCATTTTCGAGCGTGGCCAGAGCCATCAAGATCTTCGAAGAGGCTCTGGGCGAGCCCATCCGCTGGGCCTTCAATGGCACCCAGTTGCGCATCAACGCGGACGCGGGCCGCGACCTGAACGCCTTCTACAGTCGCCAGGGAAAGAGCCTGAACTTTTTCCATGAGACCGATCCGATCACACGCCAGGTGGTCTACTCGGGCGGCTCGGGCGAAGTCGCGGCCCACGAAGCCGGACACGCCATCCTCGATGGCCTGCGTCCCGGCTACCTGGGAGCCTGGTCACCCGACCCGGGCGGCTTCCACGAGTCGTTCGGCGACGTGCTGGCCATGCTGGTCTGCCTGCAAGACGACCGCTGCCTGCAGCGGGTGGTGGAGCAGACGGGCGGCGACCTTTCTATTCCCAACCTGGCCTCCCACCTGGGTGAAGAGCTGGGCACGGCCATCAACAACAGCACTGGCAGGAACGTGACCGGCGGCAATTACACCCGCACGGCCATCAATAATTTTGTCTGGCAAGACCCAAGCACGTTACCCGATAAGGGTGGTCCGGACCAGCTCGGAAGGGCTGTGCACAGCTACTCTCGGCTCTGGACCGGGTCGTTCTATGATGTCCTCAAGGGAATGGTCAACTCCAACCGCGAGCAGGGGATGGAGCCTTTCCAGGCCATCCGGGCGGCCTCCACCGAAGCCCTCAAGCTTTACGGTGGCCTGATGAAGACCGCTCCTCGAGGCGACCATACCTATCGAGACATGGCCCGGGCCCTGGTGGCGGCCGACCGTCAATACAACAACGGTGCCCGGTCCGAGCTGATCACCCGGGTTTTCAGCGACCGCCGGATCCTGAACGGACGAGAGGACGGCGAGACGCCATCCTTTGCTCTGGCAGATGCCCGCATCTACCAGAGCGAAGAAGAGAGCATCCGTCCCCAGCGTGTCCTGCTTCAGGGGCTCGAGTTCCGGCAGTTCGATGGGGCAATGGTGGACAACCTGGTGGACAAGAGCGCGTCCATCATTCAGGAAGCCGAGAGCGTCGATCGAGTGAAGGAAAGTCTCAAGCACTTGATCGCGGCCGGGCGCATCCTCTACACCGACCCCGGCAAGCCGATCAGCGAGAAGGACCTCTTTGACCCCCACGGACGGCCCTACACCGGAGTGGTGCGCTGGGAGAACGGCCAGATGGTGATCGAGCGGGTCAAAATTCTGTCTACTCGTTAACACCGCTGAAACTTCTTTCATCTCGCTCCGCGTTAGCATGCAGACATCGAGGTTGAGCCCGGGAGCAACCGGCCACCCGAAGGCCTGCGAGGCTGAACAAGAGCAGGCCCGGATGGATTCGGCGGGGAGGGTGGTATGCCCCAGCTCCCAGAGGGGCCTTCCTGCCACCTGACCCTCGGTCTTTGGACCGAGGGTTTTTCATTTACTCTGCGAAGCCCTGAGAGTGAGCCACGAAGCAGCCCAGAGGACACACTACGAAGAAATCGGCGCAGCCTATGAAGTGCATTACTCCGACCCTACCAGCCGCGAGTATCGCGACCGATTCCTGCACGCGCCTCTTTTCGCAGGACTGAGCCTGACCGGCATGCGGGCTCTGGATGCAATGAGCGGCAGCGGCTCGCTCTCTGACTACCTTCAACGAAGCGGCGCTCGGGTCACGGGACTGGACATTTCTCCTACTCAAATCGCGATGTATCAAAAAAAACTACCCGGCTGCCAGGCAGTATGCGGCTCCATGCTCGAGAGCGGCCTTCCCGATGCCAGTTTTGACCTCGTCGCAGTTGTCGGCGGGTTGCACCACCTGCACCCCAACGTGCTCACGGCCATTGACGAAGTGCATCGTTTGCTGCGGCCGGGGGGCTATTTCTGCTTCACCGAGCCTCACACCGGCTCTCTGCCGGACGTCTTACGCCAGCTCTGGTACCGCTTCGACCCACTCTTCGAGGAGAACGAGGCCGCCATCGACGTTGGGCTGCTCAAGAGGGCCAACCAGCAACGGTTCACTTTCGAAATCGAGAATTACGTGGGCAACGTGGCCTACATCGTGGTGCTGAACTCCATGGTTTTACGGCTACCCGTGGGCCTCAAGAAGTACTATGCGGGCCCCGCCATGCGGCTTGAATCTCTACTGAACCGCATCCTCCCAAGGCTCCTGGCATGCTATACCCTCTGCAGGTGGCGCAAGCTCTAACAGTTTTCTAACAGTTCGCAAACTCAACTCACACGCACCTGCCGCTAAGCTACCAGATGGCCGTGCTACGCCATTTTCGAGTGTAATTGAGGAAGATTTTGCAGGGACGCTCGCCAACCAACTGGTAGGAAGCATCCCTGAAAAACAGGCAAGACTTTCATCATCTGACGCTCAACAGCAGAAGAAAAAACGAGGTGCCAGCGGACTTGAGTCAGGATGAAGTCCAGCTCGAAGAACCCGAAACCGTCGAGGAAGCCGATTCCAACTCGGGAGTGGCCGAGTTGTCCGAGTTGCTGCGCACCCGTGATGGCGAGATCGCAGAGCTCAAAGAGCAAGTGCGGCGCGTGGCAGCGGACTTTGAGAATTTCCGTCGCCGCCAGGAGGAAGAGCAAAAGCGTCGTCTGCAGCACCTCAAGGAAGACCTCTTCCGCCAGCTCCTCACCATTCTGGACAGCTTCGAGCGCGGTCTGGCTGCCGCCCAGGCCAGTCCCTCCATCGAGAGCCTGACCCAGGGCATGGAGATGGTGACCCGCGAGTATCACAAGCTCCTGCAAAATCACGGTGTGGAGCCTATTCAGACCGAAGGCGTGCTGTTTGACCCCAACCTGCATGAGGCAATGATGCTCGAAGAGCGCGACGACGTGCCCGATCAGGCCATCGTGGCCGAGCTACAACGCGGATATCGCATGGCAGACCGCGTGCTGCGGCCGAGCCTGGTCAAGGTGGCCAGCAACATCCAACCCCAAGCGACAACGGAGGCTTGACCCAATGGCAAAAGTGGTAGGAATCGACCTGGGCACCACCAACTCGGTGGTGGCAATCATGGAGGGTGGCAAGCCCACCGTCATCGCCAACGCCGAGGGAAGCCGTACGACGCCCTCGGTGGTGGGATTCAGCAAGTCCGGTGAGCGCCTGGTAGGCGAGTTGGCCAAGCGCCAGGCGGTCAGCAACCCCGACCGCACCATTCGATCGATCAAACGCCACATGGGCACAGACTTCCGCGTCGAGGTCGACGAGAAGAAATATTCACCCGAGGAAATCTCGGCCATGATCCTGCAGAAGCTCAAGCACGACGCCGAGCAGTATCTGGGTGAGCAGGTCAAGCAAGCGGTCATCACGGTTCCCGCCTACTTCAATGACTCTCAACGCCAGGCCACCAAGAACGCCGGCACCATCGCCGGACTGGACGTGCTGCGCATCATCAACGAGCCCACTGCGGCCGCCCTGGCCTACGGTCTGGACAAGCAGAACGAATCGCTGACCGTGGTTGTGTTCGACCTGGGCGGCGGCACCTTCGATGTCTCCGTGCTGGAGATCTCAGAAGGCGTCTTTGAAGTCAAAGCCACCGCCGGCGATACCCACCTGGGCGGCGACGACTGGGACCAGCGGGTCATGGAATACGTGGCCGAGCAGTTCCAGAAGGAGAATGGCATCGACCTGTTGGCCGACAAGATGGCCGCCCAGCGGCTGCGCGACGCGGCCGAGAAGGCCAAGATCGAGCTCAGCCAGGTCTCTCAAACCAACATCAATTTGCCCTTCATCACCGCCGACGCCTCCGGACCCAAGCACCTGGACGTGACGCTCAGCCGCTCCAAGTTCGAGGAGCTGACCCACGATCTGCTCGACCGCTGCGCCGCTCCCTGTAAGCGCGCCCTGGATGACGCCAAGATCGAGATCGCGGCCATCGACCGTGTGCTGCTGGTGGGCGGATCCACCCGCATGCCCATGATCACCGAGTTCGTCAAGCGCCGCTTCGGCAAGGAGCCTTCCAAGGACATCAACCCCGACGAGTGCGTGGCCCTGGGTGCTGCCGTGCAGGGCGCCGTGCTTTCGGGTGAGGTCAAGGACGTGGTGCTGGTCGACGTCACCCCGCACACCCTCGGCATCGAGACGCTGGGCGGCGTGATGACCAAGCTGATCCCGCGAAATACCGCCATCCCGACCTCCAAGGCCGAGACCTTCACAACCGCCGCCGACATGCAGACCAGCGTCGAGGTGAACGTGCTCCAGGGTGAGCGCGAGTTGGCCCGGGACAATAAGTCGCTGGGCACCTTCAAGCTCACCGACATTCCCCCTGCCCCACGCGGAGTGCCCCAGGTCGAGGTGACCTTCGACATCGACTCCAACGGCATCCTGAACGTGACCGCCAAGGACAAGGCCACGGGCAAGTCGCAGAAAATCACCATCACAGCCAGCACCAACCTCTCCAAAGATGACGTGGAGCGCATGGTGCGCGAGGCCGACACCAACGCTCAGGATGACAAACGGCGGCGCGAAGAGATCGAGCTGAAGAACCAGGCTGACAGCCTCATCTACAGCTCGGAGAAAACCCTCAAGGACGCCGGTGACAAGGTGACGCCCGAGCTGCGAGCCAGGGTAGAATCCGCCCGCGAGAAGCTCAAGAACGCCGTGGAGGCTTCCAGCATCGATCAGGCCCAGGTCAAATCCGGCCTGGAGGAGTTGACCAACGCGATCTACGAGGTATCCAAGATGCTCTACGGCCAGCAGGGCGAGGCCGGAGCACCAGGCCCCAACGGCGCCCCGGCATCCGAAAACGGCGCCAGCGAGGGAGACGTCGTGGATGCCGAATACGAGGTAAAGGACTGAGCCGACTCCTCGATGGAGTTCAAGGACTACTATAAGACGCTGGGCGTCTCCAAGACCGCCAGCGAAAAAGAGATCAAGCAAGCTTATCGCAAGCTTGCTCGCGAGAACCATCCCGATGTTAAAAAAGGCGATCGGGGCGCCGAGGTCAAGTTCCGCGAGATCAACGAGGCCTACGAGGTGCTCTCCGACGCTGAGAAGCGACAGAAGTACGACCAGCTCGGAATGTACTGGAGCCAGCCCCAGGGTGGACCGCGCGGGGGTGGCCAGTGGTCGGGTGCGCAGGGGTTCGATTTCCAGGATCTCGGTGACCTCTTCGGCGGAGCGGGCGGTGGCTCTGGCTTCTCGAGCTTCTTCGAGCACTTCTTTGGCGGCCAGATGGGGGGCGGCGGCCGAGGCCGTGGTCGCGGGCCGCAAAAACCCCCCGAAAGCGAGGCCGAGATCGAGGTTTCTCTCGAGGAGGCCATTCAGGGTAGCTCGCGCACCCTGACCCTGGATCAGCGCGAGGCCTGCCCCCAGTGCCAGGGATCAGGTTTGACCGACCAGGGCATCTGCCCCGCCTGTCGTGGTCAGGGCCAGTTGCGACGCCCCCAGACGCTCGAGGTCAAGATCCCGGCCGGCGTCAAGGACGGCTCCAAGATTCGCCTGCGCGAGCATAACCTGGTGCTGGTCATGCGCCTCAAGCCCGACCCGGTCTACGAGGTGAAGGGTCACGACCTGCACCGCGAGGTGCCGGTGCCGGTCTACACGGCCGTGCTGGGCGGCAAAGTGAACTTCCGCACCCCTCGCGGCCAGGTCGATCTGAAGATCCCACCTCGTACCCATGGGGGCCGGCAGTTTCGCCTGACCGGCCAGGGGCTGCCTCGCATGAAAGGCGAGCCGGCTGGAGACCTCTATGCCCGCGTCAAGATCGACGTGCCGGGCGACCTCTCCAGCGAGGAGATCGAGCTGATCGAGCGCTGGAAGGCCCTGCGCAACGGGAACTAACCCGGCCGCTCGGACGTCTCTGGTAACGAACTTCTCAAACCGGAGGTGGATGGCTCTTGAATCTCCTTCAAAGGGGCCGCCTGATGGCCTCGACACTCAGTTTTGCCTTGATTGTGGCGCTCATGCTGGGGGCTTTCCAACTGGGGGCGCGTTATGCCGTCGCCCAGCCGGAGGATGAGACCCGGGTCCAGGTGCAGCGCGAGCTGGGAACCTTTGCCAGGCTGGCCAGGCAACTCAAGCCTTCGGTGGTCAATATCTCGGTCGTCGAGCAGCGGCGATTTGCCCTTGAGAACCCCTTTCTGGAGGCGGAGCCCAACTCGGGCCAGGGGAGCGGGGTGATCATCAGCCCCGACGGCTACGTGCTGACCAACAACCACGTGGTGGCCGGGCGCGGCGAGGTGCGAGTGACATTGATGGACGACACCGAGCTGAAAGCCACCCTGGTGGGCACCGATCCCAATACCGATCTGGCTTTGCTCAAGTTGAGCACGGACAAACCCCTTCCGGCTGCCCGTCTGGGTGACTCCAAAGCCCTGGAGGTGGGCGACTGGGTCATGGCCATCGGCAACCCCTTTGGCCTGGAGGCAACCGTGACCGTGGGGGTGCTGAGCGGCACCGGCCGCACCATCGGGGCCAGCCCTTACGACGACTTCCTGCAAACCGACGCGGCCATCAATCCCGGCAACTCGGGCGGGCCGCTCTTCAACACGGCCGGCGAGGTGGTGGGGATCAACACGGCCATTCTGCCCGCCGGCCAGGGTATCGGCTTTGCGGTGCCCATCAACCTGGCCCGAGAGGTCGTCGAGCAACTCAAGCAGCAGGGCAAGGTGGTGCGCGGCTTCGTGGGCATCGGCATCGCCCCCATCACGGCTGAAGTACGTGAGAGGCTCGCTCTCGCTCCCGACCAGCGCGGCGCCCTGGTAGCCAGCGTCATCCCGGGGGGACCGGCCGAGCAAGCCGGAGCCCGGGTGCAAGACGTTGTGACCGGCATAAACGGACGCGCGGTGAACTCGGATCGCGACCTGCTCAACCAGATTGCAGCCACCCCGGTGGGATCCACGGCCGATCTCAACGTGCTGCGCGACGGCAGGCAGGTCACTTTGAAGGTCAGCGTGGCCGAGCGTCCCGAGCAAGTGCGCAACCGGGTGCGGGTTCGCCGCTAAACTTCGTCGCCTTGGCCGGGCCACCTGACGTGCGGTGAGAAGGTTGTTTCGAACCGCTCCCAAAGTGTTGTGGCACGGGCGATGCGACGAAGCTCAACCGGTTGAGAATT
>QWHO01000294.1 GCA_021404945.1 bacterium CPR1
GGCGGCGCGGGCCGGCTCACCGGTCACGCTGGCCCGTCGTTCGGCTTCCTGACCGCCGGGGGCGCCGGCGGCGCGGGCCGGCTCTTCGGCGGTCGCTCCGCGACCCTCGGCCGGCCTGGAAGGCTCACCCGCTTGCTCGCCTCGGTTCTCGGCACGCACTTGCGATCGCGCTTCCACCCGTGCTTCGCTGCGCGGCGCATCGGCGCGGGACGTCTCGGAAGCTTGCGATTCTCCACGTGTCTCGGAGCGAGCCTCGTGGCTCTCAGCTCGCACTTCGGCCCGGGCTTCCCCTCTGGCTTCGGAGCGTGCCTCAGCTCGAGCCTCGACCCGGGCCAGCTCGACCTCACGGGCGTCGCCGGGCTGTGCCTGCTCCAAACGGCTGGCCTCCTCCACTCGCCGAGGCTCGCCACTGCTCTCCCGACGAGCCTCGGCAGCTGGCGTCTGGGACTCGTTGCGGGCCTGGCGAACCTGCTCGCTGCGCTGAGGCTGTCCCTCGCTTCGTGACCCTTCGGACGCTCGGACCGGCTCTGCCTCGGAGCGGGCGGGCTCGTTGCGCGGAGCCTCAGCCTGCCGGGCGACCTCGTTACGCTGGCCCTCGGTCGGACGGGCCGGCTCTCCCTCGGCGCGGGCGAGCTCGTTGGGTGGAGCCTCGGCCTGGCGGGCGGACTCATGACGTTGGCCTTCGGCGGGACGGGCCGGCTCGGTGGCACGGGTCTGCTCCCCACGTGGTGCTTCGGCTTCGGACCGGGCCACCCGAGTCTCGGGTTGTTTGCTGCTGGCTGACGCCTCAGTTACGCGCGGTCGCTCATCACCACGGTTAGCGGGTGGCTGGGCCGGGGCCGGACGCTCGTCGCCCGTGCGTCCGGTCGTTTCCACCGTGATCGTCACGCGCTCTCCGGTGGGACTCTGGACTGTCGTGGTGGCGCGCACGGTTCCGCCTCCCTCGGACGTCTCCGACACGATCCGCTCACCGGTGGGCAATTCGGTGGTCTCCCGCCGGGTCACATTCCGATTCTCTTCCGAGCGCGGCTCGTGCGTGCCGGGTCGATTCTCGTTGTGATTTTGATCGGGGTTGCGCTTGGGCGGCGCAGGCGCGGCCACACGGGGCTCGGTCTCGCCGGGCTTTCCTTCTACGGTGGCGGTGATGCGCTCGCCGGTTGCCGTGGTGATCGTGGTGGTGGTGCGCTCCTCCCCTCCCTCGCCCCGGGAGGTCTCGCTGGTGATGGTCTCGCCCGTGGGCAGCTCGGTCGTCTCACGGCGCGTGACGTTGCGATTCTCCTCGGCCCGCGCAGCCGGCTGCGGCTCGGGGGTCCGGGTCGTCGGTTGCTGTTGTGGCAGGGGCGCCGGGCGGGCCTCTTCGGAAGGCTTGCCAACAGTCCGGGTGGTGGTGACGATCTTCTCGCCGGTCGGCAGAGTAATGGTCTCAGTGCGCGTGTTGCCCCTGGCTTCTTCCGCTTTGGGGGGCGGCGGAGCTTCGACTTTCTCGACCCGGGTGGTGTTGGTCGTCGTCGTGCGCGTCTCGCCGGTGGGCGACTCGACCGTGGTGGTGGTCCGCGTCTCCTCGGTTTTGGTCTCGTCGGCCCGGGGAGCGAGCAAGGCTGGCCTCGGACTCTCGGGAGGCCTGCTCTCGGTTGTAGTGGTGACCTTCTCACCGGTGGCCAGAGTGAACGACTCGGTGCGGTTGGCCGGCTTCTTCTCGCCTTCTGCTTTCGGCTGCTCGGGTTTCTGCTCGTCCTTGCGCTCGACCCGGGTCTCGGTCCTGGTGCTCGTTTCCCCGTTGGCGTCCGTAACCGTCTCGGTGGTCTCGGTCACGACACGCTCTTCCTCCGGCGCGGCCGTCTCTCGACGGTTCTCAGCCGTCTTGGCACGAGCGGTCTTCTCCTCGCTGGAGCTGCTGGTGGCCTCGGCCGCCTTCTCCGTCTGCGGCTTCGTCGGGGTCACCCCGGGTCGGACCGTTTCCACGGAGCTCGCCTCGGAGCGGATCACCCGGCCCTTCTTGTCCTTCTCGGCCGTGGTGACCTCCACGCTGGGCAGCTGGCCTGGCTTCTCAACGATCGCCACGGTCACCTCGGAGGTCTTTCCGTCGGGGCCTTTGACCTCGATTCTGGTAGCCGTTTCGGTGCTGGTCGTGCCGTCCGCCTCCACGACCTGCGTCTTGCTCCGGGTTGTGGCCGCTCCTCCAGGCGCGTCCGTGGAGCCGGTTTTCACCTCTTCCTTGACCAGCTGACGGCCATCGTCCGTGGTGACCTCGGTGCGCGAGCTGGAGGAGCCATCGGCGTTCGTGGTGGTCTCAGAGCGGGCGCTCTGGACCGTCGTCTGGCCAGTCATGAGAGATTTCGTGCTCTCGATTCTGACCGAAGCCGATGGCAGCTTCTCCTTATCCTTCTCTTTGGGCGCTTTGGTAGGATCGATCCCGAACATGCGAAGGATCGCGTCCTCTTTCTTCCTGGCCTCTTTCCGCTCTTTCTTGGAGAGCGGCTTTTCCGCCTTGCTGCCCGGGAAGGCTCCCTCAAGCGAGGTGATGGAGGTCATGATGACGTCTTGCAGCTCGTTGAGCGATTTTTCGACGCTCCCCCCCTTGCTCGCCGTCGACGAGGTCGTCGTCGTGGTCACGGTGGTGCTCGTGCTCTTGATGTCCTTCGAAGGCTGCGCCAAAGGGGATTGTCCTCCCTGAACGTCGTTGGGATAGCCTACCACTCGATTGCCAAGCGAGCGTGAAGAAGAGGTAAACCTTTGTTAAAAATTTACCGCCAGATTGTTAAATTCTCTGGATGGAGCGAAGATGCCTTCGGCTACATGCGCTCCAGAGCAGGGATGTTCAGGAGGGAAAGACCGATCTCGAAAGCCCGGGCCACGCCCGCGCTGAGGGTCAGGCGCCGCCGGCGCACCGAGTCAGGGATTTCAACCTTCAAGATGGGACAACGGTCCCAGAAGACGTTGTAGCACCGGCCCAGACCGAAGAGGTACTCGCAAAGCAGGTGGGGCGTAAGGTGCTCGGCCACCCGGTCGAGCACGTCTCCAAGACGCAAGAGCTCGACCGCCAGGGCCTTCTCCTCGGGCTCCTCCAGCTTCAGCTCGCCGGCCACCGGCTCGAATTCGCTGCCAAAGCGCACCAGATGCTCGCGCAAGAGCGAGCGGGTGCGCACCAGGGAATACTGAAGGTAGGGCCCGGTGTTCCCCTCGAAGGCCAGCAGCTTCTCCCAGTCAAAGCGATAGTCGGTGGTGCGGTGCTGGCAAAGGTCGGCGTACTTGACCGCTCCGATTCCCACCTGCTCAGCCAGCCGGTGCAGCTCATCGTGGTTAGCCTCGGGATAGCGCTCGGCGACCTTGGGATAGACGCGCTCGGAGGCTTCGTCGAGCAGTGCCGCCAGCGTCACCGTACCGCCCTCGCGGGTCTTGAAGGGACGCCCATCCTGACCGAGCATCATGCCGAAGCCCACGTGCTCGAGCCGGGGGTGACCGTTCTGAGCCATTCCCAGCAGCCGGGCCGCCTCGAAGAGCTGCACGAAGTGGAGAGATTGGCGCACGTCCACCACGTAGATGATGCGGTCGGGGTCGTAATGCTCGAGACGCTCCTCCAGGGTAGCCAGGTCGGTAGTGGCGTACAGGAACGCCCCGTCTTTCTTGCGCACCAGGAAGGGCTTGTCGCCCAGCTCGGGATGATCCCCGTAGAAGATAGCGATGGCCCCCTGGTCTTCCCGGGCCAGGCCCTGAGCCACCATGCGCTCCACCAGGGCGGGCAGCACCTGATTGTAGTGGCTTTCCCCCTTCCAGGAGTCAAAGCTCACGTTCAGTCGGTCATAGAGCGACTCGGCATCGCGCCGCGACAGCCCCACGAAGCGCTCCCACAGGGCCTTGTTCTCGGGGTCGCCGGCCTGGAGGCGCGAGAGCTCCTGGCGCGCCTCCTCGGCCACCTCGGCGCTCTCCCGGGCACGTTCGCTGCCGTGCTTGTAGAGCCGCTCCAACTCGCCGAGCGGGTCTTGCTCGAGCAGGATGGCGTCGTGGCCCTGCTTGAAGGACCAGATCAGGGTACCGAACTGGGTGCCCCAGTCACCCACGTGGTTGTCTCCCACCACCCGGTGGCCCAGAAACCGCAGCGTGCGCACCAGGCTGTCACCCAGGATGGTGGAGCGCAGGTGGCCCACATGCATCCGCTTGGCCACGTTGGGGCTGGAGAAGTCCACCACGATACTCTGGGTGGGATTCTGCTCCTCCACCCCCAGCCGCTCGTCCACCGCGATCCGGCCCACCTGCTGCCCCACCCAGGCTGGATCGAGGCGCAAATTGATAAAGCCCGGCCCGGCGATCTCAGGGGGCAGGCAGGCTCCGTCGAAGTCCAGCGCCGCCACCAGCTTCTCGGCCAGCTGGCGGGGATTGCCCTTGAGCTGTTTGGCCAGCGGCAGCACGCCGTTGATCTGGTAGTCGCCGAACCTGGGATCGGTAGCCACCCGCAGGTCAGGCTCCGGGCTCTCCAGGCCGAAGGCTTCTTGCATGGCCTTGCGGGCCAATCGGGTCAGGTGCTGGTTCAGTCTCATAGGTGCGATCAGGTTTTCCGAGCCTCAGGCTGACACCTGCCTTCAGGCGACCGGCCCTCAGAAGCTCATGGGCGAGGCCGGCGCTTGGGCACCCGGACGCCACCCACGATGATCCGACCCTCGGTATCAAAGACCTGGGGGGTGCGGGGAGGTCCCTGAGTGAGCTTCTGGGCCCACTCGGCCGGCGTCTGCAAGCCGTAGACATAGCGACCGTAGGAGCTGGTGTAGATCAGGCCGTCCTCCCCGAAGATCGGCTTGGCAAAGGTGTTGCGATCCTGGAAGGTCCACTCGTGGATTCCCTGCTCGCTCAGGCACATCAGAGCGCCGCCACGGATTCCCATGATCACGCCGCCTTCCGGCCGGGCAGTCAGGTGCAGGGTGGGCCCGAGCTGCTGGCTCCACAGCGGATGGCCGTCGCGGCTGAAGGCCATGACGGTATCGCGCTCCTCCCCCCCACTCGCGTAGACGTTGCCCTGGCGGTCGATGGCAGGGGTATCGTAGTGCTCGAAGCCCCGCTTGTTGCCCAGGCTCTGGCTCCAGCGAACTTGCCCGGTGACCCCGTCCAGAACGTACAGCTTGTCGGCTCCAAAACTGACGGTCCCGTCGGGGCCCACGGCCACGTCGGTCTTGATGGGAGAGAAACCGTACCCGCCCCCCTTCAGCTCGGAGAAGCGCCACTTCTCCTTGCCATCGGGCGCAAAAGCATAGACCTCGCCGTCCCTGGTGGCCATGTGGACGGTCCCATCCGGGCCCACCACCGGCGGACGGCTCCAGGCGGATTCTAGCGGCTTCGTCCAGAGCTCCTCGCCCTCCGGCGAGACCGCGTAGAGAGTGTCGTGGTCGCAGATGTAACAGTTGCCTTCAGGGCCTGAAGCGGTGCCGGTTGAGAGCGATTCGGCCGGCGAGATCTTCTTACTCCAGAGCAGCTGCCCGCTGGAGCCGAAGGCCTGGAGCTCGCTGGTGCAAGAGACATAGACACCGCCGTCCAGGCGGGGGGCGGGATCGCCCCCGTAACTGACTCCCTCCTCGCCTCGAGCGACCACCTCGCCCGCCGTGCTCAGGCGCTGCAAGAACGGAGACCCACCCACCAGGGTGAGGCCGGCCCTGGTCCACACCAGCTCGGTGCCGTGGCTGCCGGCGTCATGCTTCCAGATGGAAGGATTGTCCACCGTAGGCACACGGCCGGACGCCAGGGCGCGGGCCGCGCCCGTCAGGTCCAGCCCCGGCGAAGTGGGCTCAAAACGGTCCTGGGGCTCTTCTAAGCCCGAGGCCGCCAGAGGCCGGGTCAGGGGGGTCAAACCGATCCTGGTGCTGGAGACGAGCATCAACTCTCCCGGGCTTTCTTCTGAACTCTCATCTGAGACAGTCTACGAGGGAGACTTGAAAAAGGTCTGAAGCAGAAGAGCCGTCGAACGAAGCTCAGGCCAGCTCGATGTCGTGGGCCGGGCTCCCACGCTCGCCCAGCTGCACTTCGGTCCGGAAGCGGTGCTGCAAGACCAGGCGCAAGTACTCTCGAACCCGTCCGATGCGTCCCCCGGAGGGCAGGACTCTGTGGGCCAACTCCAGGTCGGCTGGCCTCATCGAGCCCAGGGGCCGATTCAGGAGAGGCGTGAGCTGGGCCAGCTCGAGCTTGAACTGGTAGCCATCCAACCTGCGCCAGCAGACGATGAGCCGGCCATCGGGCAAAAACCAGCAACCGAGAACCTGTCGGTTGATCTGGCGGTTTGCCATGGTGCCAACCAGCTCGAACGTACGGGCGTTTCGCAGCTGCGTCTCCCCCCAACCCACCGTGACCAGCAATGAGCCATCGGCGGAAAAGCAGAAGGCGCTGGCTGCCAGCTCGGCCAGCACGCGGCCGGTGGCGAGATCGAGGACCATCAATGCCTTCTCTCCCTGACAGAGCAGGCTGGCCCCATCGGGGCTGAAGGTCAGGGAAGTGAGCTCCCCGGTCTCGGGTTCGCATACCTGCCAGCCTTTCCCGGACCAGCAGAGCACTCGTCGCAGCCCGGCGCGGCTGGCCTGGCCGACTGCCAGCTGGTTGCCATCGGCCGAGATGGCCAGCGCCTCCACGAAAGGCTCGGGGAATGGGCAATCCAGGGTCAGGGTGGAGCGTTCCAGCGAGGGCAGTTTCACGACCTCCACCCGATCGGGACAACCCAGTGCGACCCGAGCCCCTGCCTCGGAGATGGTCAGGCACCCCTCCACCTCGCGAAAGATCTCCCGGTATGCTCCGGTGGCCAGATCGAGCAAGCGGACCGTGTTGCCAGCATGCCAGATGACTAGCCAGCCCGAGCCGAATGCGAGCAGGCGAAACTTGCGCCCATCACCGGATCGCGCGGCGCACTGCAGCGAGTAGAGCTGCTCCTTCTTCTCCAGATCCCAGACGATGACCATCCCGTCGGCTCCCCCGCTGGCTAGCAGCCGACCTCCGGGATGGAAGGCGAGAGCGTCCAGACGCTCGACCGCCTCGGTCCAGAAATCCCCGGTGCGTCCGTAGCACTGCAGCTCGCCGGCCAGGTGGCCGAACAGGGTGCTCGGCGAGCTGTGGGTGAGATCGGTCAGAGTCAGCGCGCAAGCAGGTCCCCGGTAGACGACCTGGCTGCTGGCCGGATGCAGCTCCAGTCGGTCGGTCTGCACCGAGAGCAAGATCTGCTCGGACTGCACCACCTCCTCGAGCAGCGCCGGGTCGGGACACTGCAGCCGCAGAGCTCGGTAGAGGTCTGCTTCGGCCGGCTGAGAGCGCAGCGAGTCCAGTTGGCGCAAAGCCCGGGCCGACCACAGCAAGGGAGCCTCCAGCACCAGTTTCCAGAGCTCGTCGGGACGATCCCTGACCAGCTCGAGCAGGGTCTCCCAGCCAGCCCCGCCTGGCAACGTCATCGGCTGCAGCACGACCCGGGCCAGCTCTCCCGAGCCCTGATGGCGCACCTGAGCGCGGATGCGCCCGGCCAGGCCAGGGGAGGCTTTGGAATAGGCCAGCGCCAGCAGTCGATGGTCGGGATCGAGCTCGCGCCACCGCTCCATCTGTCCGGTCAGAAAGAGGAAGACAGCGCGCTCCTCGGGCTCCTCGGGAAGAAATCCACGCTCCACCAAGAATCCCAGGGCCGTCTCAGGGCAGTCGTCGCGCAGGCAGACCCTGGCCAGGCGACCGATCCAGCCCGGGCTGCCAAGGAGTCTCCTGGCCCGTTCTCCCTCCGGAGCCGGTCGGTCGAGGGACCCGGCCAGGATCAGGCAGACGGCGATGAGCTCCTCCTTCTCCAGAAAGTGCTCGCCGGAAGGGATGTAAAGGCAGGAAATCGTCCGGACCTCCAGCCCGCGCCCGCCAGGATGGTCGCAGCGGGCCAGGAGGGCCACCAGGCTCTGGTCGCGAGTCTGAGCAAAGAGCTCCCAGTAGTCGTTGAGAATCTCCTGACTCAGGAAGCTGGAAGCGAGCACCCGGGCCACGGCCCTGCCGCGGACGGCCCGACGAGCGGGATGATTCTCGTCCAGCAGAGCCATGGCCACCTCTCGGGCCGCCCCGGCGTCGCCAAAGCAGGCCCGGATGAGGACATTCTGGTCGTGCAGCCAGCCGCGCAGTCGTTCGATCAGAGTG
>QWHO01000786.1 GCA_021404945.1 bacterium CPR1
ACCGGGGGCAGGGTCAGGTCGGCTCGGGGGTTTACGCTTCCTCGAGAACCTGCTCAAGTGCCTCGAGCGCCTCCTGGACGTTGCTGAATGGCGGCCCCACAAGCTGGAACTCGCCATCTATCGCAATACGCCAAGTTTCCCCGGTGGTCTCCAAAACCAAGCCGAGCTCGGAATCGTCGTTCTCCACGACGTAGCCGTGGAACGGGCCTCGCTCGACTGGCCTCAGCGTGTACTCGCCGGTTGGGATGCTCGGGGCGGGTGGCGACATGGCCTTGGTGATCCAGCTCGGCATCTCCGTGCTATCCAGGCCTGCTGTCTGGGCCAGCACCTCGAGCCCGGCCCAAGCCTGCCGGAAGTCCTGCGCGAGAAACGCCTCCCTGGTCTCCCGCACGCGGTCGGCCAGGTCCAGCTCGAGCACCTCCTGGCGTGCCTGCTCCATCTCGGCCAGCGCCACTTCAACGGGCGCCTGTTTCTTTCGTCCCCTGGATCCAGGGGCGGGCTTGGTCTTGGACATAGGACATCCTCCTTCGTTTGGGCATAGCTCGCGCCAACCAGGGCCTCCCTCGCGGTGCGGCGGGGTGCTCCCTTAACTCCTGGGAATCAGAGGCCGGCCTCGCGCAGGATCTCGGCCTTCCGCTGGTTGATTCGTTGCTGGCGCTCCTCTGGCGGCATAGCATCCAGGGCGCCGGGAATCTTGCGGACGGTGAGGTCCAGCAGACTCAGGATGGCTCGCTGGCCGCGAGGTGACAGCTTATCCCACCAGCCGGCGGTCGGCGGCGTATCCATCAGACCCTCGCCTGCAGCTTGGCTACGGTGGACCGACACCATCTGCCGCCCTTCTGGGTGGGCAGGCCCTCCTGGTTCATCCGGTCGGCGATGGCCCGTTGGGTGAGGCCCGCCCCGGTCAGCTCTGCCACCCGACGCAGAACCGTGGGGTCCTCGTAGCGCGGGGCGCCCAGCTTCACGCCCTGGGCCTTCTTGTGGGCCAGGGCCGTCTTGGTGCGCTCGCTGATGAGGTTGCGCTCGAGCTCGGCGAAGGCAGCCGTCATGGTGAGGAACATCCGGCCCATCGCGCTCCCCGTGTTCAGGGTCTGGCCGCCCATGTCCACCAGGTGCAGGCTGATCCCGGCCGCGTCCCAGCTCTTCACGGTAGTCAGGCAGTCAACCGTATCCCGGAAGAGCCGGTCCAGCTTGAGGGCCACGACGTGGCGGGCTCCCGTCTCGAGCGCGGCGAGGACGGCCTGGCTACCAGGGCGCTGCTCGAGCGGCAGGGAGGCGCTCACGCCCTCCTCGCGCACGATGGCCACTAGCTCCAGCCCGGCCATCGTGCAGTAGGCGCGAATCCGGGACTCTTGGGCATCCAGGGAGACTCCCTCGCGGGCCTGGTCCAGGGTGCTGACTCGGACGTAACCGACTGCTTTCACGTTGTCCTCCAATGTTTCTGGATACAAATATCTTAGGAGATGGCTCAGGTAAAGTCAAGGAACAAATTGTTCCGATGTAGTA
>QWHO01000787.1 GCA_021404945.1 bacterium CPR1
CGACCGGCTTCGCCAGGTCGTCAAACGCGAACGACCGGATGTGCTCGAGATTCACTCGCCCTATCTGGCAGCCCTGGCGGCGCTATCGATTCCACGCGCCTACTTTGGAATTCGCACTTTCGTGTGGCACTCCGACTTCATCGACACGCACCTGGGCCCCTGGCTTTCCCGGCGACTGCCAGGCCCGCTGGCCGGAGCTCTCAGGGCCAGCATGTGGGCTCTGGTTCGCTTCCTGGCGGCCCGATGCGAGGCTACCTTCGTGGCCGGACTGGGCCAGGCGGCCAAGTTGCGCGCCCATGGGGTACCCCGGGTGGTGCACCATCCGTTCGGGATCGACCGGGCCACCTTCTCACCGGCAGCGCGAGACGAGGCCCTGAGGAACCGGTTGCTGGAGGGGGCCCCGACCGGGTCGAAGCTGCTGGTCGGAGTGGGACGCTTTGCGGTGGAGAAGCAGTGGGACGTGGTCATCCAGGCCTTTGCCCGAGTCAGAGCCAGGCGTCCGGCTGTATTGGTGCTCTTTGGCGACGGTCCTGAGCGCACGGCGCTGGAGCTACTCGCCCGGGAGGTAGGCGGGATCCGTTTCGCTGGTTTTACGCACGACCGTGTGCACCTGGCCGCCGCGCTTGCCAGCGCCGACCTGCTGGTCCACGGATGCCCCTTTGAGACCTTCGGACTGGCCGTGGCTGAAGCCCTGGCCTGCGGCACCCCCGTGGTCGTCCCGGATCAGGGTGGAGCGCAAGAGTTGGCCGGGGAGGCCGTCGCTGAGCGCTACCGGGCCGGGAGCGCCCTGGCTTGCGCGGCCGCCATCGAGCGGATGCTGGAGCGGGACGAGGCGAGCCTGCGCCAGGCGGGAGAGACCGCATCCCAGAGCATTCCGGAAGTACGCGAGCAGAACATTCGGCAGCTGGAAACCTACCGCAGGCTGCTCCAGAAGGGCGCCTAGCTTGCGGGTCCATGTCTCGCTGCACGATGTCTCCCCGGTCTTTGAAGCGGAAGTCGAAGCGGCTCTGGACCTGTGTCAAAAGGTTGGAGCCCGTCCGGCGCTGCTGGTAGTTCCCAACTATCACGGACGCTCGCCCCTGCGCGAGGCCCCGGCCTATTGCCAGCGGCTGCGCTCACTGCAGTCCGAAGGCCACGAGATCTACCTGCACGGATACCTGCACCGTTGCCGCAGCGAGGCTGGTGCCCGGGGTGACGGACGGCCGGGCCCCTTGCGCCGCCTGATCGCCCAGCGAGTGGTCTCGGCCGGCGAGGCCGAGTTCAGCGACCTCAGTCGGCAGGAGGCCGCCGAGCGACTGGACCGAGGGCTGGCGGACTTGCGAGAGGTGGGACTTCGTATCGACGGCTTCGTTCCTCCGGCCTGGTCGATGCCGGGCTGGGTGCACGGACTTCTGGCCGAACGGCGGGTCGGCTTCACCGAGGATCACTTCCGGGTGGTGGATCCGACCAGCGGCTCCACCCGACTGACCGTGCTGCTCAACTACGCCAGCCGGACGCGGCTTCG
>QWHO01000295.1 GCA_021404945.1 bacterium CPR1
CATGGCCGAGGCAGGAAGAGGCTCGATCGTCAATATCTCCTCAATCTACGGGCTCGTCTCACCAGATCAGCGGATTTATGACTTCCGCAGAGCAGGTGGCCAGGAGTTTTTCAAGCCAGTGGCTTACTCGGTATCAAAGTCTGCCCTCTTAAATCTGACCCGCTATCTGGCTACCTACTGGGCCAGCCAGGCCGTCAGAGTGAACACGCTGACGCTGGGTGGTGTCTACGACGGGCAACCCGATGAGTTCGTCGAGCAGTACTGCGCCCGCGTGCCACTCGGGCGCATGGCTCAAGCCGCCGACTATGGCGGGGCCATTATCTTCCTGCTCTCTGAGGCCTCCCGATATATGACCGGGGCGAACTTGATCATCGACGGGGGGTGGACTGCTTGGTGACCGACCTGGTACCGGCTCAGATTGGCAACTGGATTCAAGATCGCCTGGGATCCTCTGAGTCCGAGGATTGGTTGGAGAAGAGAAATCCCGCCACCGGTGGGGTTCTTTTCCAGGCAGCCCGCTCTGGTGCTCAAGTCGTTTCCCGCGCCGTCCAGGCTGCGGTAACCGCGCAGGCAACCTGGGGACGAGTTCCCGGCGTGCAGCGTGGCGAAGTGCTTTTCGAGATGGCCGCCCGGCTGCAGCAGCGACGTGACGACATGGCCCGTCTGGTTGCGCTGGAGACGGGCAAGTCCATGCGCGATGCACTCGGGGAGACGGACGGCGCGGTTGCCCTAGGGCGCTTCATGGCTGGCGAAGGCCAGCGCCTGTATGGCCGAACCACCACGAGTCGAATGGAGAATCGACTGGCCATGACGGTGCGGCAACCGATCGGCGTGGCCGGGCTGATCGTGCCCGCCAACACCCCGATAGCTAACCTGGCCTGGAAGATTTTCCCCGCTCTGATCTGCGGTAACGCTGCCGTGGTAAAGGCGTCGGAAGATGCTCCGGCAACAGCCTGGCTTTTCGCCGAGATCGCTCAGCAGGCTGGTCTACCTCCTGGCCTGCTCAATGTCGTACAGGGTTATGGCCGGGAAGCTGGGACGCCGCTGGTCGACCACCCCGCTGTCGGTGTGATCAGCTTTACGGGTTCCTCGGCGGTGGGTCGAGAGATTGGGGCGAGGGCTGGAGCGCGCTTGGCGAGGACTTCGCTCGAGCTGGGCGGCAAGAACCCCCTGGTTGTCTGCGACGACGCAGACCTTGAGAACGCCCTTCGCTGGGTTTTGCTATCTGCATTCAGCAACGCCGGCCAGCGCTGTGCGTCCTGTAGCCGTATCCTTGTTTTCGAAAACATCTACGATGAGTTTGTGGATCGTCTCGTTGAAGCGACACGATTGCTCAAGGTCGGCACCTCCGATTCCGACAACCTCGGACCTGTCATTAATTCTCGCCAGATGGAGTTAATTCTCCATGCATTGGAGGAGGCTCAGGGTCGCGGTTGTCGGGTCCTGGTGGGCGGAAAGAGGTTACCCGGACCGGGGTATTTCATTGCACCGACGCTGGTCGACAAAGTGGAGCGAACGGATGACCTTTGGCTGCACGAGCTCTTTGGACCGGTGGCCTGCCTGCTGCGCGTACGCGATTATGAGCAGGCCGTAGAGGCCGCCAACGACTCGGTGTATGGCCTGACCGCGTGCATCCATACCGAGAGCCTGCATCGTGCCCACGACTTTGGCAATCGCGTCCAAGCGGGCGTCGTTGTCGTCAACGGCGGAACGTTTGGTAGTGAGCCGCACATGCCTTTTGGGGGCGTGAAGGGTTCCGGCAATGGCACCCGAGAACCCGGTACGGAAGCTTTGGACATTTATTCCAACCTCTTGGACCTCTATATTCATACAGATCCAGGCAAAGTGTAACCCGAAATTGACAAACGCAGAGCCGCCCCGCATCGTGGGGCTGATTCCAGCCCGGGCCGGGTCAAAGCGGGTCGAGGGGAAGAACATCAGGTCGCTTGGTGAGCATCCTCTACTTGCCTACACAATCGCGGCAGCCATGGACAGCGGAGTCTTCTCGCGCATTGTGGTCTCCACTGATTCAGAGACCTACGCCGAGATCGCTCGCCATTATGGGGCCGAGACCCCCTTTCTTCGTCCCCCTGAGATCTCCGGAGATATCTCGCCGGATATCCAGTGGGTTGAGCACGCTCTGAGATTTCTAGCAGACCAGGGTGAGAGCTATGAGTGCTTCAGCATTCTGAGGCCGACGAGTCCCTTTCGAATGCCCGAGACAATCCAGCGCGCCTGGAAGGCCTTCTTGGCAGAAGAAGGGGTTGACTCGCTGCGCGCGGTCGAGAAATGCACGGAGCATCCGGGGAAGATGTGGGTCGTCCGGGGGAACCGCATGCTTTCGCTACAGCCTCTGTCGCCGGCCGACCAACCCTGGCACAGTAGCCAGTACCAGTCCTTGCCCGAGGTCTTCGTCCAAAATGCGAGTCTAGAGATAGCCTGGAGCCGAAATGTCTTCGAAGGGAACACTATCGCGGGCTGGACTTTGATGCCTTTCCTTTCGCAGGACTTTGAAGGATTCGATCTAAATAGGCCTTTTGACTGGGTCTACGCCGAGCATCTGCTGGAGTCCGGAACGGCTCAACTGCCCCAGGTACGCAGCCAGCCCTTCAAGAGATGAGGATTCAATGCCCGATTTATTCTTGATTCCCGCCGAAGAATTTACGCGAGTGCGAGCGTCTGTCCCAGACGATCTTCAACTCATCGCTGACATGTGTCGGGCCAACACCTTGATGTCTGTCAAGCGGGCCGGCTCTGGTCATCTCGGCTCGAGCTTGAGCTCCATTGACATTGCAACTTTCCTCTACTATGAGGAGCTTAATACCGTCGAACTAGGTTTCTTGCACCCTGATCGCGATGTCTACTTCTCTTCCAAAGGCCACGATGTCCCGGCCCAGTACGCTATTTTGCACTCTTTGGGCCTGCTTGATACCACGAAGTTTATCAACCTTCGACGGCAATCGGGAACACCCGGTCATCCGGATGTTCGCGTAGCAGGTATTGAAGCTAATACAGGTTCTCTGGGCATGGGTGTCTCCAAGGGTAAAGGATTTGCCTGGGCAAAGAGATTTACCGGGCGCGGTGGACGGGTGGTCGTGATGACAGGGGATGGAGAGCTCCAAGAAGGCCAAAATTACGAAGCCTTTCACACGGCCGTGGCTCAGAAGCTTACCAATCTAATAGTCGTCGTGGATGCCAACGAACTGCAATCGGACAAACTTTGTCGTGAAATTTGTGATCTGGGTGACATCAGAGCTAAACTGGCGTCGTTTGGGTGGTATGTGCTCGAATGCGATGGTCACGATTTTGACGCTTTGCGAAAAGCCTTCCGCGAAGCGGCGACTGTGGTAGATCGCCCCAAGTTTCTTATCGCTCGCACTATTAAGGGCCGGGGGATTTCCTTCATGGAGCATCCGCAGGCCCTCCAGGCGGATGGGGGCGTGTATCGCTGGCACTCTGGGGCTCCTGATGACGATTCGTATACCCGGGCACACCAGGAACTCCTCGAGAAGATCCAGTCGAGGGCCGCGTCCCACTCCCTGCCTAAAGTCAGGCTTGAGGCCGTCTCGTCACCGGCCCCGGCCCCTGCGTGCACCCATGAGTCGGTAATCGAAGCTTACGGAAAATCCCTGCGCAGGCTCGTCAGTGAGCTTCCGGAAGTGGTGGTTCTGGACGCCGACCTTTCGGCCGATTGTCGAGTCAGGGGGATTGAGGTCGATCTCCCAGAGAGGTTCATCGAGAACGGGATAGCTGAGCAAGACATGGTCTCGATGGCTGGAGGGCTTGCCCTTGCAGGCTACCTACCAGTTGTCAACAGCTTTGCGGCCTTTCTAGCTGCCCGGGCAAATGAGCAGATCTACGCGAACAATACGGAAGGTCGCAAGATCGTTTATGCCTGCAACTACGCTGGAGTTCTGCCTGCCGGACCCGGTCACTCGCACCAAAGCGTCCGGGACATCTCACTTTTGGCTTCGCTGCCAGACTTGGCTATTTTTCAACCGTGCAACGCAGTGGAAACGGACCTAGGGCTGACCTATCTGCTCAAAGAATTTGGATCCAGTGCGGCAATTCGTCTCTACCTCGGGATGTCTCCCGGCGCCATCAACCTCCCACCCGGGTATCAGGTTGAACTCGGCAAAGGTTCTCTGCTAAAAGCCGGAGAACAGGCGTGGATTCTCGCCTACGGCCCGGTGCTCGTATGGGAGGCATTGCGCGCAGCCACAATTCTGGCCCCCGAGTTCTCGGTGGGCGTAGTCAACGTCCCCTGGCTCAATCGCATCGATCTCGAGTGGCTCGAATCGATTGTGGGTCAAGCGCGACAGATATTTGTGTTGGAAGACCATGCGCCCTTTGGTGGCCTGGCTACTACTCTCCTCTTAGAGGTTCATCGAACCTCTCGGATGCTTGACTGTCGGGTTCACCAATTCGCAGTCCGAGGAGTACCCGATTGCGGAAGCGCCCAGGACGTTTTGAAATTTCACGGACTGGACGCAGAGACCATCGCTCGCGAGATTCGTGATGCCCGATCAGGATCTCAGCCCTTTGTCGCGGCCGAGGCAGGCGGCTAACGCCTGTTTTTCGTGAGACTTTGCTGAAGGCCGCCTGAACGTGTGCGGGATCGCCGGTATCTTTGGAATTGCGGATGAGAGTCGCATTCAAGCAATGGTGGATGCGCTTGCCCATCGAGGCCCCGATGATCAGGGAACTCTGGTCGATCCCATTGCCAGAATATCACTGGGTCACCGACGTTTATCCATCATCGATCTCAGTCCGCTAGGGCGGCAACCCATGTCCGACTCCACCGACCGTTACTGGATAACCTACAACGGCGAGGTCTATAACTACCGTGAATTGCGACTCGAATTGGAAGAGTTGGGCCACTACTTTGTTTCCGGTACGGATACCGAGGTCGTTTTGAAGAGCTACATTCAATGGGGGGCGGCATCACTTTCCAGGCTTCGAGGAATGTTTGCTTTTGGAGTCTTCGACCGCCACGAGGGCAGCTTGTTTCTTGCTCGAGATCGTTTCGGCATCAAACCGTTACTCTATTCCAAGTTCGCCAGCGACGGCTTGGTGTTTGCCTCAGAGCTCAAGTCGATTCTGGCCAGTGGACTTGTCGCTCGCCAAGCCGACCCTCAGTCTCTTTGGGATTATCTGTCCATAGGGGCCGTCCCTCAGCCAGCCACCATCCTGGCTGGGGTTCGATGTGTGCCCGCCGGTCACTGGGTGCTTGTGGACAAGGCTGGCCACCATACAGCTAGATCATACTGGGACCTCGCCCGAGAATCGGCCCGCAATTATCCAGACCTCTCCAGGCTACCTCGCCAAGAGGCGCACCGCCGCATCCGTGCGCTTTTAGAAGAGTCTACCCGCTTGCATCTGCTCTCGGACGTACCGGTTGGGGGCTTTCTCAGTGGAGGCATCGACTCGACAGCTGTGGTTGGATTGATGAGCCGCCAGATGAATCGAGGGCTTGAAACCTACTCAGTGGGTTTCGAGTCGGCCTATAGCCATCTGGATGAGCTTCCGTGGGCTCGTCTAGCCGCCGACAGGCTTGGAACGACACATCATGAAGTTGTTGTAACCGGTGCGGATGTGGCCGCAAACTACGACGACCTTATAGGAGCAATCGACCAACCGAGTATCGATGGAACAAACGCCTATTTTGTTTCGCGGGCGGCTCGCAGAACCGTCACTGTCGCTCTATCAGGATTGGGGGGAGACGAACTCTTTGCCGGCTACCGACATTTCCGACGCTTTCAAGAAGTTCGGCTGACCTGGGACCGATTGCCCTTGTTGAGTATGCGGATTCTGTCCAAACTCATGCCGGCGAGAGTATGGCCGAGTAAGCACCTGGCTGTCGTCCGTGGCTCGGAGCGTTACGCGAGGCTGCGCTGCTTGGCCAATGAACGTGAGAAATTCTGTATGGTCGGGGCCGGGCCGAGTTGGGCAGACCATCTTGTTCCTCTGGCTCGCGTATACTTGCCTTTACTGCGCCCAACTCTGGATGCCATCGCTGAAATGAGCTATGTAGAGATGCGCGGCTACATGTTGCATACGCTCCTTCGCGATCTGGACGCCATGAGTATGCGTCACTCTTTGGAGGTGCGTCCAGTTCTGCTAGACCATTGTCTGGCCGAGTTCGTCTTCGCTCTACCCGCCCACCTGAAATTGGATGCAACACTGAACAAGCCGCTTCTGGTGAGATGCTTGGATGACGTGTTGCCCAAGGACATTGTGGCAAGGCCAAAGATGGGTTTTGAAATGCCTTTGTTCGAATGGCTGGCCGGACCCTTGAAGGAGCGGGCCTTGGCAGCCATCGACTCTCCCACGGCGGCGAAACTGTTTGGCCAGCAGTACCTGGCCCGGGTTGGCGCCACATTGAAGAGTGCCGCTCCTCAAGAGACGAAGCTTTGGGCATACATCACGCTGATCAACTGGCTTGACGTGAACCGGATTGAGGTCCCCGTTTGAAGCTGCTACAGGTGAGTACCCGTGACCGCCTGGGAGGGGCTGAGGGCTCAGCCCTAAATCTCCACCAGGCATACATCAAACGAGGAATCGACAGTTGGCTGGCCGTGGGTCGAAAACATTTGCCGGACCCGCGCATTCTTGAGATTGACAGAGTCGGACCCGGCACATCCGCTTACACAAGATTCTTGTGGCGGGCTGCCCGAGCCTCGAAAATTCGACTCGTCCAGCGAGCGCTTGAAGTAGCCGCCTTTCCACAGGCATGGTTTGATACGCTGAGAGGTCTAGAGGACTTCCATTATCCGGGCACACGCGACACCCTGCGGCGCCTGGGTCACGAGCCAGACCTGCTGCACTGTCACAATCTGCACGGGGGATACTTTGACCTACGGGTGTTGCCCGAGTGGAGCAAGCGCTTTCCTATTCTGTTGGACCTGAGGGACATGTGGCTCTTGACCGGACACTGCGCGCATTCATTTCAATGCGACCGGTTCGCAATCGGTTGCGGTAGTTGCCCAGATTTGACGATTCCACCCGCAGTGCGACGTGACGCCACGGCTGAGAATTGGCAGAGGAAAAGAGCCCTGTTTGCAGCCAGTCGGCTTTACGTGACCTCATCCTCGGAGTGGATGGCAGGTCTGGTTAGGAAATCCATGCTGAATCCCCGTATGACCCGCGTAATACCAAATGGCATTGACTTGACGATTTTTCGACCCAGAAGTCGAGAATCCGCGCGGCAGAAATTGGGTATCGCCCAGAATTCCCATGTCATTGCTTTCAGCGCCAGGGGAGCACGCTCGAATCCGTTCAAGGATTTCCAAACGCTGGACGCAACAGTCCAAGCTCTTGGTTCAATAGGGGGTGCCGAGGAACTGGTTTTTCTCTGTCTGGGCGATACCGGCCATGGTGAGCGGATCGGTCGGGTCCTGATTCGATTCATACCGTTCACAAATTCGCCGGATGAGGTATCCTTGCACGTCAACGCAGCCGACCTTTACCTTCACGCAGCCAGAGCGGAGACGTTTGGCAAATCGATAACAGAGGCTCTCGCCTGCGGGGTCCCGGTCATAGCAACCTCGGTAGGAGGCATACCAGAGCAGGTGAAGGACCTGAGTGCGTCTGGCCCGTCAGAGGCTACCGGCATACTGGTGGGCCTCGCTGATGTTGAGGGGTTTATCGCGGCTTCGACCAGACTTTTGAATGACCATCAACTCAGGCGGAGATTGGGGGAAAACGCTCACCGGGATGCTACGCAGCGATTTGGGCTGGACCGTCAGGTACGGGATTTCTTGGAATACTACGAGACAATTATTGAGGATTGGCGAACATATCTTTGAGATTCCTTTGGCAGACTTTTAGAGTGCGCAGAAATGCAGATTTCCTGATTAAATTTCTCTGGCCATGCTGCCAGAGGGCTCTCTGGTCACGCTACAAACTCCGAACGCGGAATTCATGCACTCGACTCGCCTGAAATCGGTTGATGCCTTTCGCGGCTTCGCTGCACGGGCCGATCCCCCTAAAGATGGACAAATTTTCAAGAACATGACGCAAAGTTCAGCGACCTGAATGATAAGATGCCCCCTGTGACACCGTTTCAAAGAGTCGAGCACCAGGCCTTGTGAGTCCGCAAGCTGTGTTGAGCCCACGTGGACCGCGCCCTCGCCCCCTCAGGTCGATTTTCTGGATAAGGCTCTGCGTAGATCCCAAGAGGCCTTGGGTAGAATCCTGGCGCGACTGAGCTGCAAGCTACCGAGCAATCCCGCAGCAGTGCTTGCTGTGGAGCAGAGCATGCATAATGAGGTGGCCCGACTCTGCATCGATCCCTTCATCGCCACGCTCCTCCAGTTCGCGCACGAGGCACCTGAGGTGAGGGAACGGGCCCAAGAATACGCGCGCTCAGTACCCAGCCTTGTCGCCCAGAAGAGAGATCAGGAGGTCCAGATCATGCTGCTGGGCGGCTCTAAGGTTACCGTTGTTACGCCTTACTACTTGCGTCGACCTCACAAGTCGAGGAAGCGGCCCGGACGGAAGCGGCGCCGTGGGGCCCGCGGCAAGGCGGGGGCAGGCAGTTATCCCGTTCTCCACGTGTTGGGCGTCCATCAGAGGGTGACGCCTGCGCTGGCTTGTGAAGTGGCACGGCTTGGCGTGCTGGGGACCTACCGAGAGGCGAGCGCGGGCCTCGCTGTCCGCGGAGTCTTGCTGGACCCCAAGCAAATCAGCCGCCTGACCCAAGGTTTCGCGCAGCGCGGCTTGGCCTATCGGAACTGGTGCCTCGACCAGACGAAGTTGGGCTTCCGGGGAACCGGCCAAGTCCGCGGAAAGCGCATCGTGATCGGCACGGATGGTGGCCGAATCCGGATCCGCGAGAAAACCAAGTCGGGCCGCCGACGCAAGTCGGGTCGCCGGGGCTTTCAGGCCACATGGAAAGAGCCCAAAGTCTTTGTCATCTACGAGATCGATTGCCGCGGGCGGAAGCGGAGACACGGCTTCGTCCGGCAGGATGCCACGTTGAAAGACGCTGACGGGCTCTTCGTCCTCCTGGCATCCAAGCTGAGAGAGATCGGCGCCCACGAGGCCGCGGAATGGGTCATAGTCGGCGATGGGGCTGAGTGGATCTGGAACCGGATTCCTAACCTGGTCGCGACTGTGGGCTACTCGCTCGACCGCGTCACCCAGGTGGTTGACTTTTACCACGCCGTGGAGCATCTCTCGGGCGTCGCCGAGTACGTCAAAGGCGTGAATAAGCGCAAAGCCTGGCTGCGACAGGCAAAGCGACTCCTTCGCCGAGGCCACATTGATGCGCTGACGAAACTTATCGAAGGTCTCTGTCGGGGGCGCAACGCCAAGAAAATCCGGAAGGGACTGGCATACTTCCAAGACCACGCCCATCGAATGCGCTATCACGAGTTCAAGAGGCGAGGGATCCCGCTTGGGAGCGGAGCAGTCGAGAGCTGCATCCGCCGGGTGATCAACCTGCGCCTCAAGGGAAACAGCATCTACTGGCGCCCGGATAACAGCGAGGCGTTGCTCCACAGTCGAGCGCAGCTACTGTCAGGACACTGGGCGCAGTTCGCAGCCGCGGCCCTTCAGCCCGAGAACTTCTGGTCTTTGGGGAGGCAGGCAGCATAGTCCATGATTTTTGGAACCGACCC
>QWHO01000296.1 GCA_021404945.1 bacterium CPR1
TCTCGGCCAGGGCCGCCACCCGCTCGAGCATGTCCGCGAGCCGGCCCGACTCCTCGCCCACGGCCACCATGTGCAAGGTCATGCCGGGGAACAAGTCGCTTGCCTGCAGGGCCTCGTGCAGAGCCGCTCCGTCGCGCATGCGGTCGCGGGCGGCGAGCAGAGCGTCCTGAAAGAGCTGGTGGTCGGCCGCCGAGGCCGATAGCTCCAGGCCCTTCAGGATGGGAATGCCGGTGGCGTAGCAGGTGGCCAGGCTGCGGGTGAAGTCGCACACGATGGCGGCCCGGATGGCGTCGCCTAAAATGGGCACGGCCAGCACGCCCTTCTCCACCTTGCGGCGCAGGGTCAGGTCGCTCTTGATCAGGTGGGCGCCGGCCACCAGGGCCAACACGATCGCGGCCAGGGGCAGCAGTACCAGGGGCGAGCCCATGAGCTTCGAGCCCAGCACCATCAGCTGGGTGGTCCAGGGCAGCTCCACCTGCATCTCCTGCAGCAGCCGCAGCAGGTCCTTGAAGACAAGCGCCGGGGCTCCGATCAGCAGGGCCAGCCTGGCGGGCCAGCTTCTCCAAAATCAGGTGCAGGCTGCCGGTCTGCTCGCCCAGGGCCACCAGCTGGCTGTGCAGAGGGGGAAAGACCAGCCCGTGCTGGGCCATGGCGGCGCTTTCCGCCTTCTACCCGGCGGGCGATGTCGCTCAGCGAGGAGCGAAAGAGAGGGTGCTCCATCTGCTCGGCCATGATGCGCAGGGCCCGGGTGATGTGGATGCTGGAGTTGTAGAGGGTGGCCAGGCAGCGATAGAACAGGGCCTGCTGGGTAGCCAGGCTGCCCGAGGTCCAGACCTCCACTCGCTGCTGCGTTACTCCTGGTAGAGGCCCTCGATGGTGGCTTGGAAGACCTTCAAAACGACCCGGCGCTTGACCTTGAGCGTGGGGGTCAGGTCGCCCGCCTCCTGGGTCAGCTCGCGGGGCAAGAGGGCGATCTTCTTGACCCGCTCGTAGTTGGACAGGTCGCGACAGAGGCGCTCTGTTTCGGCCGTCAGGAGCTCGAGGACCTGAGGGCTCTCGGCCAGCGACGGAAGGTCGGCCGGAAGGCCCAGCCGAGCGGCCACCGCCTCGCGCGCGGGCACCACCAGGGCGGACACGAAGTTTCGATTGTCTCCCAGCACCACCGCCTGCTCGATCAGCGGGCTGGCCTGCAGCAAGAGCTCGATGGGGGCGGGAGCCACCTTCTTGCCGTTGGAGAGCACCAGCAGCTCTTTCTTGCGGTCGGTGATGCGCAGGAAGCCCTCGGCGTCGAACTGGCCGATATCGCCGGTATGGAACCAGCCTTCGGCGTCGATGGCCTCGCTGGTGGCCTCCGGTTTGCCGAAATAGCCCTCCATGACGTTGGGTCCCCGCACCAGGATCTCGCCGTCGCTGGCGATGACCACCTCCACGCCGTTGAGAGGTCGTCCCACCGTCCCCAGACGAATGCGGTCGGGCGGATTGACGGTTACGATGGGGCTGGTCTCGGTCAGACCGTAGCCTTCCAGCAGCTTGAAGCCGGCGTCCAGGAAGAAGGCCCCCACCTCCTGGCGCAGGGGAGCGCTGCCGCTGACCAGGTAGCGGATGCGCCCGCCCAGCCGCTGGTGCAGTTTTGAGAAGACCAGCTTGTAAGCGAAGCGGCGCTCGAGCAGGAGCGACTTTGGCACCTGGCCAGCCTGGGCAGCCTGGAAGCAGCGGCGCCCTACCCCCATCGCCCAGGCAAACAGCTTGCGCTTGAGGGGATGCGACTTCTCCACCCCCTCCAGGATGCGGGCATGCATTTTCTCGTAGAGGCGCGGCACGCTGGCCAGGATGGTGGGCCGCACTTCGCCCACGTTCTGAGCCACCGTGTCGATGCTCTCGGCGTAACCGATGGAGCCGCCCGCGGCCGTGACAGCATAGTAGATCATACGTTCGAAAACGTGGCTGAGGGGCAGAAAGGACAGCTCTACGTCCTGGGGCCCGACCCCGATCAGGGTGCCGGCTTCGGTGGCGTTGGAGAGGAGGTTTCCATGCCGCAGCATGGCCCCCTTGGGCTCGCCGGTGGTGCCGGAAGTGTAGACCAGGCTGGCCAGATCGGTGGCTTTGAGGGCTGCCTGGCGCTGCTCCATCTCCTCCAGGTGGCGGCCCTGGGCCAGACCCAGAAAGGCTTCGAAGTCGTGCTGGGCCCCGCTGGCGCCTGGCTCCATCACCACGATCAAGGTCAGGCTGCTGACCCGGTCGACCACCTTCAGCACCCGCTGGAGCTGCTCACTCGTGCCCACCACCAGCACTCGAGCCTGACAATCGTTGAGGATGTAGGCGATGGCTTCCGGGGCCAGGGTGGGATAGAGGGGAACATGGACCAGCCCGGCGTGCACGATGCCCAGGTCGGTGATGACCCATTCCGGGCAGTTGTTGGCCAGCTGGGCCACCCGCTGCCCCGGCTCCAGCCCCAGCTCGATCAGGGAGGCGGCGAAGGCGTGCGCTTTCTGCTGGATCTGGCGATAGGTCTCGTAGCGATAGAGGCCGTCTGCTCGCCGTCCCAGGTAGGGGCGATCGCCGTGGCGAGCCACCGTGGCTCGAAAAAGCTGGGGGATCGTTTGAGACGGGGCCCGTCGAGCCCATTCCTCGAGCGGACGGAGCAGAGTGATGCTTTCCATACCGCATGGGTTTGACAGATGGGGAAGGGGACCTGCGCGACCGGAAAGAAGGCCATTGCAATGGGATTTCTGGTCACCGTGATCCCGGCCTTCAATCAGGCGCGCGAGCTGGCCATTCTGCTGCCGCTCCTCTGCGGCCCGGTGCTTGTCGTGGACGACGGCTCGAGCGATCAGACTGCCCGGGTGGCTTCTCGGCACGGGGCTGTCCCGCTGCGATTGGCGCGCAGCGGTTACGGAGCCGCCCTCATCGCCGGCTTCGCCTGGGCGATGCAACTCGGCTTTGAGCGGGTGGTCACCATGGACGCCGACCTGCAGCACGACCCGGAGGACCTGCCCGCCCTGCTGGCCGGCTCGGCCGACATCGTTTCCGGAAGCCGCTTCCTGCCTCAGTCGAGGCAGCGCGGCTTGCCTCCCCCTCCCGAGCGACAAAAGGTCAATCGGACGGTCTGCCAGCGACTCAGCGAGCTGACCGGCTGGCGGCTCAGCGATGCTTTCTGCGGCCTGAAGGCCTACCGAGCCCGAGCTCTGGAGCGGCTGCAGCTCGATGAGCCCGGCTACGCCATGCCGCTGCAGCTGTGGGTGCAGGCCTGGAGGGCCGGTCTGAGCCTTCAGGAGGTGCCGGTCACCTGCATCTATCACTCCGCCGGCCCCGGACGGCCGCTGCACGACTATCTGGCCGTGCTCGAGCGAGAGGCATGCTCGACCTGCTCGCGGTAGGGGCCCATCCCGACGACGTCGAGATCGGCATGGGCGGCAGCCTGGCCACCCTGGTGGCCCGAGGCCAGCAGGTGGGAATTCTTGACCTGACCGACGGCGAGCCCACCCCCACCGGCTCGCCCGAGGCCCGGCTGGAGGAGAGTCGCCAGGCGGCGGCGGTACTGGGTGTATCATGGCGCGAAACCCTGGAGCTGCCCAATCGCTACCTTCAGGACAGCATCGAGAACCGCAAGCGGATCGCTGCCGTGCTGCGCCGGGTACGCCCCCGGTTGGTGGCTGTGCCCTACTGGATCGACGCTCACCCCGACCACGTGGCCGCCTGCCAGTTGATGGAGGCGGCCGCCTTCTACACCAAGCTGACGAAAAGCGACATCCCCGGCGAGCCGGCCCCGATTCCCCGAATGGTTCACTACTTCTGCAATCACTATCGCTTGCACCCGCATCCCAGTTTCGTGCTGGACATCTCGGGCCAGCTGGAGGCCAAGCTGCAGGCGGTTCGCGTCTATCGCTCCCAGTTCAATGAAGAGCGCCGGAACCTGGGCATTTTCGAGCGGGTGGCCGCTCATGCGCGCTACTGGGGGGGGCTGATCGGGGCTGAGGCGGGCGAGGTGTTCTTCAGTCGCGAGCCGCTCCGGCTGACCAGCTTCGACTCTTTGTGCGGACTCTGAAGCCGGGCGAGCCCGATCGGCTCTTTCTCTGGCCCGAGCCCGCCGTCTGGCCCGAGCTGGCGGCTCAGAATCGCATGCGTTTGCAGCGCCCGGAGGGTCCCTGGCGGCTGGCCACCTCCCACCAGCCGGTTCTGTTCCACGCCGGTATCTGGGTGCGCGAGCTCGTGCTCGAGCAGGTGGCGACCAGCTGGGGCTGGGAGACCATCTATTTCGAGGCCGACAGCGATGAGTGCGAGGTCATCGCCGAGGTGCCCCGGTCCAATCCTTTGCGCGTGGAGCAGGTGAGCCTGGCCAGAGGCATCCTGGAGCACCTGCCCGCTCCCGACCGGGCCGCCTGGACCGAATTCTGCCAGCGGCTCCGGGCTGGCTTGCCAGCCGGGCTCGATGTTCGCTGTGACTGGCAAGAGCAGCCCAATCTGGCTCGTTTCCTGGCCTGCCTGCGCTGGCGGGCGGGCGGCCTGCAGGGGCTGGGGCGAGGGTGGCAGTCGAGCTGGTTGGAGTCGCCGCTGGCGGCCCGTCTGGTGGAGCCCATCCTGGCCGATCCGGAGGGTTTTCGAGCCTGCTTCAACCTGGCCCTGGCCCAGGAACGGGCCGAGCTCCGGCTGCGCAGCCGGGCTCACCCGTTTCCCGATTTACGGATACTCGAGGGAAGGGTGGAGCTTCCCCTCTGGGTGGAGCGCCGGCCCCTGTTTTACGAGCTGGCCACCGACCGGCTCTGGACCGACCGACCGCTGGTGGCCGCCGACCAGTGGCGTCAGCTGGCTCTCAGGCCCCGGGCCATGCTCTGGACAGCCTTCTGTCGTCTGTCTTGTGATCTCTACCTGCATGGAGCCGGAGGAGCCGCCTATGATCGGGCTACCGACCGCGTTCTGGAGAGCTTTTATCGGCTCGAGCCGCCCGCCTATGCGGTGGCCTGGCTCAACTACCGGCTCGCTCTACCGGCTGACGAAGATGCCCCCGCCCGGCTCGCGCGGGTGACTCAAGAGTTGCGCTCGCTGGGGCACAACCCCCAGCGTTCCCTGCCCGCTCACCCCCTGGCAGCCGAGAAACTCCACCTGGTGACGGCTTTGCAGTCCGCCCCCCGGGGCAAAAGGGCAGAGCTTACGCGGGCCATCCACCAGATCAACGGCCAGCTCGGCCAACAGCTTTCCTCCGCGCGCTCTCGGCTGCAAGCAGAACAGGCCGCGGCCCGGCACGCTTGCGACGAGCTGGCGGCGGCCCGATACCGAGGTTACAGCTGGTTGCTGGTCGACCCGGAGAAATTGCGCTCTATTTCTTCTCTGTCTCGGCCAGGTAGGTCTTGACGTCGTCCACCCCGGAGAAGTGACGCCCTTCCTCTCGACCTCTGCGCCAGGCGGCGATGAGGGCCGCCTGCTCGGGCGTCTTGGCCCGTCGCGGCAGCCCCTTCATCCAGCCGCCGGTGCTGGTGCGGCGCCGCTGGATGCCGGAGCGAGGACGGCTGAGGTAGCTCCCGGCGGCACCCAGGATCTCCATGCGCTGGGACATTTCCTGTTGCTGTTGCTCGAGGACGAAGACCATTGGCAAGCGAGCCTTCTCATCGGCGAAGAACTCCGCGTCGAGATGATAGCGCCTTTGGAGCAGGAGAATATGCGATGCGCTCAGCCGTTTGCGGCGATTCTCGACCATTTCGACAAACTCGGGCTTGACGCCCATCTCGTTGGCCAGAGCCTCGCGCTGGCGGTCACGACGCTCCTTCTTGCCGATGCTCTCTCCGTGGGTAGCCACAAAGAGACCCTGACGCAGCACCCGAAGCCGCTCGGCAATCTGCTCGTCGAGCTCTCGGACGACCGGGCTGCGGTAGGGCCGCTTCTCCCGATTCTCGTCTTTCTCTTCCATCAACTGATAGCTCCTTGATTTCAATTCGATCTGGCGATGTCGCTCAATATGGTGTATTCTGCATCATCTGCTCGCGCTCTGCAAGCCTCGCCCCCGCTGTTGGTCAATTCCCCCGGTAAACCGAATCGATTGAGCAGATAGGAGCCGAGCGACCGGCGTGGATCTCCTATCTCAACCGCAAACTTCTCCCCTTTGCGAATCTCTCCTACCTTGAACCGAAGATTCAGCTGATTTTGTCGGAAATGGCCGCCCGCAAGCTGTCGAGCGCTTCGCGGCAGTGGCGGGCCAGGGCTTCATTCACTTCTTTGTCGGAGTAACGGGCAATTTCAAATGCCGCTGTCAATCTCTCCGCGCCAGGCTGGCTCAAATTGCGAGCAAATGCCCGGGGAGTCACATGCTCTGGTCGGTTGCGTCCGGCTCCGGCCAGTAGCTCTTCCATCTCTTTGTAGAGCTCGATCACCTCTTCGCGCGGCGAGCGTGGACCGCGTCCCATGACCCTGGCCAGCGCCCGCGAGGCCCGTCGAGCCGTCCGGCCCAGTCGTCCGCTGCGACGGCTGGCCCAACCGATCGCCCGCAGCAGGCCGAGCAGGCTCAGGGCGAAAGCGCCTGCCCACCAGAGGCTCTGGAGCCGGATGATCCAACTTTGCAGCACGGCCAGGTCCTGCGGGCTGACTTTGCTCTTGAGGTAGTCGATCAAGGTGGTGAGCAGCCAGCGGCTGCGCACCGGTTGCTCGAATTCCGGATTGGGAACGAAGCCTGGAGACGGGTCGAAGGCGATCCAGCCCACCGTGCGAATGAAGATCTCGGTCCAGGCGTGGGCCTCGTTATTCTTGACCTCGTAGGCGCCGGTGAAGGGATTGTAGGTGCCCGGCAGATAGCCGTTGACATAGCGGGTCGGAATGCCAGCTTCCCGGCCCATCACCGTCATGGCCGTGGCAAACTGCTCGCAATATCCGGCCCTCTGCTCAAAGAGGAAGTAGTCCACCATCTCGGCATCCCGAGGGAAGGGCGGTATGTCCAGGGTGTAGCGGTAATTCTGCTGCAGATGCAGACAGAGGGCCGAGGCCTTCTCGTAATCGCTGGTGTAGCCATCGGTCAATTCGTGGGTCAACTTCTTCACCCGCGCCGAGAGCTCGGGGACCTGCAGGAAGGGGCGCAGGGACGGTGGAGGGGTCCTGCGGTTGGAGATCTTCTTGAGTCGGCCGGGCGCAACTCGCGGGCTCAGGCTGATCAAGGAGTACGTCATCCCCTCTTCCAGGGGGAAGGGGCTGCGCAATGACGTGTTCTTGTCGAGATAGACCTCGGTGCTGGGAAAGAAGAGCTGGTAGGGCTGGTAGGCTCCGAAGATCAGATTGGGCAATTGCCGCTGGATGGTGAAGATCTGGACGATCTGGCGATCACCCCGGCCTTCCAGGGGAATCATCAGGGGCGGGCTTTCCACCGTCAGGGTCTCAAGCTCGTTATCCGAGAGCGACCAGGTCCGGCCGTCGTAGCGATCGAAGGCCAGGGCGTGGTAGTAGGTCCAGTCCGAGGAGCGCACGCTCATGACTACCTCGTCGCTCAGCACTCCACGAGCATTGAGGTTGACCACCGGATTGAAGCCGGCGTAGTTGTCCTGTTGCAGAGCAGCGGGGCGGCTGGGGTCGAAGTTGGGGTAGGAGGGATTGACGACCTCGCCCTGGGAGGCTCGAGGCAGGCCGAACTGGATGTCCCAGCTGACCGGCAGGGCTCGCAGGCGAAGGCCTTCGTAGCGCGGCAGCAAGAGGAAGATGACCAGCGCGCACAGCAGTAAGCCCGCGGTGGAGCGAGCCGTACGCAAACCGGCGGCGGGCATCTCGCTCAACCGCACCAGCTGCGCGGGAGGTTGTCGGCTCAGCTCGCCCAGCCTGGAAAGGTAGCTGTAGTGGAGGGCCAGCAGCGCCACCGGCCCGAAGGCCAAAAGGTAGAGAGCGAAGCCCATGCCGGTAGAGAGTACGGCGCCCAGCGAGATCAAGATCAATCCCACCAGCAGCGAGTAATTCAGGTCGCGTCGGGCGGGCAGGTCAAAGCTGTGCAGGGTTTGCAGCCAGAGCAGGAGCTCGGCCAGGGGCAGGCGCGGATCCCAGGTACTGGTTCTCAGGTGGGCGAAGAACTGCAGCAGGGCCAGCACCATCCCCACTGAGAGCAGGGCCTTGATCAGCCAGGTGTTGGCATGACGCAAGCGATAGCTGACCAGAAAGCCGATGGGGGTCAGCGCCATGGTCAGGTAGCCGTAGAAAGGCCACTCGAGCTGGTGACAGGTGGCCACGATGCCGATCAGCACGCTGAGCGCGATCACCACGCGGAAAGGGACGGAGCTCTCAGGTGGGTGTACCTGGCGCTTGAGAAAATCGATCCAGTTGCGCAAGAGTCTCATCGTCTCGAGAGCACCTCGAGCAGGTCGTCGCCCGGCTGCACGCGGCGAAGCGAGACGTTGGCCGGGAAAGAGTGCGGGCCGGGGTGAAAGGCCAGAACGGTCACGCCCAGGCGTTTGCGGCGGGCTTCCTCCCAGCCTGGCTGGCCCAGGGGCGAGGCCGCCAGGATGAGCAACGAGCCTTGAGGCTCGGCCTTCTCGGCCGCCAGGCGCAAGATCTCCGAGCGTCCAGGGCTTCGGCGGTCAGTCGGGCCAGCAGCTCGAAGTGGGTGTGACCCTGGCTCCCCGTGCTCTCGGCAAGTTTCCCCCGTCGCGCCGCCAGCAGGCGCACCGCCAGGCCCTGGCGCAGGCCCAGCTCCACCAGGGAAGCGGCCGCCTCGACGGCCAGCTCCAGGGGAGGCGGCTCGCCCCCGGTGGCGCTGGCCGAGCCGTTGAGCAGCACCAGGCTCAATCGTCGCGCGCTGGTTTCCTGGTGCTCGCGGATCATCAGCTGGCCGGTGCGAGCGGTCAGGGGCCAGTGGACGGCGCGAATGTCCTCGCCCGGCTCGTAGGGGCGGATGCGGCGCAGATCGTAGCTCGAGCCTGCACGATTGTGAGTACGGGCCGAGTAGGCCCGCCGCGGAGCCGTCTGCATCAAGCCGGTGTGCTCGAGCCGAGGGCCGCGCGGATAGACCAGCAGCTCACCCTCGGGGCGCTGCACCCTGGTGACGCCGAATAATCCAAAAGGAGTGGCCGAATAGAGCCGGATTGGCGGCACGGGGAAGGCGCCTCGACGGGGGCAGGCCACCTCGACCTCGGCCACGATCCGGCCCCAGGCCGGAATCGAGTCGATCAGGACCGGGGTTTCCCCGGCCGAGACGGTCAGATACCTTCGGGTCCTGGGCAGCGGGTTTTCGATCTCCAGGCGCAGCCTGGCTGTCTGTCCGGCAAACACGGGAGCGCTGGCCAGGGCGCGCACCCGCAAGCCTTGCAGGGTGGCTCGCGAGCTGAAGAAGCTCACGGCCAGCACGCCTCCGATCAGCGAGCTGACCACGAAGAGCCAGCCTGTCTGGGTGTTGGTGGCCACGAAGAAGAGGAAGAAGGCGATGAATGCCAGGACCAGCTCGTCGGTGCGCGATCGGATGCTGAAGCGACGCATTGCCCGGGTCAGGCAAGCTGGTGGCCGCAGTGGCCGCAGAACAATGACTCGGCGTGCAGGGGGCGCCTGCACGAGGGGCAGCCGTGAATCACCGACTGGCCGCAGGCCATGCAGAAACTGGCGCCGGGAATCAGGCTGGACTGGCAGCTCGCGCACAGGTGGATGGGCAGCGGCCCGCCCACGGGGGCGGGCGAGGGTCGAGCGTGTTGGAAGGGGGACAGAGCCACCCCCTTCTTGACCAGGTGGAGCCCGAAGATCCAGAAGAAGACCATCAAGGGCAGCACGGTCAGCATCAGCAGCGGTCGAGCCGAGAAAAGAACGAAGTCGTAAGCGCCGTGCATGACCGTGGCGACAGCCAGCCCGATCGCGAGCAACTGGCTTTCGACCGCCTTGCTCGTCGCAAAGCGAGCCTGGCCCACGAAATAGCCCATGCCCACTCCGAACAGGGCATGGGCGGGAACCGCCAGGACAGCCCGCAAAATGCCCACTCCTACGCCGTTACCGAGAACATAGAGAATGTTCTCGAGCAGTGCGAAACCGAGCGAGGCGGCCACGCAGTACACGATGCCGTCATAGGGCTCGTCGAACTCAGGATCGCGGTAGAGGGTGAGCCGCACCACCACGAACTTGCCCAACTCCTCCACCAGCGCGATCACGATGAAGGTGTGCACGAACAACTGGATCAGGGGAGGGGTCCCCTCTTCAGCGATGTCGGCAAATTTGCTGCCCAGCGTCTCGAGGATGATGGCGGGGATGACCGACAGGGCTCCCAGAAACATCACCAGCACGATTTTGTTGCGCGGCTCGGGCTCGTAGCGGTCTTTGAGCCAGAAGAAATACATCAGGGCGATGGCCGGAGCGATCGCGATCACCAGGAGGTGGCTCAAGGTTGGCCCTGCAAGCGGGTGAGCACCTCGTTGGCCAGGGCCAGGGCCCGCTGCACGGCCTCCTGGGGAGGCAGCTTGCCGCTCACCGAGAGGGTCAGAGCGTCGTCGAGAATGCCCCGGATGGACTCCCAGGCGGGGGTCCGGGGTTGCACCACCGCGTGGCGCAATTCGCTCAAGCCCACGGCGTAGTTGGGGTGCTGCTTGAGAAAAGCCTGGTAGGTCGGGCTCTGGATGGCCGAGAGCCGGACCGGCAGGTAGCCGGTCTCGCTGGCCCAGCGAGCGGTGATCTCGGGCGAGGTCACCCATTTCACGAAGCCCCAGGCGGCCTTCTGGGCCGCCGGGGTAGCCCGCGAGAAGATGGCCAGGTTGGTGCCGGCCGCCTGCACCGCCGGGGCGCTGCCGCGGGGGAGCGGAGCCACGCCCAGCCCGGGCAGGTGACGCTCCAGGCCGGCCAGCTTGGAGGTGGTCTCGATGTACATGCCCGCCTGGCCCCGCCCGAACCTGTCGGCGGCATCGGGAGCAAACACCGAGCTTTGCTCGCTGGCCAGGTTGGCCCAGAAGCTCATGCCCTGCTCCCCCAGTTGGCCGCCGAAGACGGCCTGGTTGCCCACCACGAAGCTACCTCCGTGAGCCACCAGATAGTGGCCGAAGAGGTCCACGGTGGGCTCGGCGACCAGGCCCGGCAGCCCTGTTTTGGCGTGGATGGTCCGGGCCGTCTCGCGCAGAGCCTGGTAGCTCTGGGGCGGCGTCAGCCCCAGCTTGTCGAACACAGGCCGATTGTAGTAGAGCACATAGATGCTCTTGTTGAAGGGCAGGGTCACCAGCCGGCCCTGGAAGAGGTTGGCCTGCCGGAAGACCGTGACGAAGTCTTGTTGCTCTCCTGCCGTCAGACCGTCGGAGCCCTGGAAGAATCCGTCCAGCGGGGCCAGAGCCCCGATCTCGAGCAACTGGGGGGTCCAATTCTCGTAGACCTGGGCCAGGTCGGGCGGCTCTCCCAGGGCCAGGCTCTCCAGCAGGGCCCGGTTCAGGGCGGCGTAGTCGTTGCCGCCCGGCTGCTCGGCTCCCTTGAAGACGGCTACGATACCAGGGCCGGGATGGGCCCGGTTGTACTCTTGCACCAGGCGCTGCAGTGCTTCGCCGCGCGAGCCGCGCAGGGCGTGCCAGAAACGCACCTCTTCCTGGGCTCGCGCTGGAAGCAGAGTGGTGAGGATGGCCACCAGGGCCAGGAGGAGCTTACCCACGAAGGCTACCTTCTCCCGAGAAGCGATTTCCCCCGCCGGACCCTGTCAGGCGGCCGGACTTCCAGCCCAATCTGTCGGGCATCGCACAGCCGCAAACGTGGGTTTCCGGGCTCACTGCAGGGGCAGGGAGAGCGGGGGCTGATTGGCCGTGGTGAGCACGATCTGGGCCGGCACCGACTCCTGGGGAACCTCGAAGACCAGGTAACCGAAGTTGATGCCATGGGGGCGCAGCACCACCAGCCAGAAGTTGCTGAGATTGTCGAGCCCGTTGAAGGCGTTGCCGGACTGGTCGACCAGGTTGAACTTGCCGGTGTAGATCTGGACTTCGTTGGAGATGTTCTGCTGGGAGAGGTAGACGATGACGAACTTGTGCCCCCCCCGGGGCTTGTAGAACTCCTTGAGCGAATTGACCGACTGGAGGTTGGTGACCGTGACCATGAAGATCGAGTTCTGCGAGCTGCGGGGCACGAACACGTCACCGATGGCGCGTGGCTGGGTGGGAGCCACACCCGGATTGCCGCTCTGGGAGATGTACTCTCCGGTCATGGGCGCGGTGGTGGGAGAAGGAAGGGTCATATCCAGAATCGGGGCGCGCATGTTGGGCGGCAGGTTCTGGGCGATGGAGGGAACGGCGCCCGGGCTCACCCACGAGGGGTCGGAGACGACGTTGGGATTGGTCCCACGAGCCGTTACCGGCCGGGGGGATGGAGCCGAGGGCCCGTAGGGGTCCGGGGTGGGAGTGAAGGCCGGCAGGGGGGTCTTGAGGGCCGTCGGTGCCGGCGGGGGAGCGGGCCCGCCCTTCGTGTTGAGCAGGATGCGGCGATTGGCCCCGTCCCATTCGACCGTGGTGTCCGAGGCGCGGGCCAGAGCCTCGACGGGAACATAGACGCGGCCATCTTGCATGATCGGGGTGGCCTCGATGGTGACCCCGTTGATCTTCATCTGGTTCAGGTTGGAGCTCCACTGCACGCTGATGCCCAGCGCCCCGGCCAGGGCCTGGGCCGGAACATAGGCCACCCCGTCGCGAACCAGGCAGGGAGCGGGAATGCGCACTCCGTTGGCGTAGAGAGCCATCTCTTCTTGACCCAGGGCCAGCCCAAAAAGAAGCAGAACCGTCACCGAGAGCCCTGCCAGGCCAATTTTTCCTCGAACACGCGCCAGCATAGGCAGAATATACTGATTCGCGCGCTTCTTGGGAAGACCCCCACGAACCAGTCGGGTGGAGGAAAATTCCAGAGCCTTGTGAAAGCCTGCCTTCCGGGCCAGAGCGCCCTTTTTTCTCGACACCGCCAGGGGTAAAGAGTTGTGATGAGGGTAGTCAAAGGTGGAGCGTAAACCGTCCGCACAGGACTCGATAGGGCTGGGTGCTGCCGATGAGGTCCAGTATCATTATCGGCTCGGCAATCAGCATCTCTACGAGAACCGCCTCGACGCTGCCATTCGCGAATACCAGCGGGTGCTGGTGCTCAATCCTGAGCACGTCCAGGGCCACTACGAGATGGGTACCGCCTATTTCCGCCAGGGGAACATCGAGGCCGCCATTCGCGAGTGGCAAGAGGTTTTGGCGCTGGTGCCCAACTTCGTGCGGGCCCACTACAACCTGGGCCTGGCCTATGAGCGCAAAGGCTTGCGCGAGAAAGCCATCACCG
>QWHO01000297.1 GCA_021404945.1 bacterium CPR1
GGGGGCGAGCTCCAGGTCGGGCGCCGAGGCGAGGGCGGGGGCGGGAGCGGGAGCGGGCGCGGGGGCGGGCGGGCGCTCGGTCAGAGGCGAGGCCGGAGGAGCTCTACGCACGGGGGCCGGCTTGAGATCGGCCCGCAGGTCGCCCGGAAGATACTGGGGCAAGACCCGGCAGCGACGGCGCCAGAGGATGAGGAGAGCGGCCACGGCCGCACCCAACCCGGTCAGAGCGCTCTCCTGAGCGGCGCTCCCCTGAGCCAGGGCGGGCAGGGTCAAGAGGAGAACGAAGGCGATCAGAACCAGCGCTCCAGGCGCAGCTTGACAGCCTGGGGACCGCCCAGGGCCAGGCTGGCCTCGGTGTGCACGAGCTGCTGGAGTTGCTCGAGCGAGCGGGCCACCTCCGACAGCTGCTGCAGGACCTGGCGACGCTGGGCGAGCCAGGACCGATGGTCGTCGCGCACCACCTCGAGCCGAGCGATGACCTCGGGATCAGTGCTCTCTTCCAGGGCCTGCTCGAGCTCGAAGACAAACTGATGGCCGAGAGCGGCCAGCTCGTGCAGCGAGAGCTTCTCGAGCGGGGGAGGTTGCAGCCCATCCACCGCCTCCAGGGCCGGAGCCGACTCGTCTGCTCTGGTGAGCGGCTGGTGCAAGAGGCGAGCCGCCCCCGCACGCGTGAGCTCATCCCACTCCTCAGCCCAGCGAGCGGCCAGCTGGCTGCGCCACTCGGGTATCCAGTCTTGCGACACGTCCCCCCGTTCGCAGCCCTCAGCGAACGAACCTTCCTGCTGTTTTGTGAGCCAGCTAACAGACGGGCCTCTGCCGGCCTGCTAGACTGAAGGCGACCCAGACGACTCCAGCGAGGTGACCCGTGGACAACGTGCTCGGAATGACCAACCTCACCCTGTGGGCCTCGCGGCTCTTCAAGCGCCCTCCGGCCCCCGCCGTCGAGTGTCCGGCCGTAGTGGTGGCCGAGGACGCGGTGCGAGTCCTGCCCCAGTGCCAGAACCTCGAAGCCCTGCGCTCCTGCGGCCAGAGAGCCCGACTCGGCAGCCGGGAGATGAGCAGCCAGCGCGTGGTCTTCTCCAGCGACCGCGAGCTGAACCTGGGTGAAGTTCTGACCGTGAAGCTCTTCACCGCCTCGGGCCCGGTCAGCCTGCTGGCCACCGTGCTGCGCATCGAAAAGTGCCGGCGCATCTATCGCGGCGAGTTGCAGCTTCATCCCGACAACGAGCAGCGCCGTCAGTTGCTCGAGCATCTCAAGGCCTGCCAGGCAACCCGGCTCGAGAGCGCCCCTCAGCAACCGCTGACCGGTGCCGTGCTCCCTCTGCCCCGGACCATCTCGCGCAGCGGCCTGGAGAGCCGGGTGCGACGGGTGCCCTCGTCCACTCGCTCGATTCGCCGTCCGGCCAGCTGACCTGCGCCACTCGGGTGGATCACACCCCGCTGATCCAGGCGATCTCCCGGCGCATGCGCAGGGCATTCGGGTGGATCACACCCCGCTGATCCAGGCGATCTCCCGGCGCATGCGCAGGGCATTCGGGTGGATCACAACCCGCTGATCCAGGCGATCTCCCGGCGCATGCGCAGGGCAGTCGGGTAGATCACAACCCGCGGGGAGCATGCTTGCTTCCCAGGAGCCCGGAGCATATACTGCCCCCCATGTCCGAGCTGGTGGTGCAAGCCCGCGGCCTGACCAAGAGCTACGGCCCTCTGGTGGCGGTCGATCACGTCGATCTCGAGGTGCACCCCGGGGAGGTTTTTGGAATGCTCGGGCCCAACGGGGCGGGCAAGTCGACCACCATGCGCATGATCTACCGGGTCAGCGCCCTCACCTCGGGTAGCCTGCGCGTCTTCGGCCTGGAGGCGGGGCGGGACGACCGGGCCATCAAGAGCCAGCTGGGGGTGGTGCCCCAGATGGACAATCTGGACGAAGAGCTGTCGGTGCTCGACAACCTGCTGGTCTACGCCCGCTTTTACGGGCTGGACCGCGCCCTGGCCCGCAAGCGGGCGCTTGAGCTGCTCGAGTTTCTCGAGCTCTCGGCCCGCTCGAAAGACCGCATCCGCGAGCTCTCCGGAGGAATGAAGCGCCGCCTGACGCTGGCCCGGGGCCTGATGAACGAGCCGCGCCTGCTCATCTTGGACGAGCCCACCACGGGCCTGGACCCCCAGGTGCGCATCCTGCTCTGGGACAAGCTGGCCGAGCTGCGCGGCCGCGGGGTGACCTTGCTCCTCTCCACCCACTGCATGGACGAGGCCGAGCGGCTGTGCGACCGCCTGATGATTCTCGACCACGGCCACGTCATCGCCCAGGGGCCGCCCCGCGAGCTGATCGCCAACCAGGTGACCCCTCAGGTCATCGAGGCCCGCCTGGAGGGAGAGCTCGAGCCGCTGGAAAAGGCCTGCGCCGATCTGGGAGTGGAGCTGTTGCCTGCCGTAAACCGGGTCAGTCTGTTCGTGCAGGATGGCCGCCAGATGCTGGAAGAGCTCGAGCGCCGGGGGCTGTTCTTGAACGGCGCCTACATCCGGCCGGGCAACCTGGAGGATCTGTTCTTGAAGCTCACCGGACGGTCGCTGCGCCAGTGAAGCGCCTCAGCCTGCGAGGCGCGACCCGGGTGTGGGAGCGCAATCTCTGGGTCTACAGCAAGCGCTGGGTCTACAACATCCTGCCCAACTTCTTCGAGCCCGTTTTCTACCTGCTGGGGATGGGCGTGGGGCTGGGAGCCTATGTGGCCGCCGGCGGCCAGTTCGAGGGGGGCTACACGGCCTTCGTGGCCCCCGGGCTGGTGGCCGCCTCGGCCATGAACGGGGGCATCTTCGAGACCACCTACAACGTCTTCGTCAAGCTCCACTTCTCGAAGATCTATGACGCCATGGTAGCCACCCCGCTCAGCTTCGAGGACGTGGCCGCGGGCGAGATCCTGTGGGCCGTTACCCGGGCAACTCTCTACGGGACAGCCTTTCTGGCCATCACCTTGTTTTTCGGAGTGCCCCTGACCCCCCGGCTGCTGCTGGCCCTGGCCGCTCTCCCCCTGATCGGGTTCTGCTTCGCGGCCATCGGCACGGCCTTCACCTCACTGATTGACAGCATCGACCTCTACACCTACTTCTGGACGCTCTTTGTGACCCCGTCCTTCGTCTTCTCGGGCATCTTCTTCCCCATCGAGGAGCGCTTCCCGCCCGCCCTGATCACCGTGGCCGAGCTGACCCCGCTCTACAACGCGGTGCACATGATGCGCGGCATCGTGCGGGGCGAGTGGGAAGGGGTGGGGCTGAACGCCCTCTACCTGGCGGCGGTCGGGCTGGCCCTCTCGTTCTTCGCGGTGCGCAGGCTGGGGCGGCGCTTTCTGGCCTGAGACCTGAGTGACCTGGCCCGGCCAGGTGAGCGAGCAAAGGTTTGGATCGAGACGGGCATCGACACAGTCTTCTCACCCGCGCCAGGCCGGGCAGTTTCGAGCAATGGGCGGCAAGGTGGGTGGACAAGATCCTCGGGCCGTATTGCTGAAACCTTGAGGTGGACCGCGGCCCGAGCAAGTCAACGAGCCCGAAACTTCCTGCTGGGAAAGTCCCGGGCTCGTTACCGGTCTCAGGCTGAGCGCCAGTCCTCCTGGTCGGAGGGGAACTTCATTGTGATCTGGATGCCGGGGCGACCCGGATTGCCGGGACTCACGCCTCCGATCCCGCCCGGACGGCCCGGGCTGCCCGGATTGCCGGGGGTCACGCCACCGTCCTCGTTGTCGGAAGGATACTTCTCAGTAACCCGCCCTCCCATTGGAGGCCCGATGAGGCGTGGCCCGCCATCGTCGTTGTCGGAAGGATACTTCTCGGTGATCCGCCCGCCCACGGGAGGCCCGATCAAGCGTGGGTCGCGGTTCACCGGCGGGATGGAGCCCCCACCATCCTCGTTGTCGGAGGGATACTTGGCCGTGTGGACCGGAGGCTGGTCGATGCCGCCGTCCTCGTTGTCGGAGGGGTAGGCCATGGTGACCGCGATGGGCGGGCTCTGATCCACCCCGCCGCCGTCCTCGTTGTCCGAGGGATAGGCCTGGGTGACAGCGATCGGATTGGCCGGCTGGCGGTTCTGGCCCTCGAGCAGTTGGGCGAAGAAGGGCAGCGGACGCTCGGGCTGGCTCCCGTTGAAGCTGTTCCAACCAAGGCTCAGCTGGTCCAGCGACTGGGCCATCTGAGCCAGCACGACCTGCAGGCTCATCCCTCCGAAGGCGACGGCGCCGTTCTGATCGGCCGGGGCCGAGCCCTGGAATGCTCCCAGCGGGCGGGAGATGGTTTGAAACTGCTGCAGTCCGTTGAAATTTCTAATCGCGTCCATTAGCTACCTCCGTTCGATCCATACGGTCGTTGCGCCGGAAGGGGCGGGCTCGCTCTCGATCAACCAGACGATGGCTCCCTGCATTTGTCTCCTCCTGGCGCTTGGTGACATTGCCAGAATAGCCGGGGGCGATTTCAGAAACGGACCCGATGCGGATACAGACCGGATACAGGGGTAAACAGAGTCGATCTCGGTGGGGCGACGGTGTGCCGGGGTGGTGACGGGGCGCCACGCGTCGGGTCGTCGGTGAGAGACCTGCACCCAGTGCCGGGTAATGAAGGAGGTCCCACGGGTCAGAGAAGGTCCCACGCGTCGGGGCGCCGGCGAGTGGACCTGCCGTCGGTCGCCATCTGGCCGGTGACGCGCGTGCCACGGCGAGACACCTGCTCGGGTCTGCGCCGGTGAGGAGAGACCTGCCGCCGCGGCGAGACGCCCCGAGGACTGGCCGAGCAAGACAGCGCTGGCGACCTCGTGCTCGCGCCCGTTGACCACGGCCAGCACAGTGATCTGCAGCAGGTCGAGCTGTCCGGCCGGGCGGTCGAAGGTGATGCTGCCGCCCTCCCCCAGACGGGCCAGAGGCTGGGGATCGTGCCCGGCTTCCAGCCGTTGGAGCACACCCTGATCGACCCGCATGGTGCGCTCGGGCCCATACTCCAGACTGAGGCTGGCCCCCGTCAGGGGGCGCCCCTGGGCATCGCGCAGCAGGCTGCGATAGCGCACCTGGCCGGCCTGGCGGGGCACGTCGGTGACCAGGGCGTCGCGCAGCTCGGCGCGCACCTTCTCCAGGGCCAGCACGGCGGTGCGGGCGGCCTCGGCCTGCGGATCGGCCTGACGCTGGCTGCGGGTCATCTGCACGTAGACCCAGCTCAGGGTCACGAGCAGGGCGGCAAAGAGGGCGGCCGCCACCAGCACCTCGGCCAGCGAGTGCCCACGGATGACCTTCACAGCCCCGCAGCCGCCATCAGCAAGTCGACCACGACACGCCTTCACAGCCCCACCTCCAGCAACAGGCCGTAGGCGGGCAGGAAGGCGGCCATCAGCACGAAGCCGACCACCAGGCCGCAAAAAGCGACCAGCAGGGGCTCGAGCAGCACCATCAGACTGTCCAGGCGGCCCTCAGCTTCCTCCTCGAGCAACCGGGCGCAGCGATCGAGCATGGGAGGGAGGCGCCCCAGCTCCGCCCCGATGGTGGCCAGTTGCATCAGGAAAGGCGACAGGCCGCTGCCCTGAAAGACGGCCTGCAGCTCCTCCCCCTGGCGCAGGCGGTCTTCCAGCCGCCCCAGGACGACCTCCAGAAAGGGGCTCTGGGGGCCAAGGCGCAGGAGTCTCAAGCCCTGGGCCAGGGGCAGGCCCGCGTCCAGCATCAGGGCCAGGCTGCGGCAGAGCTCGGCCGTGGCCCCCAGCTTCAGCCAGCGCCCCAGGACCGGAGCGTTCCAGAGCCAGGTCAAGAGACGCTGGCGCTGCAAGTAAGTCAGCCCCAGTCCCACCAGCAGCAGCCAGACCAGCGACCAGAAGACCGTGGGCTGGCTGATCAGGAGCAGCAGGCGGGTGGGCCCCGGAAGCTGGCCTCCGGGCTCCACCAGGCCCACGAAGCGGGGCACCATCCAGAACACCATCAGGGCGCTGACTCCCAGAGCCCCCAGCAGGGTGCAGAGGGGATAGATCAGAGCCGAAAGCAGGCGTCCTCGCCGCACCTCGCAGAGCTCGAGGTGCTCGGCCAGACGGCGCATGATCTGGGTGAGGGCGCCGGTCTCCTCCCCTACCCTGACCAGCCCCACCCAGGTGGGGGTGAAGCATTGCGGCAGCTGGCCCATGGCCACCGAGAAGCGCTGACCGCGCTCGATGCTGGCCTGCAGACAGGCGGCCACGGGACCGAGTGGAGGCTCGACCCGGGCCAGCACCCCCAGAGCGCGCACGAGCCCCAGCCCACTCTCGAGCATGACCGAGAGCTGCAAGAAGAACCGGGCCCGGTCGCGGCCTCCCAGGCGCAGCTCGGGCTCTTCCGCTGCAGAGGAGGCGAGCTTCCAGACCACCAGCCCCTGGCCGTGCAGACGCGCCAGGGCCGCCTCGCGCGACGGCGCCTCCAGGGCGCCCTCGCGGCGCTCGCCCCGGGGATCGACGGCTCGATACTGAAATCGCACGAGATCCCCCTCTTCTCCGCTGCGCAGGGACGGGTCCTGTCCTTGCGCGAAAGCCGCGGCGTGGAAGTCAGCCTCTTGATCCTGGAAGACGATGTGCAGGTGGCCCGCAGCCTGGAGCGCGCCCTCAAGGCCCAGGGCTACCAGGTGGAGGTGGCCCTGAACGCCTCCGAGGCCCTCGAGATCGCGCGCTCGCGGCCGCTCGACCTGATCTTGTGCGACGTGCGCATGCCCGGCGTGGACGGGCTGGAGGCGCTGGCCAGCCTGCGCACCCTGCAAGAGGGGCTGCGCAGCATCGTCATGACCGGCTACGCCAGCGAGGATGCTCCCATTCGCGCCATCCAGAACCGGGTGGACGACTACCTGCTCAAGCCCGTGCCGCTCGATCGCCTGCTGGCCAGCGTGCGCCACTCGGCCGAGCTGTGCCGGATCGAAAAGGAAGGCCGCCGGGCCCTGGACGAGCTGCGCGGGCGCTACCTGCGGCTCATCTCCTCGCTGGTGAGCGTGTTCTGGGAGAAAGACCCCTGGCTCTACGAGCACGCGGGCAGAGTCGCCGCCCTGGCGGTGGATCTGGGCGTGGAGCTGGGATTGTCAGCCCACCAGCTGGATCAGCTCGAGCTGGCCGCCTGGCTGCACGACCTGGGCCTGGCCCTGATCGAGCGCGAGTTGCTGCAGCAGAACCGGGCCCTGACGGCAGAGGAGCGCGCTCTCCTGGATCAGCATCCGGCCCGCCTGCGGGCGCTGCTGGAAGATTTGCCCGACCTGCGCGATCTCTCTCCCCTGCTCGTCAACCTGCGCGAGGAATCGCAGGAAATGCGCTTCGACGACGGCCACGGCGTCCACCACGGCACGATGCGCTTCCGCGCCGTGACCGAGCCGGCGGCCTGAACGGATTTCGACTGTATCTCAAGGACAAGGAGGCGTGCCGTGGCGGCACAGAAGGGCAAGGATCTTCTGCTGAAGATTGACAATGGCGGCAGCTTCGTCACCGTGGCGGGGCTGCGCAGCAAGCGTCTGGCCTTCAACAGCGAGGCGGTGGACGTGACCGACGCGGATTCGGCCGGACGCTGGCGCGAGCTTCTCGCCGGGGCCGGCGTGCAGCGCGCCTCGCTGAGCGGGGCCGGCATCTTCAAGGACGCGCAGTCGGATGCGCTGATCCGCGCCGGCTTCTTTTCCGGCGCGGTCGCGGACTGGCAGCTCGCCATCCCCCATTTCGGCACCGTGGAGGGCCCGTTCCAGATCACCGCGCTGGAATATACCGGCAATCACGACGGCGAGGTGACGTTCGACATCGCGCTGGAATCGGCCGGCGCGCTGAGCTTCGCGGCAGCGTGATGGCGGCGAACAGGAGACGCGGCGAGATCGCCGCGAGGATCGACGGGCAGGAGCGCATCCTGTGCCTGACGCTCGGCGCGCTGGCCGAGCTGGAAAGCGCCTTTGCGGTCGACGATCTCGGCGCGCTGGCGCAGCGTTTCTCGGCGGGCAGGCTTTCGGCGCGCGACCTTATCCGCGTCGTCGGCGCCGGCCTGCGCGGCGGCGGCATGGCGGTGGGCGACGACGAGGTCGCGATCATGAAGGCCG
>QWHO01000298.1 GCA_021404945.1 bacterium CPR1
GCACGGTTGCCAAACGTGGACTGCTGACCTTCCCTTCCGATCAGAAGTGCCTCGAAGCAGTGCGCAAGGCCACCTCGGCTGCCTGACAGCTGGTGTCCGCGCCGCAACGTCATCCGCCAGGCTCAATCCGGTCAGGATTCGGCGGCAGCTGCGCCCGGCAGAGGAGCGCGTTCTGCATCTTCGTAACGGCGCGCGCTGAGGAAGAGAAACAAGAGCCCGCTAAGGGCTCCCACCGAGACGAACCAGGGGAAAGCCAGCTCGGTGTTGAGCTTCAGCCCCACCACGGCGGCGATGGAGAGGGGCAGGCTGAAGACCGCCAGCCGGTCGGGCGGGCGGCGGCGGAAGGCCAGCGCGTAGGCGAACAGGGCCAGCAGGGCGCCGTAGAAGTAGGTTCCGATCTCCAGGCCGAGGGGCAGAAGGCGCTCCACGTTCTGGGAGGCCATCGCCACCGCCGCCAGGGCGGCGCAGAAGCCCACGCTGGAGAGGCGGGTGGCCCGCAGATAGTGGGCCTCGGAGCGACCGCGGGCCAGATACGGTTGGTAGACGTCTACCACGAACGAGCCCGCCAGCGCCGTCAAGGCCGACTGGTAGCTCGACAGCACCACCGAGAGCACGGCGGCGATCAAGAGGCCTGACAGACCCGGGGGGAGCGCGGTCAGGATGAAGTGGGGGAAGATTTTGCGCGCGTCGGTCCCCAGGGTGGGGTCGGGGTGCAGTTGGTAGTAGGCCCAGAGCAACGAGCCGATGGTCAGGAAGACCAGCGCGATGGGCACGTCGGCCACCCCCGAGCCGATCACTGCCAGGCGGCTGCGCCGGCTGTCTTTCGCCGTGAGCATCCGTTGCACCATGTCATAGTCGGTGCCGAAGATGGCCGTGTTGGTCAGGGTGGTTCCCAGCACCCCGGCCCAGAAGGTGAACTCGACGCGGGGGTCGAGCGAGAAGTTGAAGACCCGCAATCGCTCGGGGGGCAGGGCGGCGGCCCAGTCGGAAGGCAGGCCGCTGAGGAGATAGCCCACCGCAGCCGTGGCACCTACCAGCATTACGGCCACCTGCAGCACCTCGGTCCAGATCACCGCTCGGATGCCGCCGGCCACCGTATAGACCAGTCCCAACAAGGCCACCAGGACCACCGCAGTGGTGGCCGAGAGGCCCAGGGCCAGTTGCAGGATCAAAGCTCCGGCAAAGAGGCGCACCCCGCTCATCAGGGTGCGGGTCACCAGAAAGACCAGCACGGCCAGGTTGCGGGTGCGCGGGCCGTAAGCCTGGCTGAGGAGCTCGTAGATCGAGACCACGTTCTGGCGGTAGAAGGCCGGCACGAAGTAGAGGCCCACCAGCAGGCGGCCTCCGATGGCCCCCAGCACGATCTGGAGGTAAGTCCAGTCGCCCGTGTAGGCCAGGGCGGGCACGCCTACGAAGGTCAGAGCCGAGATCTCGGTTCCGATGATGGAGAGCAGCACCGCCCACCATGGCAGCTGGCGGTCGCCCAGCAGGTAGCTGCGAGCGCTGGCCTGGCGCTGACGAACCCCCCAGCTGATCAGCCCCAGAACCACGAAGTAAGCCACCAGGATGCCCAGGTCAAGCGGGCGCAGGCAGCTTCTCCAGAGCTTGCACCGCGTCCACCAGGCCGGCTCCCTGGTCGTGCACCCCACCCCCCCGGGGCAGCTTTTCGGCCGAGCTCACCACGGCGTGCTTGAGCTGGTCGGGGGTAGCCTGAGGGCGGGCCGTCAGCAAGAGGGCTGCCAGACCGGCCACCATGGGAGCGGCCATGGAGGTGCCGTTCTTGGTCACATAGCCGCTGCGCGCGTTGTCGGCGGCGGTGATGCCCACCCCCGGCGCGACCACGTCCGGCTTGTCCAGGCCATCCACCGGCGTGGGTCCTCGCGAGGAGAGGTCGGCCACCCGGTCATCGTCGCGGCGCACCGTTCCCCGGTCGTTGGAAGCGCCCACCGTCAGCACCACGGGCGAGTGAGCCGGAGAGCCGATGGTCTGCGGGTCGGGCCCATCGTTACCAGCCGCGACCACCACCGTGATGCCGCGATCCCAGGCCGCCCTGGCGGCTCGGGCCATGGGATCGTGCTGGTGGGAGAGCTGGGCCATGCCCGAGGCGGAAAGGTTCAGGACACGGATGTTGTGCCGGTCCTTGTTCTCCACCGCCCACTGGATTGCCCTGATCACGTCGGAAGTGCGCGACTTGCCCTGGCTGTTGAAGGCCTTGATGGCCACCAGTCCACACTCGGGAGCGATGCCCGTGTGACGCCCGTTCGAATCGCTGCCGTTACCCCCCACGATGCCGGCCACGTGGGTTCCGTGGCCGTGGTCGTCGTAGGGCTCGCTCTTGCCGCCCAGCACATCGTGGAAGGCCAGAATGCGGTTGCCGAAGTCCTGGTGGCGGGAGATGCCGGTATCGATCACGGCCACGGCCACACCCTTACCTTTGAAGCCCTGGCTCCACAGCTCGCCGGCCCGCACCGTGGGGGCGGCCACGTTCAAGGCGGGCCGGAGGCTGACCGGCGTGGGGGGCAGGCTGACCTCCTCGTCTGGGAACACGGTCAGATCGGGATGGTCGCGCGTGAGGCGCTCGAGCTCAGCTGCGTCTTCAATCTCGCAGGCGGCCGCCCCCACCAGCGGCAAGTCGTGCCAACTGCCGGGCAGCTCGCGTCGCAGGCGGGAAAGCGTGGCCGGGTCGGCCTGGAGCAGGACGTTCACCGGGCCAGTCTAGCATCCGCCCGACCCCACCTTGTAAACGAAGGGTAAAGCTATTGCATCAGCATGCTCTTGGGAGGTCCAGAGGGCGGCGGGGGACCGCCCTCGAGGACCAGGCAGTCGCCCTGGGTGGTCAGGCGATTGAGCTGCACCTGGATGTTCTTGGGCATTAAGCTTTTGGGGTCGATGAGCAGCGAATCCCCCTGCGTCCGGATGTCGAGCTTGTCGAGCGAGTCGCCCGCCATGGCGTTGGCGATGGAGACCGCGATACGCGGCACCGGGAGACCGAGCACCCTCACCTGCTCGGGGGTGAAGCGCACTTTCTTGTCGGCCGTCAGCTCGAGCTTGCCGCGGACCTTGAAGGGGAGAGAAACGATCTTGTCGAGCACCCCAACCGCTTCGACCATCCCGCCGGGGGCAAAACAAAGTTGGAGGTCGCGTAGCCCCTCCCGCTCGAGCAAGTCGGCGCCTCGCACCGTGGCCGCCTGCTGGGCAACCTTGGAGGGGATGGACATACGCAGCCGCTCGACGGTGATCGGGCTCTTCTGGAGCGAATCAAGGTCGGGCGTGATCAGCTTGCCGGGAGAAGCCAGAATGCTCTCCAGGGTGAAGCTCTTGAGCAGATCCACCGAAGGGTCGAAGCGAGCCGTCAACTCGTCGAGGTGCATCCCGGCCAGCTCCAGGTCGCGCACCTTGAGCTTGTTGTCCTTGACCTCGAAATGCACCGAAGCGCCCATCGACTGCTGCTCGGGACGCTTGGCCTGGGCCTGGCGCAGGTCGTCGAGCTCGCGCCGGAGGCGGTCGTTCTCGTCCTCGAGGGCCCACATCCGGTCGGTGATCTCTTGCTCCATCGAGATGGCCGGTGTGGGCATGCCGGAGGCGACCCTGGCTGCCGGCTGCGAGTCGCGAATGATCATACTTGTGTTGTACCGCAGAAGTCCCCCCCGGTAAAGGCGGACCGATTCAGGTTTGCGAACATTTGCCATCCAGCGGACGCCGAGCTCGTGGCACATTCGCGCCAACCTGGCCTGATCCGCTGCCCGCAGGGGCGCCTGCTCAAGCCCTGACGCGAAGGACTCCCCGTCCCGCGACAGAACCTGCCTCACGTGTCGCTCGAAGACTGCCCGCTCTGTCACTCCACCGGGGCCGAGGTGCTGGCCGAGTTCCCCCCGCGTCGCGTGGTGCGCTGCCGCGTTTGCCGGCTGGGCTATCTCAGCCCGCGACTGTCGGCCGAGGAGATGCTCGAGCACTACCGCACCGGCGACTACTACGAGAGCAGCGAGGGCTCTGGCTATAGCTCGTATCTGGCTCAGGAGCGCTCGCTGCGGCTCACCTTCCGCTTGCTCTTGCGCAAGCTGGCTCGCCAGGGCCATACCGGCGGGCGGTTGCTCGAGATCGGCTGCGGTTACGGCTATTTCTTGACCGAAGCCCGGGGCCTCTTCTCCAGCCTTACCGCCACCGACTACAGCCCCGGAGCCCTCGAGCAGGCCAGCAAGACGGGCGCCACCGTCTACCTGGGCGGGCTGGAGTCGGTGCCGTCCGAAGCCACCTATGACACCGCCGTCATGCTGCAGGTGCTCGAGCACCTCTACGACCCGCTCGACTTCCTCACCAGACTTCGCTCCAGACTCAGGCCGGGCGGCTGCCTGGCGGTGGCCGTGCCCAACCTGGCCAGCCCGCTGCGCCTCTTGCTCGGTCGGCGCTGGCCCTCTTACAAGATCCCCGAGCATGTGGCCTACTATGACCGGGCCACGCTCAAGCGAGCCCTTCAGCAAGCGGGCTTTAGCAACGTCCAGGGCGTCTTCTATCCCGAGTTTTTCCCCCTCGGCCTGCTGGCCGAGAAGTTCAAGCTGCGCCTGCCCGGCTGGCTGGCCCGCCAGATCCTGTGGGTGCCCACCACTTCGGTGGCCTGCGTCGCACGAGCGTGAAGCGACTGCTGATCGTTCTCACTTTGCTCTCGCTGGTCCCAATCTGGGCTTTCCCCTACCCGGCCCTGCAGGACTATCCCCAGCACCTGTTCCAGGCCCGGGTGGTGGCCGACCCGGCCGCCCACCCCGAGTACCAGGTCCATCTGGCCCCTACCTACTCAGTCTTCTACCTGGTCACCTCGAGCCTGGCCCGCCACCTGCCCCTGGATGCGGCCGGGCGGACGGCGATCTCAGTTTATCTCCTGCTGATGGCGCTGGCCGCCTGGAGGCTGGCGCGTCCCTGGAACTGGGGCGCTCTGCTGCTCTTTCCGGTGGGTTACAACCAGTTCTACTTCCTGGGTCTCTTGAACTACATCTACGCCTTCCCCATCCTGCTCCTGGCCCTGCTCGACCTGGAGGCCTCCAGAGTCAACTGGCGGCTGCCCCTCTGGTTGCTGGCCCTGCTCTTCGCCCACCCCTTCGGATTGCTGGTCTACCTGGGGGTAGTGATCCTGTGGGCGCTGCTGACTCGCGAGCGAAAATACCTCATCGCCCTGGCCGCCGGCTCGCTGGTCTTCGGGCTGTGGTATTTCTCCCAGCAGACCACCCCCTACGGGCGCAGCGGGGTGCACTTCCTGGGCCTGAGCTACAATCTGCGCTTCCTGGCTACTTTCTTCACCAACACCGGCTGGGAAGCCAGCACCGACTGGTCCACCCTGATGCTGTGGGTGGTGGCTCTGGCCATCCTGGCCCGGTGCGCCTTCAAAGAGGGCACCCAACCGGGAGTGAGGATGGCTGTCGCGGCCGTGGCCGGAGGCCTCTTGATGGGCCTGGTGGGTCCCTGGGGACTGGGGGGCATGAACTTTGCGCTGGGCCAGAGGCTCAGCATCGTGGCCTTCCTCTTCCTGCCCGTGCTGGCCTCTCGCGTCAGCGTGCGCGGGCTGTGGGCCTTCGCGCTGGTGGCGGTGGTCATCTCGCTGGTTCTCCTGTCTGATTCCAAGCAATATCGCATCAGCCGCGAAATCGCCACCATCAGCCCCCTCATCGCTCAGATGGAGCCCGGTCAGGCGGTCCTGCCATTGATGTTCGACCAGGGATACTCGGACGAATCCGACTACTATTTCTATCAGCCCCACCTGCACGATGTCTTCTACTACCACATCGCCAAAGGAGGCGTGGCCGGCTCGCTCTGGTCGGCCGGCACCCTGCCGGTCGACTTCAAGCCCGGACAGCGCCCGGCGGCGCCCGAGCCCTACTTTCCCAACCAGTTCGACTGGCGGCGCCACGCCCACTATCGTTATTACCTGGTTCGGGGAGGGGACGAGCAAGTGGACCGCTACCTGGACTTTGCCGCCCGCCTGGTAGGACGCTCGGGCCCCTGGCGCCTCTATGAGCGGCGGACTGGCCCCGCGCCTGGACCTGTGCAGCGTTAGTCAAGGTGGGGAGCCAGAAGGGAGGGAGCTGTTGACCGGGCTGCGAAAGCCGATTGGTGGCCCAAACTCCCACTGTGCAAGAGGTCCTGGCCCGCTATCCCAAGACCCGAGCCGAGCTGCCCGAGTCTTATCGCGAGGTCTACGAGGCCAACTACTACAGCAATCGCCAGGGGCGAACCGCAGCCAGCCGTCTGTCTCTCTTCGTGGAGAGCTGGATGCATCGCCAGGTGGCCCGCGACACAAGATCTCGCACGAGTCCATTCCGCACCCTGGAGGTGGGAGCGGGCACCCTCAACCACCTCCCCTTTGAGCCCACCAGCCGCCCCTACGACGTGGTAGAGCCTTTCGAGGGCCTCTACCTGGACTCACCCCTGCGCGAGCAGATCGGTCGCTTCTACGCCGACGTCTCCGAGGTGCCCGGGCCCTACGAGCGCATCATCTCGGTGGCCACTTTCGAGCACCTGGAGGATCTGCCCACGATGATCGCTCGCTGCGCCGAGTTGCTCACCCCGGATGGCAACCTGCGGGTGGCCATCCCCTCGGAGGGGAGCTGGGTCTGGAAACTGGCCTACACCCTCAGCACCGGCCTGGAGTTTCGCCTGCGCCACGGCCTGAGCTACGAGACTTTGATGCGCTATCTCCACTGCAACAGCTGGGTCGAGGTGCGCACCCTGCTCGAAGCTCGTTTTCACAAGGTGCGCTGCAGCTGCCTGGGCTTCTCCCCCGCCCTGTCGCTCTATCAGTTTTACTCCTGTCGCGAGCCACGATGAGCACCCTCTCGCTGGTCATCCCTGTATTCAACGAAGCTGAAGCGCTGGAGGCCCACCTGGCCGAGATCCGCCTGCACGCCGAGCAAACCGGCCTGCCCTGCCGCATCATCCTGGTGGACGACGGCTCCAGCGACAACACCTGGCAGGTATGCCGGCGCCTGCCCAACGTGGAAGCCATCCGCTTCAGCCGCAACTTCGGCAAGGAAGCGGCCATCCTGGCCGGGTTGCGGGCCACCCGAGAAGACCTGACCATCGTGATGGACAGCGATCTCGAGCATCCTCCAGCTTTGATCCCCAAGATGGTGGAGCTGTGGCGCCAGGGCAGCTACCAGGTGGTCGAGGCGGTTAAGGCCCGCCGGGCCCGCGAGCCCTGGTACCGCCGCCTGGGGGCCCGCGTCTTCAACCGGGGGATGCGCACCCTGGCCGGAGTCGATCTGGCCGGTCAGAGCGACTACAAGTTGCTGACCCGCGAGACAGTGGAGGCCTACCTCGACTTGCCCGAGGCCAACCGCTTCTTCCGGGGGCTGATTCCCTGGCTCGGGCCGCGTCGGGCCGAGATTCCCTTCGAGGTGCCCCCCTCCAACCGGCGCACCCGCTGGACCTTCTCGCAGCTGGTCAGCCTCAGCCTCTCAGCTCTGTCCTCCTTCTCCTACGTGCCCCTGCAGATGATCACGCTGGCCGGTTTTCTCACCTTCGTGGGCAGTTTTCTCCTGAGCCTCTACGTTCTCTGGGTGAAGTTCTCGGGACGCGCGGTAGAAGGCTTTGCCACCGTCATCCTGGTGGTGCTGTTCGTGGGCAGCATCACCATGATCTCGCTGGGCATCATCGGCGGCTACCTGGCTCGCATCTACGACGAGCTCAAACGCCGGCCACCCTATGTGGTGGCCGACCAGCGCCACCCGGACTGAGTCGCCGAGCGCTGCGACGACAATTTGCACAGGGGCGGTTATTGCTGCTGCTGAGCCGCGTACCAGGCCGGCAGGTTGGGCAGCTCGAGGGGCTCGCCCAACGAGGTGAACCGGTCCTTCCCCATCGGCTGGCCCAGCAGCCGCACCTGCACGGCAACCGACAGCTCACTGGTGGCATCACCCTTGTGGGTGCCGCGATTGGGAGGCACGTCGCTGTAGTCGCGACCCACCGCGGTCCGAATATGGCGCTCGCCGGCAAGCAGGTTGTTGGTAGGATCGAGCCCCAGCCAGCCAAGCGTGGGCAGGTAAGCCTCC
>QWHO01000788.1 GCA_021404945.1 bacterium CPR1
CCAGGAAGCTCGTACTGGCCTGATTCCGCCAGCCGCCCTCTAAGGCGCCGCGCTCGACAGTCCCGCGCGTTCTGATTCTGAGATCAACGCGCGGGACTGCAGCCAGGGCCCGGGCCTCTGCAATCAAAGGAGATTATCATGCAGCAAGCCACCGTTCGCGATCTGGAGACCCGGGGGAAGCGGGTCCTGGTTCGAGTCGATTACAACGTTCCCCTCGAGGAGACCAGAGTCACCGATGACACCCGCATCGTGGCCTCGTTACCGACTCTACGCCACCTGCTCGAGCAGAATGCAGCGGTGGTGCTGATGAGCCACCTGGGCCGACCCAAGGGCAAGGTCAACCCCAAGTACTCGCTGAAGCCCGCCGCCGAGCGCCTGGCTGAATTGCTGGGTCGGCCGGTCAAGATGGCCCCTGATTGCGTGGGCCCCGAGGCCCTGGCAATGAAGGCCGCCCTGGCTCCCGGGGAGGTTCTGTTGTTGGAGAATCTGCGCTTCCATCCCGAGGAGGAGGCCAACGATCGAGACTTCGCCCGTCAGCTCAGCGAGGGATGTGAGCAGTACGTCAATGACGCCTTCGGAGCCGCCCACCGGGCCCACGCTTCGACGGCCGCCGTGGCTGAATTTCTGCCGGCGGTGGCGGGTTTTTTAATGGAGCGAGAGTTGACCGAGCTCGGCAACCTGCTCACCCAACCCGAGCGACCCTTCGTGGCCATTCTCGGAGGAGCCAAGGTGGCCGACAAGATTGCCGGGCTGGAGTCGCTGGTTGAAAAAGCCGACACCATTTTGATCGGAGGGGGAATGTCGTTCACCTTCCTCAAGGCGCGCGGCAAGGAGATCGGTCGCTCGTTGCTCGACGACGTGCACCAGGCCGAGAAGGTGGAGCAGGCTGCCCGGGCCAGGGGCACGGAGATTCTTCTTCCCGTGGATGTGGTGGTTGCCCCTGAGATCAAGGAGGGCGTCCCCACGCGCATCGTCTCGGTGGACGAAATCCCGGCCGACCTGATGGGGCTGGACATCGGCCCGGAGACGGCACGGCTCTTCGCCGACAAGATCAAGTCGGCCCGAACCATCTTCTGGAACGGGCCGCAAGGGGTGTTCGAGACTCCGCCCTTCGACATCGGCACTCGGGCCGTCGCCACGGCCGTGGCCGAAAGCGCCGGACGCAGCTGCGTGGGGGGGGGCGATTCGGTGGCCGCCATCACCTCGATGAATCTGGCCGAGAAGGTCACCCACGTCTCCACCGGTGGGGGAGCTTCGCTCGAGTTCCTCGAGGGGCGTGACCTTCCGGGCGTGACCGCTCTCAAGACCAGCGCCGCTCTGGGAGGTCGATAGCCATGCGCGTTCCTTTGCTGGCCGCCAACTGGAAAATGCACAAGACCGCCCGCGAGGCCAGGGTGCTGGTCGAAGATCTGCTCAAGCAGGTGGGTGCTGTGACCGGTCGCGAGATGGCACTCTGCCCACCCTTTCCCTATCTGGGCGAGGTGAGCGATCATCGGACACTCCGAGCGACGCGCCCTCTTCCGCGAAGTGGATGCCGACTGCCAGAAGAAGGTGCAGGCCGCCCTGGCCCACGCTTTGGTACCGATCCTGTGCGTTGGGGAAACGCTCGAGCAGCGCGAAGCCGGCCAGACCGCTCAGGTGGTGCTGGGACAGCTTCGCGGCGCCCTGCAGGGAGCTTCCCTTGACTCGGGGAGCAAACTGGTGGTAGCCTACGAGCCGGTGTGGGCGATCGGGACCGGCAAGACCGACACTCCCGAGGAAGCCAACAAGACGATGGCCCTGCTGCGCGGCGATCTGGCCGAGCAGCTCGGAGAGCGCGTCGCCT
>QWHO01000299.1 GCA_021404945.1 bacterium CPR1
CGCCCAGCAACGCTGGCTGGAGCGCATTGAGGCCCTGAAGAGCTTCCAGCCGATGCCCGCCAGCCTGGGAGCGGGGAGGTTCGTGGCCCTGGCCCGCCAGCCCGAGCGCTGGCCCGAGCTCCTCTCACGCGAGGTGGTGGCTCTGTTGGAGGCCTGGCCTGCCAGCAAGGGCCCCTTCGAGCTGCCGACCATCACGCTGGATCAGAACGGAGTGGAGGTGGAAGTCGCCGGCAAGCTGCTCGAGGAGCAGAAGCTGCACCACCTGATCCGCCTGGGAGCTGCCGTGGTCAGGGCGGTCCAGGCATCGGACGGGTAGCGCGCACAGACCTGAAGCACTGTCGGGCCGTTGAGCCGAGCCTGACCCGCTGCACTCACGCTCAGGCCAGGGCTCCCCAGCCTGACGCGCCTCGCTCACGCTAATTCAGGTCGGCGGTCGTGGGGTGCGGCGAAGCCAGCACGCTGCCCCGATCAGGCCCACGCCCCCGAGCAGCATCAGGGCGTCCAGCATCGGGCTCTTCACCGGCCGCGTCGCCGCCCGCTCGAGCAGCTCGCGGGTCAGCCCCGCCAGGGCAGGATCCCTCTGACTGAGCAGCTCGGGAGACTCGAATTGCAGCCGCACACCCTCGGCCAGGTATTCGGCCGGGTCGGTCAGGCCGTAGCCCGAGGCGGCCTCGGTCGGATTCTGGTGAGCCTTCGCGAAGGCAGCTCTCAGACGCGGCTGGAAATCGCGGTAAAAGTCGGGGGCGCTCTCGCGCAGCTGATCCTCGATGGCGTGACCGACCTCGTGGCTGAGAACCCGGATATGACCGAGCTGGTCGGCGTCGACCTGGATGGCGTCTTTGGCGGGGAAATGCAGACCCTTTGCCTGGATGTCCCGAAAACCGGACGAGTCGGTCGCCGACAGCACCACGGTGCGCTCGCCCAGGCTCAGATAGCGCACCGGAGGGGCCACCAGGCCATGCTTCAAGCCGTTGAGCGGAATCTTGTCCGGGTGAGCCTGGAGATCGGCAAGGTGAGCACTGGCAGCCTCGCGGGCCGGCCCCTCGGGGAGCAATGCCACCTGGCTCTCCACCAGGGCGAATCCCTCAGCCTGTGCCCGGGCCAGTCTCTCTCCGTTGGCCGCCTGCAAAAGGGCGCGAAAATCAGCTTGATCGGCCTGGCTGCTTGCTCCCGACTGCTCCAGGGCAGACTGCACGGAAAAGAGGAAACCGACCTGCTCGCCCCAGTCTCCGGCTGCCTGCTTGAACGACTGCGCGCTCGCCTGGCTGACTGACATCAGCTCCTTCATTACCTCGTCCTGGCGCGCGGGTCTGGGGGTGAGAGCGCGAGTCGGTTGCGAGCCGAGCATCCCGATCATCCCACCGCCCATTCCGAACCCCATGGGCATCACGGCCGGCAGGCCGTTCTCCTCGGCCCACTGGCGTTGCAGCTCGATAGCCTCGGACTGTAACCGCTCCATGGTCTGAAGCCTTTCCAACTGCTCGGGACTGCTCACGGCCCGGTCGAGGGCGGCTCCCACCTCTACCGCCCGACGAGCCACCTCAAGCCGATCCAGGCCGTGCAGGATGCCATATTCCTCGAGCATCCGGCCGACCTCGGCGTCGGAATCGGTGATCTGGATGGTGACCCCGCGCTGCTCGAGCCAGCGGACGGTGGGCTGGCCGAAGGCTTGCAGCTCCTGGCTGGCAAGCTGATGCTGGTGAGGGGTGAGGTCGCGGTCGGCCTGCAACAGCGCTGGCTCCTGAGCGTGCATCAGGGCCGCACCCGAGAGGCCCGTCAGGGCGACGCCGGTCGCCATGGCTGTCATCCAGGCCAGCTCCTTGAGCACCCTGCCAAACCGTGGAAAGAGCCGCTTCTCTCCGGTGATGGTGGCCTGGTCTTGAGGATTGACCGGGGCTGTGGCAGCAGCGGCCGCCCGAGGGCTGGTCAGGGTCGGGCCGACCACCGAACCAATGGATGAGAGCGGGGTCATTGCCGATCCAATTCGACCCCGAGAGGCAAATTCCTCACAATCCGAAGACGACCCGCACCTGGCAGCGTCCCGCCTTCGCGGTGGGGCTGACGCCCATCCCGGGAGCAGCCAGCGTGCCCGCCACCAGGCATCCTGCCCCGTCCGCCGGATGGCCTTCCTCGGTGAGCCCCGGAGCGCCCACCTGCCTGCGCCCAGCCAGCTTGAGTTCGCTCGCAAGTCGACCAGTGCCCACCATCGACCCTGAGGCGCCGCGCGTCGAGCGGTTCAGGAATTGGCGCGGCGCCGTCTGAGCTGGTCAACGCGCGGGAGTTTAGAAAGCCGCCCGAGAAGCCTCCTCGAAGCTCACCCGCTTCCCCAGCGCGGTCTTCAGTCTCGCCTCGGCCAGCTGCCGCCAGGTCTCACAAGCGCTCAGGCTGCGATCAAGTCCCCTGGCGATCTCCTCGGGAGCGTGCCGGCGCCCGTCGGATAGCCCGTAGTAGCGACAGAACACCTCCCGATCCCGCTCCTCGAGCAGGGCCAGGGCCGCCTCCAGTTGCTCCACCCCCACCCCCAGCGCCTCGGCAAAGCGCCGCCCGCACTCCGGATCGTAGCCCCCTCTCCGCTTTTTGCGCCCCTTCTTCCCGGTCGAGGGCGACTCGCGGGGCGTCAGCTCGCTCAGGAAGCCTGAAGGCTCGCGCGCGTCGGCCAGCACCGCCACCCGCTGCCGCCCTCGCGTCAGGGCCACGTGAAAGATGCGTCGCTCCTCCTCCAGGTCGTCGGCCAGGCGGTGGGGCAAGAGCCCCTTCTGAGCGCCGTAAACCAGCACGCCATCCCACTCCATCCCCTTGACCCGGTGCACCGTGGAGAGCGTGATCCCTGGCTGGCCGGGGCGGCTGAGCAGCTCGCGCAGCCAGAATTCGAAGCTCTCCCACAAGGGGTGCAGACGGGCGGTCTGCTCCAGGGCCACCAGATCGTCGTAGTGACTGGCCTCGGCCCCACCGGCGTCCAACTCGACCATGGCGTCGCCCAGGCCGACGCTCTGGCGCAGGTAGCGCAGGGCCTCCTCGGGGGAGCGGCGCGAGCCCATGACCGAGAGGTCTCGCAAGAACTCGTCGAGCTGGCTGGACGGCCAATCCTCCAGGCTGTCGCTCAGGCGCGCGAGCTCAGCCTGGTTCCGGCAGCAGGCGGCCTGCTCCACAATCTCGCGGCGCAGCCTGCGGTTGGGGCGGCGCAGAGCCTCCTGCAGAGCGACCGGAGTGAAAGCTCCCCGAGCAAGCCGCAAGTAGGCCAGGGCCGTGCGGGCCCCGGTTCTCTCCAGCACGGAGACGTTCAGAATGCTGCTGAAGGGAAGTCCCGCCTCGCTCAGGTAGACGTGCAGCGCCATCAAGCTGGCCTGCACCCGGCTCAGAACGGCGATCTGAGTGGGCTCGAAGCTCTCCAGCCACCCCTTCAAGAAGCGCAGCGCCTGAGCCGCCCAATCGAGATGGTCGGCGCTCAGGACCTCGATGGAGGCCTGCGAGCAGGCCTCGGCCGGACGCACGATTTTGGCCACGCGCTCTCGGTTCCGGCTCAAGAGCGAGCTGGCGGCCTCCACCACCCGAGCCGGACAGCGGTAGTTCACCTCCAGGGCGTAGCTCTCGGCGCCCGGGAAGTAGTCCTCGAAGTGGACCAGGAACTCGGGCGTGGCCCCGGTGTAACCGTAGATAACCTGATCGTCGTCGCCGACCCCGAACACCTGGTAGGAGGGGGCTGACAGGAGCCGCACCAGCAGCAGGTAGGCCGGGGTGAGATCCTGGAACTCGTCCACCAGCAGGTGAGTGCAGGCGCGCTGGGCCTTCTGGCGCAGCTCAGGCTCTGCGAGCAGCACCTCAAGCGCCTGGTAAATCTGCTCGTCGTGATCGATCAGGTTGCGCTGGCGCAACTTTGCGCGGTAAGCCGGAAAGAGGGCCGTCAGTCCCGGCACGTCCCCCCGCCTCGCCTCCACCTGGCCCGGCTCGCGCAGCCCCAGGCGCACCTCGGCCAGGGCCTCCAGGTAGGGGCCCAGCGGATCCTGGCCCAGCACCTGCGGCACTGCGATGATCGAGCGCAGGATGTTCCGCACCTCGAGCTCCTCGAGCAGCCGAGGTCCGCTGTGGGCGCGCAGGATGGAGAAGCCGAGCGCATGGAGTGTGCGCACGTTGGGCTGAAAGTCGGCCGTGCGCTGGCGCATCTCCTCGGCCGCCCGGCGGTTGTAGGCCAGGGCCGTGACGCGCTCACCCTCGTAGCCCCGGTCGAGCATCAGGTGACGCAGGCGCTCGGTGAGCACCCTGGTCTTCCCCGAGCCGGCCGGAGCCAGGATACGGGCCGGGCCGTGTCCGTGGGCCACGGCTCGAGCCTGGTCGGGAGCCAGGGCGGCTGCCGAGGGTCTGGCCCGCGTCCGCTCCAGCCTGCCCGACTCGATGGTCTCGCGATGCAGCACTCCGGGCATGCCCCGGGGCCCGCCGTCGCACCAGGCCGGTCCGTCGGCCAGCAACACGTCGGCCTCCTGGCACGGACTGGCCCCCAGGCGACAGGCCAGTCGGGCGTGCCACCAGATGGGTGGACCGCTGGCCGTGCCGTCGTAGTTATTGGCCCAGGTCAGGAAATGGAGCCGCTCGCGAGCGAACTCGAACTTCGGGGTCAGGGTGTAGACCTCGCCCGTCCAGCGCTCACGAGCCTTGAGCTCGGCCTTGGATAGCTTCAGCTCGACCACCACCGGACGGCGCTCGAGCCAGCAGCGATGCAGCTCTCGCAAGTCGTCCACGCGGGGGAGGTGCTGGAATTCGGGGGGGACGGCGGCACCGGGCAGGCAGACCAGCCCGCGCCCGAGATGGGTCATGAGGACTTGCATTCGGCACGGGAGGGCACGCTCTTGCTCACGCCGCTCTCCGGGCTGCGAGGTCGGAGAGGGTTTGCTCGGGACCGGAATACCCGTTGGGCCCGTCCGGGGCGAGCATGAGGCTGGTGGGCCTGGACCCGTGAGGTTGCCCTGCACCCGAGGAGCGCCGAGGCCGAAGATCGGAAGCCGAGGGTGGTTCGGGTGGCCATCCTTGGGCGGCTGGACCACCATCTCACGCCATCCCGCCCGGATACTGGCGACAGCTTGCGGGACGGTAAGACATCGCGGACCTCCTCGGATGTGGATGCTTCAGCTTAGCTCGGACTTCCGGGTCCGGTCCGTTCAGTGATCAATGGTACCGCCTGGCCGTGCGTGTCGGCCGTGGACCAGTCGAACAAAGAGACGATACCGCCGGTTCAAATTGCGAAAGTGCTTTCGAGCCCAGGCCAGCCGGGTCGACGGCCAGGTCCGGCGCCGGGTCGGTCGAACAAAGAGACGATACCGCCGGTTCAGATTGCGAAAGGGCTTTCGAGCCCAGGCCAGCCGGGTCGAAGGCCAGGTCCGGCGCCGGGTCGGTCGAACAAAGAGAGGATACCGCCGGTTCAGATTGCGAAAGGGCTTTCGAGCCCAGGCCAGCCGGGTCGAAGGCCAGGTCCGGCGCCGGGCTCAGGTCGGTCGGTCGAACAAGAGAGGCTACCGCCGGTTCAAATTTCGAAAGGGCTTTCGAGCCCAGGCCGACCGGGTCGACGGCCAGGGCGGGTCGTCCTGTCCAGGAAGTCGCCCGAGCTCCCCCATCCGAGCCAAGTCGGGCCCCTACTCCACGTCGATGGCGAACTCGTCGAACAGTGCGCCAGTGGCCTGTCCGAGCTGGATCTCGTGGCGAAAGCGGTGGCGCAGGAGCTCGGCCACGAACTCCCAGGCCCGGCGATCTTCCGGGGTGATGCGCTCTTCCTTGATCCACTTCTCGATCCGATCAAGGTCGCGCTGGTCCATACGGGCCACGGGCTTGGTCTGAAAGAGGCTCCAGAAGACCAGGGCGCCATCCTCGTAGCCCAGCGCCAGGGTGCGGCTGTCCGGAGCGAAGGCCAGGCTGTTGGGCGAGCTGCCGGCATAACCTCCGCCGGCCAGCAGCCTGCGGGCCGAGACGGCCCCGTCGGCTGCGCCGAGTTGCCACACCGAAAAGTTGCCGTCCTTGGAGGTGGCCGCCAGGAAGGTGCCATCGGGCGAGAAGGCCAGGGCAGTGGTGCGGCTGGAGTGAGCCGGTAGAGCCACGCCTCCTCCCACCACGCTCCCCCACAGGCGCACGCTCCCGTCGCTGCCGGCCGTGGCCACCACCCGTCCTCGCGGGTCGCAGGCCAGCTTCCAGATCGGAGGGCTGTGATAGCCCAGCAGCTCGAAGCTGCTCCAGCGATTGGACTCGCGCCACATCAGCACGCGCCCGTCCAGCCCCGCGGTCACCAGCTCCTCGCCCCGATCGGTGAACGCCAGCGAGGCCAGCCGATCGTCGTGGCCCTCCAAGACCACCGGAGAACGCAGGGCGGAAAGGTCCCAAACCCGCACGCTACGATCCCATGAGGCGGTGGCCACCCAGCGCTCGCGAGGGTCGAAGGCCAACCCCACCACGCACTCGGTGTGACCCTCCAGCACGTGCTGGCGGTTGGCGACCATGTCCATCAGGATGGTCGCCTCCCAGCCTCCCAGGCCAAGCCAGCGTCCCGAGGGGCTGAACCCCATGGTGAGCGTGCCCACCGGAGCCTCTTCGGGAAAGATGCGCCCCAGCTGGCGGCAGCGGCGCGGGTCCCACAGGAAGGCCCCGTGATCGCTTCCTCCGGTGGCCAGAACCCGGCAATCAGGCGAGAATGCCAGCGCGCTGACCACCCCGGCGTGGCCCCCCAGCTCGCCCTCGAAGCGGCCCTGGTAGGGGTCCCACAGGCGCACCCGGTCGGACTTGCCGCCCACGGCCAGGAGCTTCCCGTCAGGCGAGAAGGCCAGCCCGCGAATGCTGGCCCGCAAGCCGTCAGTCACCGCATTCAGGGTCAGCTCGGGAAGCTGCAGCTTCATGCTCCGGCCTTGCGAAGGACGCAGAGCGCAAAGGCGCTCGAAGCTGGAGCGGTCCTGCTCTTTCGGGCCAAAGCCGTCCTCTTGCAGGATTCCCAGGATCTCGGCCGCCCACTCGGGAGCGGTCGTGAAGACCATGGCCCAGAGGTCGTCGAGACGTCCTGAGCTTCGCATGACCTGCACCACGGCCTCGTATTCGCTGGGGGTGAGCCCGTGCAAACGGCGGCGGGGCTCGTCTTGGATAATGCGCACCAGCTCGGGGCGGCCGCTCTCGCGAATGCGGCCCACCACCCGGGCGCGCAGTCCTTCGGACATGTCGGCGTAAGCCGTGCGCAACAAGGACTGGTCGTAGTCCAGGTCGGCGAAGCGCTGGAGCTGGCCGGTCACAAAGTAGAACAGGGCCCTGGGCACGGGCTCGGACGGCGCCCAGCCGTGGGCCACCAGGCGCTCGACGGCGGCCTCGGGGGGAAAGCTGCTGTCGAGCACGGCCTGGCAGGCCGCATTCCGGGCCTCCTCGTCGGGGAGCCGGTCGAGCGCATCCAGGGCCCGGTCGGCCAGTGGGCCGTCGGCACAGGCCTGGATCAGGGCGGGTGCCCAGCGGTCGCCTCCCAGCGCGATCTCATCGCCCTGGTCCTGCAACAGCAAGGTGAGGACCCTCACCGCCGGGGGGGCCTCGGCCGTCCACCCGGTCTCGAGCAGCAGGGCCTCGAGCTCGCCCGAACGAGAGCCCACCCAGCCCGCGCACACTTCGGCCCGGGCAGCCGGGTGGGAGAGCGAGCGCAAGAGCTCGCGAGGGACCAGGCCCTTGTGAAAGAGCCGCACCAGCTCGGTGGCGCTCTCGACGTCTCCGCCCTCGGCCGCCCGCTGCAGGCCCTGCAGGGCGCGCGGGCGCAGAAAGTGTCCCACCAGGGGCAGGGGAGACTCGATCTGGCGCACCAGGGCTCGGCGCTGGAACAGGCTCAGACTGCTCATTCAGTGGTCGTTCTACGGGCCGGGCTGTAAGTCCTGACGCGGCTCGGAGAGACGCCCGACCAGGCTCGCGCTGGGGCCGCAGGCAATGCGGGAGCCCCACGACCCGTGGTGGGGATCCCCACTCTCCGTGGTGGGGGCGCAAGCCATGCGGGATCCCCACTCTCCGTGGTGGGGGCGCGGG
>QWHO01000300.1 GCA_021404945.1 bacterium CPR1
AGGTAGACGACCGCGGCCCGCTCGGGGGCCAGCCAGCGCTGGGCCGCCTCGCGCAGGGGCTCGGCGCGCAGGGCGGCGATCCGGCCCGGCAGCTCGACATACCAGTCCAGGTGGCCCCAGGCCTCGGCCACGGCCAGGTCGCGGGCCCGCCGGGCTGGATCTTCCCAGGCTTCGAAAAAGCTGGCTCGGGCGCGGGCTTTGGCGGCTTCCAGGGCGGCGGGCTCGAGGGACACCTCGCGCACCCGGGCCAGCCGGGCTTTGAGCTGCTCCAGGGCCCGCGTGGGCGAGCCGGAGGAGTCCAGGCTCAGCTTGATCTGCAGGGTGGAGGTGGCGGGGTCGAGCAGATACGGGCAGCCCAGGGCGGCGCAGGCCACCTGAACGGCGGCCAGCTCGCCCGAGCGGGCTCCTTCCAGGGGATAGGTGGCCACCACCGCGGGAGCCGCGTCGCTGGCCTCTCCGGCCCGGTCGCGCAGGCCCGGTTGAGGCGCGATGGGGGCCGCCGGGGGCAGGGGAGGGGCGCCATCGGAGGAGCGGGGGAAGATCCGCCACAGGTGCTGGCGCACCTTGGGGCGCGAGAAGCCGCCCACCACGACCAGTACGGCCTGGTCGCGACGCACATGGTCTGTGTAAAAGCGGCGCACGTCGGCCGGCTGCAGGGCCTCGATGGCCTCGGCGCGCCCCGCCACCGGCACGCTGCGGGCCGGGTCGAGGGGCCACAGCGAATGGCGCACCTCCTGGGCCTGGCGCTGGGCGGGCGAGGTGCGGGAGAGCTCGGCGGTCACCAGCTCGCACTCGCGGTCAAAGTCGGACTGCGAGAACTCGAGCCCGGCCAGGCGATCGGCCTCCACCTTCAGAGCAAGGTCGAGCTGGCGCGACGGCACGGTGGCCCAGAACAAGAGCGAATCCTCAGTGGTGGCCGCCCCCCGGCGAGCGCCGATCTCCTCGTAGAGAGCCGGCAGCAGGCCACCTGGGAAGCTGGGGGTGGCCCGGAACATGAAGTGCTCGGTGAGGTGGGCTGTGCCCGCCTTTCCCAATGGATCCGAGCGCGAGCCGGCCGGAACCAGCAGACACACGGCCGCGCAAGGCAGGTCCGGGATGGGCTGCAAGAGCACGACGGGGCCCCCGGGAACCTCCACGCGCTCCACGGCACCACCCGGCAGACGCACCATGCCCAGGTCGTCCTGGGCCAGAACGGGTGCAAGCAGGAGGAAAATCAACCAGATGACCAGGAGCGCAGCCGCCCCTGACACGGTTTTCCGGCTGCGCGGCGCCCAACCGACTTCTAACACGCGCCGCCCTTAGGCGGCAGGACGTGAATTCCTGTTCCAGGGGGAACCCGGGGGGTGGTCCCGAAGCATACCCACCTGCATGGAACTGCGCCGTCGCTCGATGTCGCCTCCGGTTTTCGAGGCGCCTTACCCCAACTGGGGAACCCGAGGGATGACGGCCTGCGACCATCCGCAAGCGGCCGCGGCGGCAGCCGAGGTACTGGCCGGGGGGGGCAACGCGGTGGACGCCGCTGTCACTTTGTCTCTCACTCTGGGTATTCTTTGCCCGCAATACACCGGCATCGGCGGGGGCGGCTTCATGATGGTCTGGCTGCCCGAGATGGAGCGTCCGGTGGTGCTCGACTACCGCGAAACCGCCCCCGGAGCCGCTTACCCGGGGATGTACAGCGGTCGAGCTCAAGCCAGCGCCCGCGGTCCGCTGGCCATTGGAGTCCCGGGCACCGTGGCCGGCCTGGCTGCCTTGCTCGAGCGCTTCGGCACCATCTCGATGGAGCGGGCCCTGGCGCCCGGCATCGAGCTGGCCGAGAAAGGTTTTGCTTACTATCCCAACCTGCGTCGCATCCTGCTGGCCCGGCGCAAGCTGATCTCGATCTATAAGGAGGCGGCCCGTCTCTTCCTGGGCCCTTCCCGGGAAGGCCCCCGGCCCGGCGAGGTGCTGCGCCAGCCGGACGTGGCCCGTACTTACAGGCGTCTGGCCCAGAAGGGTTGGCGCGATTTCTACGAGGGCGAGACGGCCGAATTGATGGTGCGCGAGATGAAGCGCCTGGGCGGCATTCTCACGGCCGAGGATCTGCGCGCCTACGAGCCCATCTGGCGCGAGCCCCTGAGCGGAGTCTACCGGGGCCAGGAGATCTACGTGGTTCCCCCGCCCTCGGGGGGAGGCATCCAGCTCTTGCAGATGCTGGGCATCCTGGAGCCGTTCCGCTTCTCGCCCTCGCGCATGGGCAGCTCGCAGACCTACCACCTGCAGGCCGAGGCCATGAAGATCGCCTTTGCCGAGCGCTCCACCTGGGTGGCCGACCCGGCCTTCTTCCCGGTGCCGGTCGAAGCCATGCTCGATCCGGCCCGCATCGCTGAGCTGCACGTGCTGGTCAACCCCAAAGAGGCCAGCTCGGTGGGCGACCTGCCCGCCCTCCCAGACCTGCCCCTCACCGCCCCCGAGCGCACCGCCGTGGGCAGCGGCGGCACCGCTTCGTTCGCGACCGCCGATGGGCGAGGAGGCCTGGCCGTGGCCACCGAGTCGATCAACCTGTGGTTCGGAAGCATGGTGGTGCCGGCCGGGACGGGCTTCGTCCTGAACGACATCATGGACGACTTCTCGCGCCGCCCCGGCACCCCGGACGCTTTCGGGCTGGTCAGCTCGCGCGCCAACCAGGTGGAGCCGGGCAAGCGGCCCGCCTCCTCGAGCTGCCCGTTGATGGTGGCGCGCGAGGGCCAGCCTTACCTGGCCCTGGGCTCGGCCGGCGGGCCGCGCATTCCGACTTCGGTGCTGCAGATTCTGATGAACCTGATCGATCATCAGAGCAACCTGCGCCAGGCCCAGGACGCTCCCCGGGTGCATCACCAGTGGCTGCCCGACGAGACCCACGTGGAGAAGGCCATCCCCGAGGACGTGCGCCGGGGCCTGCGCCAGCTCGGCCACCGGGTGCTCGAGGGCCCCAACCGCAGCCATTCGGTCGCCGTGATGTGGTCTGAGTCCGAGCAGATCTTCTACGGGGCGGGCGACTTCCGCAGTGGGGGCGCGGCTGCGGGCGTGTAGACCGACGAGGCTCAACCTGTTGCGGCCCAAGGTCGGGCCAGGCACAGGTTAACTTCCGGTTAACCCGATGCTCACTCGGGTCGGTTAGAATGCTCCCATGATCAACTCCATCCTCACCCGTCCGACCCTGTCTGCGGCAGCCCGGCCGACAGTCGCTCACTGTGACCCCGGGCCGGTGGACCGTTTCGAGCCCTGCTGCGCCCCACCCGAGGACGAGACGGGCATCATGTGGGGGGCCAAGGGCCACTTTCTGGTCAACTCTCAGGCGGCCGAGAGCATGCCCGATGAGATGCCGCCCTTCTTCCGCGAGGCGGCCAACCGCCTGGGTGTGCTGGGCGCCCATCCCGACCGGCTGCGCTTCCGGGCTCTGCGCCATCTCAACAACGCCAACGCTGTGGACCACTACATGAACGCCGAGCTCTTGCAGGGCCGCGACGCTCCTCGCGATCGCTACGGTTACACCCTGCTGCTCAAGGAGCTGGAGCCGGACAACAACCAGCCCCAGAAGGCCGGCACGTTGCCCTACAAGATCGCCGAGATGTACGAAACCCTCGTGGCCGAGTTCACGCTCTATCGCAAGGAGCTGGCCCGGTCCGGCCCGGACAGCCCGCTGACGCGCCAGTTCCAGGAGAACGCCATCTACACCGCCGGCATGCTGGGCCACTTCGTGGCCGACGCCACCCAGCCGCTGCACGCCACCGTGCACCACGACGGCTGGGACGAGAGCCGTGAGCCCAACCCCGAGGGCTTTCGCACGAAACCTGGCCTGCACAGCCAGTTCGAAACGCGGCTGGTGGATCGCCAGGTGGAGAGCGAGGCCGTGGCCGAGCGCATCAGCGAGCCTCGCCGCTGGGAGGGCGACCCGCTGGCCTGGGGGCTGGGGCTGGTGCGCGAGTCGCAGGGCCTGGTGCGCGACCTCTACACCTATGAGAAGAACGGCGAGCTGAGCCCCTCCGAGCCCAGCCCCCGCGCTCTCGACCTGGCTGTGGGGCGCATTGCCCGCGGAGCCGAGGTGTTGCGCGACCTGTGGTACACCGCCTGGCTGCGCAGCGGTGAGCTGGCCAGCCAGGAAGACCCCTCCCAGGATTACCTGCTGGCGGCCGCAAACAAAGGCTGACCCTCGCACGCCTGGTATGGGGCGTTTTGCCCCGCTGCTGCCAAAGCCGGGGCCAGGTTGAAGAAGCCCTCTCCCGATACGGGCTTGAGCTGGTCGAACCAGGTGGCCTCGGGATCAAAGCGCGCGAAGAACGGCTGGCCCACCAGGTTGGGGTCGCGGGCTTGCAGGAACTTGAGCACGAAGACTTTCTGCCCGCCCAGCTCAGCCACGCCCTCCACCAGTATCTTGCCGGGGGTGGCCGACATCGATGGTCCGCGCACGGTGCGCGCCAAGCCGCTGACCCGGCGGTAGGCCTGGCGGAAGATCTCGTGGGCTCGCGCCAGGGGGACCTCGAAGTAGTTGCGCGGCCCGGTGTCGCGCTCCACGAACATGTAGTAGGGAACCAGGCCCAGGCGGGTCTGCAGCTTCCACATCCGCTCCCAGACCTCGGGGGAGTCGTTGATATGGCGCACCAGGGGAGACTGGCAGCGGATCTGGCAGCCGGCCGACCTCAGCCGGGCCACGGCCCGCTGGGCAGGCTCGCTCTCGAGCTCGCGGTAGTGGTTGTAGTGGGCCATGATGGCCAGTTGCTTGCCGCTGGAAGCCACTTTGTCGAGCAGAAGCAGGAGCTCGTCAGCGTCGGGATCAGTCAGGTAACGGTAGGGCCAGTAGGACACCGACTTGGTGCCGATGCGGATGTTCTGAATGTGCTCCAGACCCGGCTGGAGGAGTGCTTCAAGGTAGCCTTGCAGGATGCGAGTGGGCATGATCATCGGATCTCCCCCGGTGATCAGCACGTCGGTGACCTCACGATGACGCTTGAGATACTCCACCAGCGTCTCCACCTGACGCGAGGCGAAGCGAACTTCTTCCTGGCCCACGAGCTGGGCCCAGCGGAAGCAGAAGGTGCAATAGGAGTGGCAGGTCTGGCCCTGAGCGGGAAAAAAGAGCACCGTCTGCTGGTATTTATGCTGCATTCCCGGCAACCGCTGGCCGTCCAGGGTGGGGACGTTGTGCTCCATCTGCCCCGAGGGGTGGGGATTGAGCTCTTTCTGGATCTTCCGAGCGGCCATCTGGACTTCCCCGGGGGAGGCTTGCGAGCGCAGCAGGTTGGCCATGCGGTCGAAGTGCTCGGGGCTCAGCATGGCGCGTTGGGGAAAGGTTAGCTGAAAGATGGGGTCCCGGGGAACCTGATTCCAGTCGATCAGGCTGAGCATGTACTGATTCACCTTGAAGGGCAGCACCGTGGAGACCACCCGAATGGCGTGGACCTGCTCGGCGCTGAGCCGGTCCAGGCAGGGCATCTTCTCGAGATTGGCTCGCGAGTAGTAGTGGATTCGAGGGAGGCTCTCCTTGGTCTTCAGGGCGCTGACTGGGCTGGTCATGCGGCCTCCTTTCAGGGCATTGGCAAAATGAAATGCAGTAGCCAATGTTTTTTGGGTTTGCTTGTCCGGCTTGCGCTTCAGGCTGAGGCAATCGCCGGCTTGATCATAATTGTAACAATATTGCCCGGGTTCGTCCAGTGGAAAACGGCTTGAATAATGGCTTTTTCGTTGTGCGTTTGCGCAGGGTGGATGTCAAAATGCGCAACTCGCGGCAGGCATCCCGACTCCGGCTGAGAAGCACCGAGGATGCAAAAGAATCTCGACGTTCAGCTGAATCTCAATGTGCGCGGGCTGGGCTGCTCGGCCACTCTGGCCATCAACCAGCTGTGCCGAGAACGCGAGCTTCGCGGCGAGCAGGTCTACAAGCTTGGTCTGGGGCAATCCCCCTTTCCGGTTCCTCTCTCGGTGGTCGAGGCTTTGCAGGCGAACGCCTGGCGCAAAGGCTACCTCGACGTCCACGGGCTGCAGGAGTTGCGCGAGGCCGTGGCCGGCTACCACAATCGGCGGCACGGCCTGAGCTCGGCTGCCCAGGACGTGCTGGTCGGGCCTGGATCCAAGGAGCTGATGTTCCTCCTCCAGCTGGTCTACTATGGCGAAGTGCTGATCCCGACCCCGGCCTGGGTCTCCTATGCCCCCCAGGCCAGCATCATCGGGCGCCGCATCCACTTTCTCCACACCACCTTCGAGGAGGGTTGGCGGCTCACTCCCGAGCATCTGGAGCGGGCTTGCCAGGAAGACCCGGGGCGGCCCCGACTGCTGGTCTTGAACTATCCCGACAATCCCACCGGGATGACCTACACTCCCGACGAGTTGCGCTCGCTGGCCCAAACCGCCCGGCGTTTCGGGGTGCTGGTGCTCTCAGACGAAATCTACGGCGAGCTCCACTTTCAGGGGGCGCACGTATCCATCGCCCGCTTCTACCCCGAGGGAACCATTCTCTCCAGCGGTCTGAGCAAGTGGTGCGGCGCCGGCGGCTGGCGCCTGGGAACGTTTACCTATCCTCGTGACCTGGCCTGGCTGCGACAGGCGATGGCGGCCGCCGCGAGCGAGACTTACACCACCACCAGCGCGCCGGTGCAGTGGGCGGCCGTGACCGCGTTCGAGGTCGGGACGGACATCGAGCGCTATCTCAGCGTGTCGCGCGCTTTCCTGCGCTTGCTGGCCGACGAGGTGCAGCAGCGCCTGAACCGCGCGGGAGCCCGGGTCACTCCCTGCCAGGGCGGCTTCTACAGCTTTCCCGACCTCGGGGACCGGCGGGCGGCCCTGGCGGCCCGGGGCATCACGACGAGCCCCGAGCTGTGCACCAGCCTTCTCCAGCAGACCGGCGTGGCCACGCTGCCAGGGCGCGATTTCGGGAGGTCGCCCGAGGAGTTGAGCCTGCGCCTGGCCTTCGTCGATTTCAACGGAACCTGGGCCATGGCTCAAAGCGACCTGGAGGTCACCCGGGTGGACGCTGCCTTCGTGCGCGAGCACGCCGGTCGGGTCCTGACGGCGCTGGACCGGCTGGCTGACTGGGTGGGCTGAGTCTCAGGCTCCGATCTGCTTGCACCAGATGTTCATGGACTCCCAGCCATTTGGCATGCGGCAGTTGCTGACCAGTCGCCCGGTGCTGCTGTAGCCGAGTTTGCCAAAGACGCAGTTCATGGAGACCTCGCAAGCTCGCGCCAGCGTGTAGAAGTCGCAGATGCCAAAGAGTCGGCGCACGTCCAGCTCGAGGCGAAAGAGCAGCCGGGCCATCAGACCGCGGCCCCGGTGGGCGGGCGCGGTGGCGCAGTCGGTCATCTCCGCCGACCCCCGCTGGAGATCGAGCTCAGCTGAGGCCACTGCCGCCAGCTTGCCTTCCGAATCGCGCACGACGCGGAAAAGGTTGGCCCGGCTTGAGATGGCCTGGGAGATGTGTCCCGGGTAGAGGGGCGTGGGATAGACCGGGAAGGTGGCTTGAAGAAGAGCCGAGATCTCACCTGCCATGGACTGGTTGGCCAGCTCGGTGCGGTAGCCTTCGGGCAGGGTGGCCGAGCCCAGCAAGGGCCGGGCCAGGGCCACCCTCAGATGCTGCTCGTTGCCGGGCCGCCCGAGCTCGCGGGCCCTGTTGGGGTCGGTGTAGGCCGCCCAGAGGCGGGCCTGGGCGCGGTCGCGGAAGAATCCGCGGATCACCCCTTCGCGCCTCCAGCCCAGCTCAATCCACTGACCGTCTCTTCCCGGACGGGCATAGGCCAGGACCTTGCTGGCCAGGCCCCAACCCGACTGGCAGCCAACCAGGTCGCCGAGATCGGTTGGCTCCACCTCATAAAGCTTGAGCCGTCGATTGGGCAGGTCGAGCAAGGCTCGGTCGTTCAATGCCAGCATGGGTGGTGAGACTCCTTTCCCCCGGGTTCGACTGATTATGGACTCCGAGCGCCCGTCTGGGAATGTCAGGGTGCGCAGGGTGGATGTCGCTCAGCGCACAGCCCTGGAGCCATAGCCCGAAGGCTCTCCGGGTGACCAGTGAAGAACGACAGCAGGCTCGGGAAGCTTACTTCTGCGAGGCCAGCCGCAAAGGCAACCGCGTGGTTGTGGCTGCCTACCAAACTCCCCAGGAGCTCGTCTTCGACTTCGCTGAGCGCCAGGTGGAGGGCACCGATCACCAGGGGAACCGGGTGCGACTGGCTCTGGACCGGCTGCAGCGCTTCGAGCTCGACCGCGTCACCCGGGAAGGTGACGACAAGGAGCACCACTACAACTACCTTCTGCTCGACGACGGCGAGCACCGCCTTGTCTACGTCGAACGCGCCCCCGAGTATGCTTACGAGCCTGGTCCGGATACCCCCCGTCACGAGCAGGTCGCCATCAACCTGGGAGCACTGGCCCGGCTGGCCGGCTTCGAGGCGAGCGAGCCGTTTGCTCTCGACGACGTGAAGCGCGCCTTCAAGTGGCCGGCAAAGCCTGAGGTCAGACCGGGGGAGGAGGCCGACCCGCTGGCAGACTACCTCAAGTGGCTGGGCTGGAAGCCGAAGACCGAGCGCACCGACGGCCGTGAGGTGCTGGAGTATGAGAGCTTTCTGGAGCGGCTGCTGACCATCGTGGCGGGCGCTCTGGGAGTGCTGAGCGCCCTCTATCTCGGGGTCTTCTTCTTCAAGATTGCCTCCGGCCGCATCGACCTGACGTTTCTGCTGGCCAGCCTGGTGGCCTTCGCGGCTTCCTCGGGGGTGATGTGGGTGCGCTTTCGGGTGCAGATCCATTACCTGCTTGATATCGAGCGCAAGCAGGTGCTGCTGTGCCGCAACCTGCTCGGCTTCGAGACAACCAGCCCGGTGGCCCGGTTTGCCGATCTCGAGTGCGTCACGGAAAGCGGCGTGCAGCGCTCGGAGGGCAAGGGAAAGCCTCGCTCCTGGCACCATGCCCTGTTTCTGGTGCTCAAGGACGGGCGCAAGGTGCGCGTGTCCGATTACGTCAAACAGGGTCCGCAGACGGGCCGCCTGCTGGAGGTGAACGAGCTGGCCAGGCGGCTCGAGGTGCCGGCGCGACCGGTCAGCGCCGAAGACCTCAAGGCCGAGCGCCGCCAGCTCAAGACGTGCCTGCTGGGAGAAGGCCTGAAGGTGGAGCACGGCTCGGACAACAGCGGCCTGTGGGGATGCCTGATCGTGCTGGTCATCGTGCTGGCCGCCGTCTGGATGCAGGCGAGCTACGGGCCCTGAAGCGGTTCCCACTCGCGCTGTCGGCCTGCCTGGTGGACTGGGAGTGACTGCATGACAAGTTCGGCGGAGATGGATAGAATGGCCCTATGACGATTCGCATCTGCGCAGGGTTCTCGAGCTGAGCATGCGCAAGATCCGCCTTGGCGAATTCGTCTGCTTGTTGCTCGTCATTTCCTGGTGGACCCGTGCGGCGCCTCCGGTTCGCCCTCCCGGTGTGACGTATGCCACTCTGAGCTGTGCGCGAGCGACCAGTGGACCGAACGGCCAGGAATTCATGCGCTCTGTGAATCGCCCTGAGGGACGCGTGCACCACTGGGGCAATCGGTTGTACCTCAAAGGACAACTCATCGCGACCGAGCGCTCGACGTTTGACCTGTTACGCCAGGCTCTGGGACCACCAACTCAAATCCGCTACCCGGGGCCCCCTGAAGGGGACCCAAACATGCTCTAATCAATCTATTACTATGATGACCTTGGGCTTAAGATCTTGTTCCAGGGCAGACATGTTCTCTTCGTGCCCTTGTAGCGGCATATTCCGGCGGCGGGTCAGTCATCGGTCGGATACTGGCGCACGGGAAACTCCAGTGAAAGAATCTCACGCTTCGTTGTCGAAGTGAGCCAGATGGAAACGACGGCAGACCGGCTCCGAAAGCTCATCCAGAAAGCGCCCGAGCTGTCCGACGCCGAGAAGCTTCGCCAGGCAATCGAAATGGTGGACGCGGGCATCGAGATGATGCGCCTCAACCTGCGTCGCCAGTTCCCGGACGACCCCCAGGCCAGCATCGAGGAGCGCTTGCTCGCCTGGCTTCGCGAACGTCCCGGCGCTCCTCAAGGGGACGGAGTCGGAGTGCCTTCCTCACGACGCTTTGACGCTTGAAGGGTTCCCAGCGCTCCTCGCCAGGGTCAAACGAGACCTGGACGAATCTCAGGCTCGTTGGGCCCTGGTCGGTGGCCTGGCAGTTGGCGCTCGCACTCAGCCCAGATTTACACGGGATCTTGATATCGCTGTCGCTGTGAGCAGCGACCGGGAAGCTGAGGATCTCATTCGCCAGCTTCTGGCCGAGGGTTACCAGATCGAAGCGCTTCTGGAGCAGATCACCCTCGGTCGCCTGGCAACGGTTCGACTGCGACCACCTGACGGTCGAGAAATCGTGGACCTGCTGTTCTGTTCCTCAGGGATCGAGCCGGAGATCGTGGACAGCTCGGAGGAGTTGGCGGTCTTCCCTTCTCTGGCAGTTCCGGTCGCTTGCCGGGGTGACCTGATCGCCATGAAAACTTTGGCGCGAGACGATGCATCCAGGCCGCAAGACCGGGTCGATATTCAGGCTCTTTTAAAGTCAGCCGGACCCGAGGACCTGGAACGGGCCAGGAGAGCGCTGCAATGGATGGACGACCGGGGATCATCTCGCGGGCGCGATCTCCAGGGCCTGCTCCTGAAGAGCCTGGAGGAATTTCCCTGAGCAGAGCCTGAGCTCAACAGATTTTCTGGCATGCTGATGGCCTGCACAGTGTCCCGTGGTGGCGGACCTGTGCTTCGACACCACAACCGGTGCCAGACCCGGTTTCGAACGGCGGCCAGGAAGAACCCTCACCCCGGTGAAGCCGCTCCAATGAGTCCCACTTACCGACTCGAGCGCATCCAGCGGCTGCCCCTGCCGCTCGAGAAGGTCTTTGCGTTCTTTTCCGACGCCTTCAATTTGGAGGCCATCACTCCGCCCTTCCTGCGCTTTCGCATCCTGACCCCGCGTGGCTTCGAGGTGCAGGCGGGCACGCGCATTCAATACCGGCTGAGCCTGTTCGGCATCCCCTTCACCTGGCACACCCTGATCGAGGAGTTCGTCCCAAACCGCCGCTTCGTCGACCGCCAGGAGCGAGGTCCCTACGCCCTCTGGCACCACACCCACGAATTTCTTGCCGACGGCAATGAGACGGTGATGCTGGATACCGTGCTCTATCGCATGCCGCTCGGCCTGGCAGGGGTTCTGGCCCACGAGCTGGTGGTGCGCTTCATCCTGGCGCACATCTTCGAGTACCGGCGCCGCCGCGTGGAGGAGCTGCTTGTCGGATAACCAGGCGCTGCGCAACGAGATCCGCTGGCTCGGCCAGCGGCTCGGTCAGGTGATCGCCCGGGTGGAGGGCGAGCGCATCCTGGCCCTGGAAGAGCGCGTGCGCCTGCTCTCCAAGGAGCGCCGCAAGGGGGATGCCGCGGCCGAGTCCGAGCTCGAGCGGGTGGTGCACGAGCTGCCGCTCTCGGACACCTGGGCTCTGTGTCGCGCCTTCGCCCACTTTTTCGACCTGGCCAACATGTCCGAGGACCGCCACCGCGCTCGGGTGCTGCGTGAGCGCGAGCGCGAGATGGCCCCCGCTCCCCGGCGCGAGTCCATTCGCGCCGCCCTGGCCGCCCTCCGCGAGCAGGGCAAGAGCCCCCAGCAGGTGCAGCGCCTGCTCGACGACCTGGACATCGAGCCGGTCTTCACCGCCCATCCCACTGAGGCCAGGCGGCGCACCATCCGGCGCAAGCTCGGACGCATGCGCGAGCGGCTCAAGCAGCTCGACAGCACCGATCTGCTCGATTCCGAGCGCCAGCGCCTGGAGGCAGGCTTGCTCAGCGAGCTGGTCAGCCTGTGGCAGTCTGATCCCATCCAGGAGCGCCCCCCCTCGGTGCTCGAGGAGGTCGAGCGCGGGCTCTACTTCCAGCAGACCCTCTGGACGGTGGTGCCCCAGCTGCTGCACGACCTTCGCTCGGCCCTGGCCGAGTACTATCCGGGCCACGCCTTCCGGCTGCACACGATCCTCCATTTCGGCTCCTGGATCGGGGGCGACCGGGACGGTAATCCCAACGTCACCTGGGAGGTGACCCGCGAGACCCTCCAGCGCCTGCGCCGCGAGGCGCTGCTCGGCCACCTGCGCCGGGTGCGCGACCTGGCGCCCTACCTGAGCCACTCCGACTACCGCGTGCGGATCGCTCCCGCCCTCTCGCAAGAGCTGGAGAAGGCTCGCGCCCTCTGGCCCGAGATGCTGGCCCCCTACTCGCATCACGAGCCTTATCGGCTCTGGCTGCGGGTGGTCGAGCTCAAGCTCGAGCTTGCTCTGGACCAGAAGGAGGGCGGCTATGCCGAGGCCAGCGAGCTGGAGCGCGATCTGGGTCTGATCCTGGAGTCGCTGGCGGGCCACAGTCCGGCCGGAATTCCCATCGAGCACGCCGAGCTGACCACCTGGCTCGACCAGGTGCGGGTGTTTGGCTTCCACCTCAGCCGCCTGGACATCCGCCAGGAGTCGGGGCGCTACAGCGAGGTGCTCTCAGAGCTCATGCCCGGCTACGAGCAGGCCGACGAGGCGGGCCGTATCCAGCTTCTGCTGGCGTCTTTGGACCAGCCTCTGGAAGCCCCCGCGAACGCCTCCCCCATGACCGTGGAGACGCCGGCCCTCTTCCGGGGTCTG
>QWHO01000301.1 GCA_021404945.1 bacterium CPR1
CCGCCCTCCGCACCGCCGGCCTCATGGAGGGCGACCCCGTCGTCCACTCCGTCCGGCTCCCCGGCCTCGGGTCCTCACCAGCGGGCCGGCCACGCGCCCCGAACAGCCTGTCGCGCCCTATCCTCCGGCCGAGCCCGTGGCGGTGGGAACCCCCGTTCCCGAGCCGGCCGGTGACCCGGCCGGAGACCCCGCCGGCGATCCGACCGCCCCGCCTGCCCCTCCGGCCCCTCCGGCTCCTCCGGCGCCGGTGTCTCAGCCGGATCAAGTGGCTCCCCCTCCGCCTCCGCCACCGCCACCCCAGGCCCCGCCGCCACCACCGCCGCCAGCTCCGGTCGCGATGGCGCGCTCGGGCAGCAAGAAGGGTCGCATGGTCCACCAGGCGCCCTTTCCCGACCTGCCGGCCGAGGTGCGCCGGGAGCTGACCAGGACCAGCGTCCGGGCGCGGGTGGAGATCTCGGCCGATGGGAGCGTGAAGGTGCGCCTGCTCGAGTCTTCAGGCAACCGCGAGGTGGACGAGATGGCCATCCGGACCTTGCAGGAGTCCACCTGGGAGCCGGGCACCCGCAACGGCGAGCCGATTCACTCCATCGAGATCATCCGCTTTAACCTGCAGGTTCAGTAGTCTCGATTGCGGCCAGTCGGTCCAGAGATCAGCGGCCTGCGACGAGCACAGAGCGCTCAGTCGAGGACCTTGAGCTTGAGCGAGCCGGCCACGTTGATCCAGCTGAAGTCCCGGTTGCCCTGGGACATCTTCAGGTGGGTGGCGTCGACGTAGACCTCGTTCCACATGGGATCGACGCTGACCCACTGGTGGCCGTCGTGGATCTCGGCCCAGGCATGCCAGGCGAACATCGGCTCGGACTGAGGCGACACCAGACCGCCCACCTCGCGGGCGGGAATGCCCAGAGAGCGGGCCAGGGCCACGAACAGGCGGGCGTGCTCGGTGCAGTCGCCGGCCTTGTTGGCCAGCACGTCGCGGGCGGTGCGCGCGTTGCGGGAATAGGACTTCTCCAAGTTTTTGTAGAGCCAGTCCTGAAGGCGGTTGGCCTGCTCGACCGGGGTGCCCGGGCCGGCGATTTTGCGGGCCAGCTTCTTGATCACCTCATCCTGCTCGAGCTCAGGGGTGGCTTTCAGGTTCTCCTTGCGCTCGGCGGCCGAGATGGCCTGCTTGTCCTTGACCCGGAAGTCGCGCTTGAGCGTCCAGACGGTCTTGCCCTGGCGAATCGCCGCCTTCTGGCGGTGGGAGGCGGGCAGCTTGAAGCCATCGGCCCCCTCCACTTCCAGCTCGAGCTGCTCCAGGTCGTCCTTGTCCAGAGGGCGGTCGATGCGCAGGGCAGTGATCTCCAGCATGTCGACCGGAACGTCCATCCGCCTGGCCAGCTCTTCTTCTTCGGCGCGCAACTCGATCACGCCGCCCACGGTGGCTTTCCAGGGAGTGCCGTCAGCCTGCAGCAGGGCGTCCATGCGGCCTCCGTCATGCACGATGGTCGTCCGATACAGAGCCGTTCGTACCCCGCCCCACAGGATGCTCTCCCGGCCCTCGAGGATCACCTCGTCGGCCGTCTCGACGGGATCTTCGTCCCAACTCGCGCTGTACTGCTCGAACTTGTCGCCCGCTCTGGCGGTGCGCAGCCAGCGCTCGAACTGGCGGGCGTGCTCGAGGTTGTCGCGCTCGACCCTGACTTTGCGCCGGGTGACCCGCCCCTGGCTGGTGGTGCTCACCTCGTACTCGCTGGCTACCGGCTTGACGCGGGTCTCGGTCCGGTTGCCGTCCTCGTCCTCGGTCTCCTGGGCCGACACAATCTCGCCCTTGCCGTCCAGGGCGTAGACGGTCTCGGCTTTGGAGTCGAGGCTCGATTTCTGGCCCATGAAGGTGATGCGCATGGAGAAGTTCTCGCGGAAGACGAGCACCTGGCGACCCTGGCGAGACTCGAGCTGAAAGCTCATCAGGGCCCAGCCAGCTTTTTTGCCGGCCATATAGACCCCGTAGCTGTGCCGACCCTGAATGCGACGAGCGTAGTCTTCCAGCGACTCGTTGGCGGGCGGCGGCTCCACCGTGACGCTTGGAGAGGCGGAGGGGGTCTGTGTCGCGCTGGGGCTGGAGGAGGGGCTCGGCGTGGGCGCGGGGGGGGGAGAGCATGCCAGCAACAGAAGCAATGCCAGAAGGGTGAGACGCATCGGTAGCCAGTTGGCTGCCGGGCCGAGCGAGACCTTCAGCGACGGCGGAACTTGTGGCTTTGCTGCTGCCAGCCGCGGTTCTTGCGGTTGCGCCGCGAGCCCTGATGATAGGGGCGTTGCTGCTGCTGGGATTGATTGGACTTTTGGGCCTGGCGCTTGGCTCGTAAGTGGCGCTCGGGAGCCGATGGGCCCAGAGCGCGGGTGAAGTCGATCCGATCGGCCCACTCGGGATGGTCGATGAAGGGGTTGCGGTTGCCCTGCAATTCGGCGATGGCCACGTTGCGGTGGCGCTCATACAGCCCCGGAGGGTCGCTGCGGTGCCATTCCAGCAGGGTCTTGAGGTCTTCGGGTTGGATCTCGCGCGGATCATCGCCCACCTTGCACGGATAGCGCAGCAGAAAGTAGAGCGTGGCCCGGGCCACCGCCCCTTTGCCGGCGGCCGGCTCGTAGCGGTTGTCGTGGTAGGGCGCATAACCCTTGCCATCGGCTCCGTCATACTCGGGGAAGTCCACCAGGCGGCGGCTGGAGCGCTCGCTGTTGGTGTCCTGGTTGGCCGTGAAGAGATGGTGCAGGTCGCCGTTCATGGGGGCCCGATCGCCGAACCAGATGCGGGGGACGACATGCTCGCAGTTGAAGGTGCTGCGGATCTCGATCTCGGCGATGCGGCGAGCCAGCTCCACAGCGTTGGTGGGCCCTTGCTTGAGGGCCTGCACCCACTGGGCGGCTTGCTGCTCCAGCGAGCGATTCTCATATCGGGTCACTTTGCGCATCTTGCCGCGCTTTTTGACCTGCGTCTCGCCCACCGGCACCTTGATCTTGAAGTCCTCCGGCTTGCCGCGCACGGGGGCGTCCACGGCCACCGGGTTGGGGTCGTAGATGCACTTGAGTCGCAGGTTGGGGCGCAGATCCACCCAGCCGTAAAGGTATTCGGCCGGCTCGTAGCCGCGCCGGGTGGTGTGGGTCTCGGTGACCAGCTCGCTGAGGCGACGATACAGATCTTGCGGCGAGCCCTGGCTGTCGAATTTGTCGTAATAGCGACGCTGGGCCTCCTGATCGGCGCGAGCATCGTAGTAGGGCTTGCCAGCCCGCAACAGGGCGGCCGCCAGGGCCGGAGGCTGCTCTTTCTCGCCGCCCAGCTCCACCCGGTCGAGGGCCGGGGCGCGGGACAGACGAGGACCACCACTGGTCGAGAACCGGGAGACGCTGCGCAGGGGGTCCATGGACTGCAGCCTACATGGTGGCCCTGAATTTTCTCGGAAGAATCGAGGCTGCTGCTGGCCTGGCCTGGGGCGGGATCAGGCTCCGAACAGCCGCCGCACCCAGCCGGGCACCTTGCGCTCCAGCCAGGCCAGGCGAGCTTCGAGCTGGCGGACCCGCTCGTTCAGCTCCCCCTTCTCTTCCTGGAGCTGGCTGCGGTCCCTCAGTGACTCGGCGTTCTCAGACAAACATTTCTGGGCGCCGGACAACTGCACCTGAGCGGTGATCAGTTGCTGCTCCAGGTGGCGGTTGCGTTTCTGGGCCTGGCGCCGCTCCTTACGCTCGAGGCGTAAGAGGGCAATGGACTCCAGATGCACTTCCATGGGCACCACGGTGAGCCGCATGTCCAGGCTTTTGCTGAGGGGCACGGGCAACTCGCCCTTGAGCCGCTTGACCTCGGTCTCGGGGATGCGCTGGGTGCCGTCGGCCCCCACCAGGAAGCGCACCTGCCCGTGTTGGAGCGAGTCCTTGAGCTGATCTTCGGTCCACCCGACCGCCTGAATGAACTCGCTGGCTGACAACAGACGAATCTCATCGGTTCGCATACGCATGATTGAAGAATTCTCCAGTCAACTTGAAAAATCCTCTCGTCGGGCGCTTTGAATGTGCTTGAGCAGGTACACGGACAGGGGCTGGCCCAGGCTGGGGCTGAAGCGGTTGAGCCACCAGAGGAAGGTCGCATGACGGGGATAGGTGACCACCGCCTGGTTGCGGTCGATCCCTCGGAGCAAGGCCCGTACGGCCGGTTGGAGAGGGGAGATCGGCAGCGGCAGCCGGCCCTGGAGATGCTCGATATCCAGGTTGACCGTGCGGCAGGCCGAGAAGAGGCCCGTGCTCAGGAAGGCGGGGCAGAGGGTGGTGACCTTGACGCCGTGCTGGCCCGCTTCCAGGCGAAGGTCCAGGCTGTAGCGCACCACCGCCGCTTTGGAGGTTGAGTAGGCAAGCATGCCCGGGAGCCCGACCAGCCCTGCCAGCGAGGCGGTGGTTACGATGTGGCCACTGCGCCGGGGTCGCATGCGTCGGTAGGCCGTCTGGCAGCATCGCACCACTCCCATCAGATTCACCTCGAAGAGATCGTCGAAGTGCTCGGCCGTCAGCTCGTGGGCCATCCCCGCCAGGGCGAAACCAGCGTTGGCGAAGGCGTAGTCGACCGGGCCGAAGCGCCGTTCGGCCTGCTCGAAGAGGTCCTCCACCTCCTCTGCCTGGCGTACGTTGCAGGCGTGCGGGCAAACTTGCAGGCCCCGACCGGTGAGCTCGGCGGCCACCGTTTCGGCGAGCGGGGCATCCAGGTCACTCACCATCACTCGGGCTCCGTGGCCAGCCATCTCCTCGGCCAGACCTCGTCCCAGACCGGAGGCCGCACCCGTGATCACCACGGTCTTGCCCTGATAGCGACTCATCGATTCAGCTTGCCGGTGGCTACACTCCCGCGCGTTGACCAGTTCAGAATTAGAGCGCGCGGGAGCGTAGACAATCTGTTGAACAGCGCCGCGCTCATTCCTGAAGCGTTCAACGCGCGGCGCCTTAACGGCCCAGCTCCCAGTCGGTGATGGTCCACTGGGTGTAGGGACGAGAATCGCTGAGATAGAGGCTGGTGTAGGCCCGCTTGCCTTCGCGGGAGATGCAGGAGAGATCGTAGTCTCCCATCGGAAGCTCAAAGGTGTGGCTCGACTCGGGCTCGATCCGTTTGGTGCAATGGCTGCCGACGGTGACGTCGATTTGGGACTGGGAATTGTTGTAGACCGTCAGCCAACCGGTGCGCTCACCGGCCGCGGGCAGAAGGCTCAAAGAGAAGAGCAAGAAGAGAACCAGAGCTTGACGTTTCATGGGGGTAGTCTAGCCCACTCTCTTGAAAGTGAGCTGAAAAGGGGATCGGAGTTGCCAACGGGAACCTCTGACGTCTGGGGGTATTGTGTTCGATAAACTGCTCTCTGCCTTCAAGAAGAAGTCTCCGGCCAGGGCCCCCGAGCCTCAGACTCCGGTCCGGGCCGAACAAGCTGCCCCTGTCAGCATCGACAAGCCCATGTACGCCGCCATCCAGGCCGTCTGGAAGCAGGATCACATGGCTGCCTCGGCTCACTTTGGCGAGGCACTGCGCAACCGGAGCGGGGGAGGGCTCTCCGAGCCACTCAACATGTCCCTTCGCACCGTGGCCGAAGTGGTGCAGGGCTTCCGAGGCGGCTCTCCGATGGAAATTTTGCGCAACCACCAGAGCTTTCTGATTCAGTGCTTCTCGGCCCAGCCCATCCACCTGCGCAAGTTCGAGCCCGCCAAGGTGGCCCGCTTCGCTCACGCGCTCTGGATGCTGCAGTATCTCTACTGGCATTGCAGACAAAAGGGCCACGAGTACGCCCTGGAGCGTATCGGCACCGACCACGGCTTCATGTACAGCACAGCCGTCGACGTGCTGACCGGGGTGGGGATGACCCGCAATGAGATCAATCAGGGAGGCATCCGCCCCCTGGATGAGGAGCCGCCCTCTTCAGGCTGATTCGAGGCTGGCCAGCAGCTTGGTGGCCAGGGCCGCCTTGCCCATGCTCTGATAGGTGGCCGCCAACTCGCGGGTCACATCGGGGTTGGGCTTGAGCTTGAGAGATTTCTGGAACTGCACCACGGCTACTTGAGGCTGACCCCCGGCGATCAGAGCCCTGGCCAGGTGGATGAAGAGCTGGGCGTCATCGCTCTTCTGGCTGGTGAGATCCCGGTAGAAGGCCACTCGCTCGGGGCCTTCGAGCCGCGAGTTGACCTCTTTTAGTGCCTGAATGTCGTGGCTGTCGGTTAGCAGTCGCTGTCGGGCCGAGGCCAGAGGATCGGGCTCGGGCTCGGCGACGACCGGCTCGGGCTGGGAAAGCACCGCTTCCAGCGAAGCCTCCAGGCTCTGCAGGCTGCGCTCGGCCGGGGCCACCTCTTCTGATGGCGGAGCTTCGATCGAGGCTTCCCCGGTCGGAGGCTCCATTTGCAGGGATTCTCCCGTCACGGTCTCGGACTCGCCTGGAGTCGCGGTCGTCTCAGGCTCGGGGGTCGGAGCGGCTGTCTCGGGCTCCGGGGGCGACGTCTCAGGCTCGGGGGTCGGAGCGGCCGTCTCGGGCTCGAGGGGCGAAGCCATCTCAGGCTCGGGGGCCGAAGCGGCCATCTCAGGCTCGGGGGCCGAAGCGGCCGTCTCAGGCTCGGGGGTCGGAGCCGTCTCGGGCCCGGGGGTCGAAGCCGTCTCAGGCCCGGGGGCCGAAGCCGTCTCAGGCTCGGGGGTCGAAGCCGTCTCGGGCCCGGGGGTCGAAGCCGTCTCAGGCTCGGGGGGCGCCTCAACGGGAGCGGCGGTCGCTGTCTCCTCGACAGGGGGCTCCGCGGTGACAACCGGCTTGATGGCCTGAACCGCACCCGCGGAAGAGACGGCTTTCAGGCTCTCGCCGGAGGCTCCCGCTCGGGTCAACAGTCGCAGGCGAGCCCGGGCGCGCCGATACTCCACTTCCTGGCCCATATCCGTCGCCAGGGGCTCCCACACCGCCAGACCCTTCTCAACGATGTCCCGGGCTTCGGCATCCTCGGGATGAAGCTCGAGTCGGCGCAGACAATAGGGCATCGCCTCATCGTAGCGCTCCTGGCGCACCAGGAGGTCGGCCATGGCCCCGTAGACCTGACCAAGCCTTTTGCTGATTGCCTCGTCGAATTGAACCTCCAGGCAGTTCTCCAGCAGCCATACGGCTTCGTAGAGTGCGCCCAGGGCCAGCCGGTCGGATGCGGCCAGGCTGGTCTGGAAGTAAAGGTCACGCACGTCGCCGGCCTCAGGGTTCTCGTTGAGCCAGTTGCGACAAAGCTCGAGGGCCATGATCGAGCGGGGTGTGCCTTCCCACAGAGAGCGCGCCTGGGCCTCTTCTTCAAGGCGCTCTACCTCACTCATCAGCTCGGCTGCGGTGGTGGGCACGAAGGGCTCGGCCTCGGCCGGCAGCTCGCCGGCGGGCCTCGCCTCGCCGTCGTCCTCCGGCGCGATCAACTCTTGCTCAAGAATGGCGCTGCCGCCGACCCCATTCCCGCTGCTGCGAGCTTGCTCTGGCTCGGCCGTCTCCAGAGGCGGATGCGCTTCGCTCAGCTCGTGCTGCGCCTCCGGCTCGGCCGAATCCTCCCTTTCCCGGGTGGTTTCCTCGGTGGGAGCTGATGCAGCCGCCGGTTCGTCCATCTGGCCAGGAGCGGTCTCCAAACCTGGGCCGCCCCCCTCAGGGGCCTCGAGGCCAAAGCTGCTCTCTTGAGGCGGCGGGGCGGGGGTCTCGAAGCCAAAGCCGCTCTCTTGAGGCGGTGGGGCGGGGGTCTCGAAGCCAAAGCCGCTCTCTTGAGGCGGCGGGCCGGCGGTCTCGAAGCCAAAGCCGCTCTCTTGAGGCGGTGGGGCGGTGGTCTCGAAGCCAAAGCCGCTCTCTTGGGGCGGTGGGCCGGCGGTCTCCAAGCCAAAGCCGCTCTCTTGAGGCGGTGGGGCGGTGGTCTCCAAGCCAAAGCCGCTCTCTTGGGGCGGTGGGGCGGCGGTCTCCAAGCCAAAGCC
>QWHO01000302.1 GCA_021404945.1 bacterium CPR1
ACTCGTCGGGCAACTGGCTCTGGTGGTCGGTCAGGGCCTCGTCGAGCAGGGTCTGGACGGTCTCCAGGGCCTGGCTCAGAGCCTCGTCCTGGACCACCCGGGTATAGGAGAGGTCGATGCGCTGGGTGGGGCGCACCAGGGTCAGGCTGAGGAACGGATCCGGGCTGGCCGCGTCCGGCTGGGGGAAGCGGATGCCCTGGGCCACGATGGTCAGGCCCCGGTGGCGCACCGCCTGGCCCACGACCGCAATGGCGTGGTAGTCACCCTCGAGAGTTCGCTCGAGCACGGGGGTCTGCTCCTCCCAGCGCTGCTCAAGCAGCCCCTGCACGGGGTCGCGTCGCTCGCTCACGGGCGAGGCGGTGGCCAGAGCGTCCAGGGTGCGCCGGTCGGCCTGGCCAACCATCTTGACCACCAGAGCGCAGGGACCGAGCTGGAAAGCGCGATCCAGGACTCGCCCGTTGATGCTGATGGCAGTCCCCAGGCCGGCGCAGTGACGGGCGATCAGACGGCTCTCGGGGGGTAGCTGCAGCCACTCGCCCAGGTACTTGAGCAGAGCTCGCCAGCCGTACCCCTCGCGCACCTGCATCCGCAGGCCGGGGAACGCCGGGCAGGACTGCAGGCAGAGCGCGCCGCGGCGAATCTCCAGCCGGTGCTCGCCGGAGTCGACTCGAATCCAGCGCGGTTTCAGCGCCTGAGCGCTGAGCAGGGCCAGACCCAGGGGCAGCAGAGAACCGTCCAGCCGGAAGAGATCCTCCAACTCGGCGCGGCTGAGCGGCTCGCCCAGCCAGGAAAAAATGAAGTCGTCAGCATCGTTGACGATCTCCACCGCGGCCGCACCGCGCCGGGTGGCGGCGGCCATCAGCAGCAGGCCATAGCGGTTCTTGTCGAGCAGCTGGTGGCGGCGCAGCTTCTCGAGGCCATGGCGCAAATCGAGTGAGAACGCGCCGCTGGAATCGACCGTGCCTGCCCCGCGCAACTCCTCGAGCAGGTTTTCCAGGCTCATGGAGGCAGATTTGGCCTCGAGCCGGTTCGTCCCCCCCTGGATGAGCTCGGCTCGGGCAATTTCCGACGGACATGCCCGATCGATGCCGGGATGTCAGTCAAGCTCGATCAAGTAGACCTTCCAGCGACGGGTCAGCACCAGGCTCCAGCTCTGATCGTCGGGGAAGATGTAGAGCATGGTGGCGTCCCAGCACAGCTGCTGGTGCTCCAGCTCGCCCAGGCTGGGAGCGTGCATGCGCTGCACCACGGGCGCGTATTCCTCCCAGACGTTGAGGGATTGATTGCGGCGAAGCAGCTCATAGCGCCCGCGAGCAGCCTGGTCGGTGCTGACCCGGCGACCGGTCAGGCTGCTCAGGTGGGCCGGGGTCCAGTCCCAGTCGTAGCGACGGCCGCCCAGAAAGCGCTGCTGCCACTCCTGCATCGAGGGAGCGGCGGGAGCGGGTAGATTGAGACCCGGGCTATCCGGCTCGAACCAGCTCGGACCCTCCCAGAGGGCAGGACCGCTTCCCAGGTTGGGCCGGGGTCGTGGCTCGGAGGGGGCCAGGCTGGCGGCCCGCTGCAGCAACTGGTAACGGCGCTCACAGCCCCGCTCCTCGCTCTGATCGCCGCGGCGGCGGTGCAACTCGAGCAGCTCTTCCTGGCAGCGGCGGGCTTCCTCGAGGCAGCCCAGCTCGAGCAGGAAGCGCAGCTCGAGCTCGTAGGGACGGGCCGACCGGGGATCGATCCTGCGCATCTCCCGGCTCACCAGCAGGGCCTGGCGATAGAGCCCCTGGTCGCGGTAGAAAGCGAAGACGACGCTGGCCTCCTCCATGGCCTGAGCGGGTTGGTGGGTGGCCACCAGCGACCGGATGCGAAGGTGGAGCGATTCGTCGGTCTCCGGGTCCCAGCCCCGCAGAGGCTCGAGAGTGACCCGGGCCTCCTCATGATGGCCCTCCTCAAGCAGCCGCCGCGCTTCCTGGATGCGCCAGGGAGTTTGGGCCAGTTGCTCGGCCACCTCCACCGCCCGGTAGCGCCGCAGCTCCTCGTCCAGGTGGGCTACCAGCTCGCGGTTGGCGGGGTCCTCACGGTAGATCCAGGCCCGGCTGCCGGGACGGGCACCGGAGCGAACCAGTAGCGGGATGAGCCGGGTCAGTCGGCGCGACACGGCCAGGTCCAGAGCCGTGAAGCCGACTGCGTCGGAAGCCAGAACCTCGGCGTTGGGATGGGCGCCCCGGGCCAGCAACACCTCCACCTCCTCCAGCCGGTCGGACAGGGTGGCCAGGTGGAGCGGGGTGTAGCCTTCAGCGTAGTAGAAGTTCGGGGCTCGCCAGAGATCATCGGGTCGCACCCCTGCATGGTAGCGCGCAAACGGTCGTTCGTCGAGCATGCTCAAAGGGTAGCAGGCAGGGGCCGAACCGTCAGTGTGGTTTTCCCGTTAGACGCGGCCGGTGCTCAGGAGGCCTGAGGCCTCTTGCGCACCGCCACCGGCCCCACCACAACGCGGCTTGCGCTCTCCTTCACGCCGCCTGCGGCCGCCTCGGGACAGACTTCGAAGGCCGTCCCGAGCAGCATCTGCGAAATGAGGTCGCGGATGGCCATCTTGTTCTCTCTATTGCGCGAAGAAATACCATGGAGCCCTGAAAGGAGCCTGATACCCGGCCGAAACCGTTACGGAGTCCGCGAAGCCCGACTCCAGGACTCCAAGCGCGCCCTCCAGAAGGTCTGCTCCACCTTGGACGTAGCCGAGATTCCGGGCTATCGCATCCAGGCCGAGCTGGGCCGGGGAGCTCGCGGAGTGGTCTACCGGGCCCAGCGCGGCGGGGTGAGCTATGCCATCAAAGTCGAGCTCGAGGGCAATGATCGCTCCTTGTTGTCATGCGGCGCCATCCTGGCCTGCATGCGTCACCCCGGCCTGCCCGAGGTGGTCGAGGTGGGCGAGGCGGGTGGGCGGCCTTACCTGGTGCGCGAGTATGTGCCAGGCTACAGCCTGGCGGCCGAGCTCGAGACCGGGCCGCTGCCCGAGAACGAGCTGGTCGAGATCGCCAAGACCATCGCCGGGGCCCTCGACCAGGTGCACCGGCACGGGCTGATCCACCGCGACGTCAAGCCGTCCAACATCATGCTGAGCCGTTCGGGGGGAGCCCGGCTGATCGACTTCGGCTTCGCAACCAACATCCACGCCTCCAAGCACGACGCGGTGGGCACCTATCTCTACGCCGCTCCCGAGCAGAGCGGGGTGCTCGACGCCCCCATCGACCAGCGCTCCGATCTCTACGCCCTGGGGACGGTGCTCTTTCACTGCGCGACCGGGCGGCCTCCTTACGAGTCGGAGAGCACTGCCAGCTTGCTGCAGATGCACGCCGCCGCCCCGGTGCCCCGCCTGGAGGACCATCGCCCTGAGCTCTCCCCTGCCCTGGGTCTGATCATCGAGAAGCTGCTGGCCAAGGATCCCCGCGACCGCTACCAGACCGGGCACAGCCTGTTGGCCGACCTGCGGGCCCTCAACAAGCTCAACCAGCGCCTGGCTGACGAAGGCAAGGTCTCGCTGGGGGACAGCGGCCAGGAGCTGACCTCACAGTTCCACGAGATGGTGGGCCGCGAAGCCGAGCTCGAAGAGCTGCTCGCGGCCCTGGAGCGCACCTCGCGCGGGGACGGCCAGTCGGTGCTGGTCGAGGGCGAAGGAGGCAGCGGCAAGAGCTTTCTGGCCCGCGAATTCCTGCGCAAGGCGGTCACCGCCCGCCCCCTGGTGTTGGAGGCCCGCTGCGAGCAGGGTCAGCCTCCCTATGCCCCCATGCGGGCCTGGGCGGAAGGCTACTTTCAGCAGCTGCCGGGCCTGCCGGCGGTGCAGCGCAAGTTCGTGGAAGACGAGCTGGCCTCGTTCCTGGAGCAGTGGGGCACGCTTTTAGGCCGGCTCAGCCCGGTCCTGGCCCGGGGCCAGGAGCAGGCAGCCGCGCTCGAGGCCGGTGACCGCTTCCTGGACGCGACCGCAGCCTTCTTCTTGCAGCTTGCCCGCATGCACGGCTGCCTGATCCTGCTGCTCGACGACGCCCACCACCTCGACGAGGGCGGTCACCAGGTGCTGCGCCGCGTGCGCACCGCCCTGGAGGAGGTGCCCATCCTGCTGCTGGCCACGGCCCGCTCCTCGCTCGAGAGCCGCCAGGGGCTCGAGCTCTACCTGCGCTCGGCCCGCCCCAGCGTGCGTCTGGCCCTTGAGCCGCTGGGCAACCCCGAGATCGAGCTGCTGGTTTACTCCTACCTGGGCTCGCGCCCGGTGGATGCCGAGCTGGTGCACCAGGTGGCCGTGCGCAGCCACGGCAATCCCTTTGCCACGGCCGAGTACGTGCGGGCCATGCTCAGCTCGGGGGTGGTGCTGCCCAGCCTGGAGGGCTGGCGGGTGGACCACCAGGGCCTGCAGAGCCTCAGGCTGCCGGCCGACGTGCTGGAGCTGGTCTTGCAGCGGGCGGCCATGGTCTCGCCCGAGGTGCGAGACCTGATGACCCTGGCCGCCGTCTACGGCAGCCGCTTCAGCCTGGCCGGCCTGTCCGCCGTGGTGGAGAAGCCCGAGACCCAGGTGCAAGACCTGCTGGAGGTGGCGGTGCAGTTCAGCATCGTCGAGCAGGCCGGGCCCGGCAGCTATCTGTTCGTGCACGACCGCATCCGCGAGGCCTTCCTGGGCGGGCTCGAGGACGAGGCCCGTCGCGAGCTGCACCGGCGCGTGGCGCAAGGGCTCGAGAAACTGGCTAAAATCCAGCCCGAGCTGGCCTACGCGGTGGCGCGCCACTACGCACTTGGGCTGGGCCAGGGGGGGCGGGTCTACGAGACCAACCTGTCGGCCGGGCTGATGGCCCTGCGCGACTTCGCCTTCGAGGACGCCTACCAGTTCTTGACCCAGGCCTGTCGCTCGGCCGACAAGCGCACCGAGTGGATGGAGCCGCTCAGCCTGGCCTGCGAGCGCACCAACCGGGTGGAGGAGGCCATCAAGCTGCTGACCCGGCTGCTGGAAGGCAAGCCCGATTCCCTGCGCCGGGCCCAGTATCTCCACCGCGTCTCCAAGCTCCGCCTCTCCAAGCTCGACCGGGCCCAGGCCCGGGATGGCTGCCGCCAGGCGCTGGCGGCCATCGGCAAGCCGGTGCTCGATCATCCCCTCTGGAACGGGGTGGCCGCAGCCTACTACTTCGGCCTCTGGCTGCTGGCCGACTTCACCCGCATCGGCCGGGCCGGCACCGGCAACCGCGAGCGCGAGGAGACCGTGGCCGAGCTCTACCAGAGCTACTCCGAGGGCGAGTACTTCGAGATGCACTACCCGAAGATGCTCGAGATGGGGGCCCGCGCCTGCCTCTCGGGCCACCGCATCGGACCCTCGCCCCAGATGATCACCAGCTACGCCAACATGATGATCTTCTTTGGCATGCTGCGAAAGAGCAAGATCGTCGAGCGGCGCGCCTCCAACATCCAGAAGCTGGCCGACCAGCTCGGCGATCCGGTCTCCAACAGCCATCTCCAGGTGATGCGCCACGTGGCCCTGCACATTGCGGGCGAGTGCGGCGAGGTGGAGGATGGGCTGGATCGGGTGCTGACCCAGCAGGGCCACCTCACCGAGGCCTGGGTCTACCTGATCGGCGTGGCCGACCTGGCCTGGGTGCTGATGATGCGAGGTTACCAGGACCGCGCCTGGGCCTGGGTGCAGCGAGGCATCGAGCGCTGCAAGCTGACCAGCAGCCCGGCCGGGGTGGTGCGCGACCTGGACATCCTCTCGTGCTACGCCATCTCCTGTCTGGCCGTGCTGGGCCGTCCCGGGGAGGCGCTCGAATACGTGGAGCGGCTCAGGGAGAAGTGCACCACCGGCCAGGCCGACCGCTCGCTGGAGGCCAACTACCTGGGCCACCTCTTGATGCTGCACCGCGAGACGGGCGAGCTGACCTCTCCCATGGTGGAGACGGGGGAGCAGTTCTTGAAGCTCAAGATGCTCCCGGCGCTCACTCCCCTGCACCGGCGCCACTTCTTCGTGCTGTGGGCCTACGCCAACCTGGACCGCTGCCAGCGCGGGGAGGCCAGCGAGGACGACGATGCCCGCCTGGACCAGGCCATGAAGCTGCTCAAGAAGACAGCCAACCGGGTGGTGATCAAGGCCCATTACCTGACCGCGCTGGGGGCTCGCGAGCACCTGGCCGGTCGTCATCACCGGGCCCTGGAGCACCTCTCCAAAGCCCAGGATCTGGCCGCGCTGCACGACGCCCCCTGGGTCACTTTCGAGGTGGGCCGCTGGCGCTCGCGCGTTCTGAGCGCCATGCAGAAGTTCGACGCCGCCAACCGCGAGGCGGCCCGAGCCTACCAGCTGGCGGTGGAGATGAACTGGCCCTCGCGGGCGCGAGCAGCGGCGCGCGAATTCGCCCTGGGCCGCTCCAGCTCGATGGGAGGCTCGGCCTCGCTCTCGGCCGGAGGCCGTCGCGTGGAGCCGGGGGATGCCATGCAGGCTCGCCTGGAACGCCAGCTCTCGGCCCTGCTCAACCTGAGCCTGGCCTCGGCCCGGGTGCTGCGCCCCTATGAGCAGGCCCGGGCCGTGCTCGACGAGCTGATCAAGATCCTCAACGCCGAGCGAGCTTACCTCTTCATGCTCGGTGACGAGGGGATCGGCTTCGTGACCGGTCGCGACCGCACCGGCGAGACCCTGTCCGCCCCCACCGGCTACAGCCGCACGGTGGTGGACACGGTGCACTTCAGCCGCGAGCCGGTGGTCATCGCCGGCACCGAGGAGGGGGCCGCCCTGGGAGCCGTCAGCGTGGTGGCCCACGACCTGCGCAGCATCATCTGCGCCCCCCTTTTCCTGCGCGAGCAGTTCGTGGGGGTGGTCTACCTGGACAACCGGCTGGCTCGAGGGGTCTTCACCGACGAGGACATCGAGATCCTCAACGCCCTCTCCAGCCACATCGCCGTGGCCATGGAAACGGCCCGAGCCGCGCGCCTGGAGGTGGAGGTGCAGTCCGAGCGCAGCCGCCGCGAGCTGGCGGACCGGCTCAGCGAGTTCACCAGCGCTCTCTCCTCCACCCTGGACACGCGCCTCATCCTCGACCACCTGCTCGAGACCATGGCCCACATCGTGCCCTTCGTGCGGGCCAGCCTGTGGCTGGTCCACGAGCAACAGCTACAGTCGGTCATGCTGCGGGGCTTCCCGGAGTGGCTCGGCACCAGCAGCGAGGTCGACCCCGACGGGCTGGCCCAGGCGGTGGTGAGCGCCCGCCCGGTGCTGGAACCGTCGATGCAGAGCGAGCCGGGCTTCCCCAACCTGACCTTCCCCGCCCCCTTCAGCTGGATCGCGTCCCCGCTCTTGAGCGAGGGACGGGTGATCGGGGTGCTGACGCTGTCGGCCGCCAAAGTGGACGCTTTCACCGACTACGAGGCCGAGGTGGCCTTCACGTTCTGCAACCAGGCCGGCATCGCCCTGGCCAACGCCAGCATGTTCCAGGAGATCGACCGGCTGGCCAACACCGACCACCTGACCGGGGTCTACAACCGGCGCCGGTTCTGGGAGCTGGCCGAGCTGACGCTGGAGCAGGTGCACGAGGTCTCGGCCATCATGCTGGACGTGGATCACTTCAAGCGCTTCAACGACACCTACGGCCACGCGGTGGGCGACGAGGTGCTGCGGCTGGTGTCCTGGACCCTGCAAGACTGCATCGGTGAGGCCGGGCTGCTGGCCCGTTACGGAGGCGAGGAGTTCTGCATCCTGCTCCCCGAGCAAGGCCTCGAGCAGGCGGTCCGGCAGGCCGAGGTCGTCCGCCAGGCGGTCGAGCGCACCCCGCTCGAGCACGAGAAGGGTCCGCTGGGGGTCACCCTCAGCCTGGGCGTGGCCACCCTGCAGCAGGGCGAGACACTCGACCACCTGCTGGCCCGGGCCGACGCGGCCCTCTACCAGGCCAAGAGCGCCGGACGCAACCGGGTGGCGGTGGGGGAAGGCGAGGC
>QWHO01000303.1 GCA_021404945.1 bacterium CPR1
GGCCTTCTGAAGGTGGCCGAGGGCAAGGTGACGCTCGAGGAAGTGCAGCGGGTCTGCAAGACCATCTAAACTGTCACTTTACAGCGCGCCCGAGCGGCCTTCCAGCGTGCTCGTCAGATACAGCCCCACGCAGTCGACCGTGCGGTGAATTCTCGCGGTCAGAAACGAGTTTCTCACCCCAGGTTCGAGTTGCGGCGCCTCCGAATCAGCTGTTCCGGTCCCACGGACACGCTTGCGCCCCGCCCCCGTGCTCTTCAGGGCTGCTTGAGCTGCTCACGCAAGAGTCGAATCTCCTCCGCCAGGGCATCGGCTCTCTTGCGCTCCTCGTCGGCTCTCTTGCGCTCCTCGTCGGCTCTCCTGCGCTCCTCGTCGCGCCCCATCCGTTCCTCCTCCGAGGTCAGGTAGGGCTGACCGGTCTCGAGGTCGATCACTCGAAGGATCTCCCGCTCCACCACCAGGTCGACGCCCAGTAACTCGCTGCGGTAGCGTCCCTGGACGATCACCGGCACGAGCTCGCCGCCTTCGCGTCGATACACGCGCAGTTGCCCGGGCAGGTACTCTCCCAGCGGGTCGAACAGGAAGTACTCCTGTACGCCCATCTCGCCGTAACGCGCCCGTTTGGTGGTCTGGTCGGCCTTACGCGTGGTCAGAGAAGTGACCTCGAAGACCGCCGCGGGCGGCCCCCCATCGCACCAGGTTCGGTAAACCCGCCGAGAGGCGCGCGTGGAGCCAAAGACGACGAAGACATCGGGGGAGACTTTGCGCTTGGTGTTGCCGCACTGGTCGTAAACGAACATGTTCGAGAAAACCCAGCCGTCAGCCCGGCGGGCAAAGTGGCCTCTCAGGGCCGCTAGAAGGTAGTGGATGGCGCTCAGATGCCAGTCGGACTCGGTCACCGTGTCCTCGTGGTAGGGGTAGAGCTCCTCGTTATCCGGTGCGAGCATAACGTTCCTCTTGCTGGGTGGTTTCGACGCGGGCACAGGGATGTCCCGGAGGGTGGCAATGAAGATTCCTCTTGGAGAAGGGGCTCGACGCCTCTGGTCAGCCCGGGTGGAGGCCGCTTCTTGAATGAATCTCAGTTTCCTTCCGGCCTAGCCAGGTGGCCGTGGGCCATTGCCTCCCAGAGCCATCCTATCCACTTTCCCTGCGAAGATGTCAAGCTCTGCGCCTCACTTGCCCGCACCCCGCCGCCCGAGCCCGGTGCGAGCGAGCCATTGACCTGGAGGTCTTTGCCCGCCCGGCCAGGAAGCGCCCCCTCCATGATCACCGAAGCCATCATCCGGGCCCTGCCCAAGACCGACCTTCATCTTCACCTCGACGGCTCACTGCGCGAGCAGACCCTGATCGAGCTGGCCCGCGAGCGCAAGGTCGCGCTGCCCTCCGAGACCGTGGAAGGGCTCAACGAGCTGGTCTTCCGCTCCAGCTACGCCAACCTGGCCGAGTACCTGCACGGCTTTCAATACACCTGCGCCGTGCTGCAGGACAAGGAGGCCCTCGAGCGGGTGGCCTACGAGCTGGCCTGGGACAACATCGACGAGGGCGTTCGCTACATCGAGGTCCGCTTTGCGCCCCAGCTCCACCTCCACGGTGGGCTCTCCTTCCGCGAGGTGCTCGCGGCTGTCGACCGCGGTCTGCGCCGGGCCCGAGACGAGTATGCCGCCTCCCCCGAGGTCAACGAGCAGGGTCAGCCCCCCTTCCATTACGGCATCATCGTGTGCGCCCTGCGCTTCTTCACGGCCGGCTTCTCACGCTGGTACAGCGGACTGTTCGACCTCTTTCCGGGGGCGCCCGAGGAGCATCTCTTCGGGCTGGCCTCGCTGGAGCTGGCCCGGGCCTCGGTGCGGGTGCGAGACGAAGAGGGGCTTCCCATTGTGGCCTTCGATCTGGCCGGACGCGAGGACGGATATCCTGCCAGCGACCACCAGCAGGCCTACGACTACGCCCACCGCCACTTCATGAAGAAGACCGTGCACGCAGGCGAGGCCTACGGCCCCGAGTCCATCTTCCAGGCCATCACCGACCTCCACGCCGACCGCATCGGTCACGGCTACCACCTGTTCTCACCCGACCTCTGCGGTCCGGCTGTCAACCACCCGTCCGACTACGTGGCCAGGCTCTCTCGCTACATCGCCGACCAGCGCATCACCATCGAGGTCTGCATGACCTCCAACCTGCAGACCATGCCAGCGGTCAAGACCGCGCGTGACCACGTCTTCGGACGCATGCTCAAGGAGAAGCTATCGGCTACTTTGTGCACCGACAACCGGCTGGTCAGCCACACCAGCGTGACCCGCGAGGTCTTGACCGCGGTGGAGGCCTTCGCCATGAGCCTGGATGAGCTGCGCCAGACCATCATCTATGGCTTCAAGCGAAGCTTCTTCCCCGGCCCCTACACCGAGCGGCGCCGCTACGTGCGCCAGATCATCGATTACTACGACAAAGTGATCGCCCAGCTCAAGTGAGGAACGTGATAAGTGCTGCCGGCCCCCGTCACTCAATAACGGGGGCAGACGCGGAATCGGATGGCGTAGACGCTGGGCTTGCCAGTGGTGGACCGGTGCAGCAGTCGCAGCTCCACCTCGATCAGTCGGGTATTGCCGGAGGGCTGCAGTCCGCCCGAGGGGCTGAGCGAAACCTGGGAGGGATTGGTATCCGAGAGTGACTCGGCCCCCGCTTCGCCGCCGGCCCGCCGCACGAACTGGGCGCGGAAGCCGCCCCGAGCGTCGGTGTTGCCCGGAGCCCCGCCCTGAAAGACGCTCACGTTAGGCAGGAGCACGTTGTGCAGCAGCACCCGAGGGTCATTCGCCGCCGAAGGCATCGTGCTGGAGGGGAGAGGCAGCAGCTGGTTGGCAGGGGTGGGGGCGCTCCAGCGCATCAGGCGGCCGGTTCTGTCGTCCACCGGATCGAGCGTGTAGTAGACCTGCGAAGACCAGCGCGGCACGCCGTGCGCGTTCAGGCTCACCCTGGTGGGCTGGTCGGCCGGAGCGCAACTGCCCAGAGAAAGGCCCGGACGCTCGCCCGCCCCACCCGGGCCAGGGTAGACCCGTATGCTGGCCAGCGAAGCATTCTGCAGGTCGCGGCGCAACCAGGCGATACCGTTCTCGGTATCGCGGCTGACGAGGTAGTTGGAGTAGGCCGCCTCGGACGTGCGCCGGCCGATAATGAAGAGGGAGACGATCAGGGCCAGGGCGGCGAAGGCGATGCCCGAGCCGACCAGCAGCTCGTAGAGGGTGAATCCCCTTCTCATCGCCACACCGCCGTCTTGATCGCCAGCTCTTTTTGAGTGGGATTGTTGCCCACGCCCTCGCGCCACTTCAAGGTGATGGTCACTTCGTCGGCATCCTGGTCGGAGAGCCCGATGAAGCTCGAGTTGGCGTAGCTCACCTGTTGGGCGAACTCGTAGTGTTGCTTGCGCCCCTCCACAATGACGTCCACGGGGTGGGCCACCGGCGCCGTCCAGGATGGGGGGGCAGGCTGCCCGTACGGGTGGGCCCGGACCTCCTCGAGCAAGCTCTGGGCATACAGGATGGCCACCGTCCGGTTGCGGCTCTGCACCGCCGCTCGATAACCCCCCGAGAAGACCGCGAACAGAACCACGAACGCGACGGCCATGATGAAGAAGGCCAGGATGGTCTCCATCAGAGTGATCCCTTGCCGCATGCTCATGCCCCCTTGCTCGTCCGGGCGGGCCGGTTAGAAAGTATGCTTGCCCACAAACTTGACTCGGCCCTTCGCGTCCGGGGCAGTGGCTCCTATTCCCGATGTCCGGTCAGGCCGACCTGAGGAGCACGATTGCTGGCGGCGCAGGTCAAGCCGTGGCCGCCGTATCGTAGACAAAGTCTGGCGCCGCGGACTGCTGGAGTTCTCTCTTTCCGGCTCGCAGACACCGGGCAAGCGGTTGCCATCCTGATTCTTCCGGGTCCTGGCGGGCACGCTGGCGTGGGGGCACGGGGTCGAGGCTTGACCCTTTCTGCCATTTAGGCTATGGATCTTCTCTCCACGATGGAACAGTTTCTCTCCGATCTCAGGGGGCCTTCTCCCGCCCACGCGGCGGGTCTTGCCGGCATGATGTCGGGGGCGGCGGGGGCGGCTCTGTTCGTCAAGTGCCGCTACCGGCCGGCAGAGGGTTTCCTGACCGCCCTGAAGGAGCTGGCCGCCAGCGACGGCCCGCTCTTCGCTGAATACCTCCGGGCCCGCCGGGCCGGGGAGCCCTTCGAAACGTCGCTGCGGGCCACCGTCGAGAGCCCACTGCGGGGGGGGGAGATGTGCCTGGAGCTGGCCTCCCACTACGGGGTAGCCCGTCGGGGCTGCCCCAGGTCGATGCTCGGCGACCTCTTCGTCGGAAAACGCCTTTTGCAGGCATGCGCGGAGTGCTGCCAGCATCTGGCCGGCCTCAACCTCGAGCTCTGCTCGGAACCGTGGCAAGCGGCCCGGGAGCGGCTCGAGGCTCTGGAGGTGGGCCTCGGACGACTCCAGGAGCAGGAGGCTTACGACCGCATCTTCCAGACCGCCCGCACCGTGGCCGTGGTGGGTATCAGCGACAGGCCGGAGCGGGCTGGCTACTACGTCCCGCGCTACCTGCGCGGGCGCGGATTCCGCCTGCTGGGAGTCAATCCCCGGGCGAGCAGCTCCGTGGCCGAGAAAACCGCCTCCACGCTCCGTGGGCTGGAGGAACCCATCGACCTGGTGATCTTCTTTCGTCGCAGCGAGGCGCTGGGTGAGCACCTGGAGGATATCCTCGGCCTGACCCCGCTGCCGCGCACCGCCTGGTTACAGGAAGGCATCCGCAACGAAGATTTCGCCAGCGCTCTGAGGGCGGTCGACATCCAGGTGGTGAGCGACCGGTGCGCCCTGCGCGAGCACCAGGTCCTTTACCCCGAAGCCCACGACGTCCCATAAACCGTGCCTGCATGTCCGTGCACATTCCCGGGGCCGAGCCGATGTGCGCGGAGTTGCCCGCCCATGTGCCCGCATGTCCGGGGGGGCCGAGCCGATGTGCGCGGAGTTGCCCGCTCATGTGCCTGTCCGTGCACATTTCCGGGGACCGACCCCAGCCCGGTCCACCGCGCGCGGGAGCCCCGAGCGCCCGGCGCGAAGCTCACTCGCATGCGCTACGCCGTCGTGGGCCACGTCGAGTGGATCGAATTCCTGCGCGTCCGGGCCGTGCCTCGCCCGGGTGAGATCGTGCATGCCAGCGAGAGCTGGCAGGAGCCCGGCGGGGGCGGGGGAGTGGCCGCCGTGCAGATGGCCCGCATGGCCGGTCAGGCCGTCTTCTTCACCGCTCTGGGCGACGACGAGCTGGGCCGGCGCGCCTGCCGCGAGCTGGAGGCTCTGGGCGTCACCATGCAGGTTGCCTGGCGTTCCGAGCCCCAGCGGCGCGGGGTGACCTGCGTGGACGACCAGGGCGAGCGCACCATCACTGTGATCGGCCCGCGCCTGGGCCCGAAGGGGGAGGACCCGCTCGACTGGTCGCTGCTGGAGGACTGCCAGGCCGTCTACTTCACAGCCGGCGACCGGACCGCCCTGCTGCACGCCCGCAAAGCCCGGGTGCTGGCCTCTACCCCGCGCGTTCTCTCGCAGCTGAGCGGGGTCGAGCTGGATGCTCTGATCGGCAGCGCTCACGATGACGGGGAGCGCTTTCAGCCCGAGGCCCTCGACCCGCGCCCGCGCCTGGCGGTGCTGACTGAAGGCGGCGCCGGGGGAAGCTGGTCCACCTCAGACGGCCGCAGGGGCCGCTTTGCCGCCTGCCCGTTGTCGGGCCCGGTGGCCGATGCTTACGGCTGCGGAGACACCTTCGCCGCCGCCCTCACCTTTGCCCTGGGCGCGGGAGAGCCCCTTGAACGTGCCCTTGAGCACGCCGCCCGGCAGGGCGCCATCTGCCTCACCGGCAAAGGCCCCTATTCCGCTCGGGTCGCTGGCTTGAGCTGACGCGGGCCCCCACGCCCCGGCGAGTCGGCGCCCTCAGCCCCCGCGCCCCCGGCGACCTACCCCGCGAGCGGACGCAGATACCCCACCGGCACATTATCCACCAGCCAGACCCCGTTCTCCGAGCAGTAGAACTCGATCCCCGCCCCCACCATCGCGCCGGCGTCTACCACCAGCACCAGCGCCGTCTCGCGGCGGTGTCGCCGCCCCGTCTCCAGGGCCACCTCCGAGCTGGCCGACAGGTGCACGAAGTGCCGGTTCATCCTGCAGAGCCCGCCTGAGCGCTGGATGCGAGCCCAGCGCTCTTCAGTGGTGCCGTGGAACAACCGCTCGGGGGGCGTGCGGGGCGTGCGCTCCACCGCCTCCACATCCTTGACCGAGTGGCCCTGGTTAGCGCGGATGCGCCCCTCGCGCAGGCTGTAGCGTGCCTTGGAGTCGGAGTCCACCAGCTCTTGAAGGTCAGCCAGCGTCAGCTGCACCCCTCTTCGCTCAGACAGGCGTGAAAGCAGAAGCTCCGCCGAAATCCAGCCCTCCGGGTCGAGCTGTAAACCCAGCTCCTCGGGGCGGTGGCGGAGAACGTAGGCGAGCAGTCGGCTGACGCGCTCATTGGCAAGTGTCATGAACACACTATAGCAGAGGGGTCAACCGGGCGTAAGGGCTTCGCTCAGTAGCAGGTGCCCGGGCCCCACCAGGTCATGGGCGTGCAGACGGGCGCCCGCGGGACATACACCGGGTGGTTGTGGTGCTGGTTCTCGTAATACACGCCGCCGGGACCGATGACGGTGGTCTCGGACTGCGTGCCCCACGGCGTGGTGCGGGTGCCGTGGCTGTAAATCGAGCCGTCGACCCCGATGCCGGTGGTCTGGGTTTGGTACCCGCCCCAGGCGTTGTAGCCGCCGGTGGTGACCGCGCAGCCGGTGGTGCCCAGCAGGGCCGCGCCCAGGGCCAACACGGCGACCGCTTTGCCGATCCGGCCCAGGCCCTTCTTGGAGGGCTTCTCCTCCGAGCCAGCGCTGATGGAAACTTCGTCGCCCGCGGCCACCGGGGTCTTCGTCTCGCCGCCGGACGCATCGTCGGCCGGCTTCTTGCCAGCGGCGCTGGAAACGTAGGAATTGGTGCTCAGGGCTACGGGGGTCAGCGTATTCATCGAAAATCCTCCACCAGAAACCAGGATGTCTCTCTTTGCCAGCAGTGTAGATCTTGATCCTGAAGGGAAGCTGAAAGGGGCGGTCCAATGACCAGGTTATGCAGGAAGCCGACCCCGGGCACTACATCGAGCGCGTCAGTCTGGCCACGGGCGAGGTGCTCGAAGGCCCTATCGAGCCAGACGAGCTATTGGTGCGCAAGCACCGCGACTACCACATCGTGGATGTCTACGCCCGCTCCCTGATGAGCTGGCTGGTCAAGACCGGCGATGAAGAGCACGCCCGCTCCACCATGAAGCGGGTGCGCAGTTTCGGCAAAAAGACCGCCGAGATGCTGGCCAAAGCGTTGGGGTCCAAAGACCCCAAGAAGATCGGCGAGGCTCTTTTCGGCCTCAAGCGGCGCGAGTTCTACTTCCGCTATAAACGCCAGCGCCTCAAGAAGCAGGAGATCGAGGCGCGCTTGCAGCGCCTGCGCGAAGAGTCCCGATCCCAGCTCGAGCAGGCCCGTGGTCTGCGAGTGCTGCTCACCGGCGGCACCGGTTTCGTGGGCAAGGAAGTGATGTGCCAGGCTGCTCGAGACGATGAGGTCAGCGAGATGGTGGTGCTGATCCGTCCCAAGGTCATCAAGAACCGTCGCACCGGCGAAGTGGAGAGGGTGCTCACCCCCACCGATCGGGGCCGAGATCTCTTGCGGGAGCTGTGGCTCGATGACCCGACGCTGGCCAGCAAGTTCCGCTTCATCGACGGCGACATCGAGAAGGCCGGATTGGGGATCAGCCCCGACGACCTGAAGGTGCTCGAGCGCACCCTCACCCACGTCATCCACTGCGCCGCCAGCGTG
>QWHO01000304.1 GCA_021404945.1 bacterium CPR1
GATCAGTTTGTGGTGGAGACGGCTGCGCTGCTGGATGGCCATCATCTCGTTGAGGAGGTCGAGGTTGGAGGGCGCCAGGTTCTCCCCGCCGGATAGCAGGAAGCCCTCGCCCAGGAGATCACTGAAGCTGGTGCGCCGGGCAGCGTCGTCGCGCGGCCAGGCGTGCTCGTGAGCGGGTGGGGGCCCGGTCGGGGTCGGCTCGGTCGGGGGTCCTGGCAGGAAAGGGCGCAGTTTCTCGGGCTGAGCGGTGACCGACGAGCCCAGGGAGTCGCGGACCCACAGCGAGTCCGGCACCTCGTGCTCGCGATTGCCGGTGTTGCCCGTGATTGACGCAAGGGGGCCCAGGGGACCGATTGGGAAATTGGCCGATGCCATTGGGGTTGATTCGATTTTGGGCGGAGTTGGACCTGCGTGGGCCGGAGTGACCCGCGATCAGCAGCAGCAAGCTTCTCGAGGCTGATGCGAGTTGCTGCGCGAGCGAGTCGAGCGGCTGGCTGCGGCAAGGTGTCTCTTCTCAGACTGCCTGCGCCCGAAAGCACAGGCACCGGTCCTACGACGTAGCAACCCTGGATGGGGAGCAAAACGGGTCAAGGCCTTGAGCGGCTCCACAGGCTTCTTCTGGTCCTGGCGCGAGAGTTCGTTCCCCGCGATGAGGGATTTCAGCGATTCCTCAGCCAGTCCCGAAAGGAATGCAACACCCGGGAAGTCATCTGCGTGCCGCCCTGGCGGGCAAAGCGGGCCAGGACCTGGGGATCGAACCCGGGGAAGGTGGGACTGGCGGACTGCTCGACATAGCTCTCTTCCGAAGTCAGGCACAGGATGTGCAGCTCCTCTTGAGCGGTCCAGAGCCAGATCTCGGGCACCCTCATGGCGCCATAAATCCCTATCCGGTTGAGCAGCCCGCGGCTGACCTCCACCTCGACCGCCAGATCTGGAGGCGGATAACGCTCCGGGTCATAGCGAACCATCTCGACGACGTCCCGGCCGTGCTGGATCCAGTAGCACTCATCCGGCTCGATGCCGCGGTCGAGGTCCTGGCGCTGAAAGGTCTGACTGCCCCCGCAGACAAAATCCTGGCCCAGCTCGAGCATCAGGCACTCTAGCAAGCGTCCAATCACGCTCTTCTTGCGCTCATGCTCGTTGGAAGTGGTCATGATCTCGAGCTCCCCCCGATCGTAAGTCAGGCGCAACCGGGGTTGCTCACCGACCAACTCGATCAGCGTCTGGTAGCCCTTCCAATCCACACGGACAACGACTCTCTGTTCTGTCTCCAGCAGGTCCATACCCTTAGATTACGCCAGAGCGCTCATTCATTGCAACCGGCAGGCCACAGCGGGTGGCCGTCTGCACCTCTACCCCGTGCATCAGCACGCGGAGGCACTCAAAGGGGTCGGAATGACCCGCTCCCCCGTGACTCCGGATGACCCGGTGCGATGGAGGCCGTTCCCGTTCAGGCCCCTCGGTTTGGAGGTCCGGGCGCAGGCCCGGCTCAGCGCCCGTCGAAGCGCCCGCCATGCTTGCGACCCGCATCGCCGCACTCCTGGTGACAGCGATTCTATTCATGGCCCCGGCCCGAGCGGTGGAGCTCGACTTTCAGCTCATGGACTGGCAGCCTTCCAAGGACCCCGCCGTCAACGCCCGCATCGCCCAGCGCTACCAGCTCGACCTGAGCAAGCTGCCCACCCTGCAGCGCACCCCCGACGGCCTGGTGCTGACCAACCCGGGCGGCGCCCCCACGGCCCTGGCCTACGCCCCGGTGGGGATGGCCGCGGGCAGCTTCACGCTGCGCTTCGAGGCCCGCTCGGACGCAAGGCGAGCGGCCTCGGCCCGCTTCGGCCCGGCCCGGCTCGACTTCACCGCCACCCCGGAGTGGACCCCGCACTCTCTCACCGCCGAGGCCCCCGGACCGCTGGGACCGAGCGGGGTGGCCATGGCGCTCAAGAGCCGCCAGGGCACCCTCGAGGTCCGCGGGCTCACCGTCGTGCGCACCGCTTTCCGCATCCGGGTGCAGACCGTCCCCCAGCTGGTGGTGGCCGCCGGCGAGGGCCAGGGCACGCTGGTAGGGGTGCTGGTGCACGTGGCCGGGGAAGTACCCAAAGGCCTGAAGATGGAATTCCGCCTGGTGCCCACTCCTCGCTGGCAGGAGGCCGCCCTGGGACCCACCGAGCCGCTGGCCGTGGTCACCGAGCACCAGACCGAGCAGAGCCAGGTGGCCCTGACCTGGCTCCAGTACCTGCCCATGGGGCTCACGCCCCAGACCACGGTCTTCTTCCGCGAGCCTCTCCAGCCGGGTTTGCTGCGCTGGCGGGTGGTGGACGAGCAGGGCCAGATCATCCACGCGGGGGGGGATACGCGGCTGGGGCCCGAGCCGGTCGTTCAGAACGGTCTGGCCCGCCGAGCCATCACGATTCGCGAGGACGGCGTGCTGCAGAGCGACGGCCGCACCTTCTTTCCGGTGGGAGTTGTGCTGCGCGAGGCGACCCCTGACAAGCTGCGCCAGGTGCAGTCGCTGGGCCTGAACCTGGTCCAGGCCCAGAAGCTGGCCGACCCCGCCGCCTTCGTGACCCGGGCGGGCAAGCTGGGCATCCAGGTGGTGCTGCCGGCCGGGCTGACCGCCGAGCAGAAAGACTTCCCGGCCGCCGCCGCGGCCCGAGCCGGTCAGCTGGGCAACCTGCCCTTCCTGGCCTGGAGCCTGGTGGAGCAGCCCGACCAGCGGCCCGAGTACATCCCCCTGCTCGACCGGATGTACGTGGCCCTGCATCAGGCCGACGCCCGTCCCGTCTTCCAATCCAACCACAACCCCGCCAGCCTGGGCCTGTTGGGCCAGAGCGCCGACATCGTGGCCCTGGACCCGTTCCCCCTCAGCGACCTCCCCTCTCCGGTCAGCACCGTGGCCACATGGCTGGATCAGGCCCGCTTGACCCTGCCGGCCGGCCGCTCGCTCTGGTTCGTCAACCAGGCCTTCGTGCAGTCTCCTACCTGGAGCCGCCCGCCCTCCTTCGAGCAGCTGCGCTGCATGGACTGGCTGGCCCTCAACCACGGGGCCAAGGGAATCCTCTACGCGTTCCTCGAGGAGGGCGATTGGAAGCTGCTCGACAGCCCCCTGGCCGAGGCGGTGCGCCGCCAGGCCACCGAGATCAGCGCCCTGGAGCCTTATCTCACGGGCGAAGGGCCGGTGGGCGTCGATCTCGAGGGCCCGGTGGACGCGGCCATCTTCCGCGATCCCAGGGGGCGGGCTCTGCTTTCGGTGGTGAACGTCTCCGACCGCAACACCACCGGCGAGCTCTCACTGGGCAAGGTGGGCAGCGTGCGCGAGCTGCCCAACGGTCCTCCTCTGCCGGGCGGGACCCTGAAGCTGCAGCTGTCTCCCTATCAGGTGCGGCTCTATCTGCTGGAGAAGGATCCGCCCCCTCCGCCCACCCTCGAGCCGGAAGTCCCCTGAGGAGGTCCTCGAGCCAGCCCGGCGAAGCCCAACGCGGTTCAAAAATATGGCCTTTCTGCTCCGTTACGTCACCACGACCGACCGCCGACCGGTCGGTCTTCGCGAGGTTGAGCGAGCGCTCGAGTTGAGCGGCCCGCTGACCTCGCGCCCCTCCAGGATCCAGGGCGAGCGCAGCCACTACTACCAGAACCCCGATACCGGCGTGCACTGCCGCTTCGTCAGCTACGAGCCGCACGAGACAGGCGACATCGGGCTCGACTTCGAGATGCTCCAGCCCACTCCGCGTTTTTTTGCCCTGGAAGCCCTGCCACTGGCGGTCTCGGTGGCGCGCGAGCTGCGCGCCCACGTGCAGGTGCTCGAGCCGCGCCCCCCCACACGCCCCTTCGTGCCCACCGTGGAATCGTTGCTGGTGGCCTGGCAAGACGGCAACCAGCAGTCCATCGAAGAGCTGACGGCCGAAGGCCATCCCCCCGCCTTCTGCTCGCCCGAGGCGCTGGAGGACTCCTGGGAATACATGACTCTCTACCCCGAGATGCGGCGCCGCTACGCCAAGAACGGCATGCAGGTGCCCCCGATCCGCCTCTTGCTGCGCAAGAGCGACGGCCGGGTGCTGCGGGTGGCCACCTGGAAGGGTCTCGGCCCCATCGTGCTGCCTGAGACCGACCTGGTGGAGCTGATCCGCCCTCCCGGGGGGCTCGAGGACGGCAAACTGTTCGACTGCGAGGAGCTGGTGGAGGCCTGCCGGCCCCACGTGCGCGAAATCTCTCAGCCCATCTTCCACTACATCTTCGACAAGGACCGCGCCCCCGAGGCCATGGTGGACGCGGTCGGGCATCTCGCGGGCCGCACCGCCCGCCAGTTCGAGCCGATCGACTTCGACCAGGTCACCGACGAGCTGCCTCAGCGCTGATCGCCGCCAGGGCCCTAGTGTATGCGGCCTCGGGAAGGGCGTGGACCGGTCCGTAGACCATCATACCGGCCAGAGATGAACAGTATGTTAGCGGATTGCTAAGCGCTTGTGAACTTGTTTCCGGGAAATGAACAACTGTGACCGAACCCCCGAAACGCCCGGTCCTTTCGCGCCCCGGCAGCACAACTTGTTGCCAGAACGTGAACACGACGGAGGATTTACCATCCGGAAACGCCTGTCCAGCAACAACCACGTACAATGGTCTTAAGATGGAAATCAAGCAGTACTCCCTGGGCAGTCTCTCGCATGCCAGCTCCGTGGTGACCGATCAGGCCACCAGGACCGTCCTCGTGGTCGACCCCCAGCGAGACGTGGACGAGTATCTCCAGGAGACCGAGGCCATGGGCGTGACCATCAAGGAGGAGGTGCTAACCCACTTCCACGCCGACTTCGTTTCCGGGCACCTCGAGTTGCAGAAGCGCACCGGGGCCGCCATCTCGCTGGGCGAGAAAGCGAGACCGGAGTATGACATTGTGCCCAGCCGCGAGGAGGTTGTCATCTGCGGCAAGGCGCGCCTGGAGGCCCGCGATGCCAGGCTCAACCACAGCCAGCGCGTCGACCTGGGCGACACGGTGCGCGATGCCAACGTGCCCCTCAGCTTCGCACGCGTGCTTGAGCTGCAACAGGCTGGCGCCCAGGTGCTGGACACGCGCATGCCCGATGACTTCGCCGAGTTCCACCTTAAGAACGCCGTCAATGTGGGGCTCGACGGTCGCTTCGCCCAGTTCGCTGGCTCTCTGCTCGACCCGGAGCGTCCCCTGGTGGTGATCGCCCCGGTGGGACGCGAGGTCGAGACCATCACGCGGCTCGGCCAGGTAGGCTTCGAGAATGTGGCCGGCTACCTGGAGGGAGGGGCCTGCTTCATTCCCCCCGAGCACCGCTCCAGCCAGCCCCGCATTTCGCCTCAGCAACTGGCCGAGCGGCTGGCCGGCCCCGAGCCACCCTTCGTGCTTGATGTGCGCAGCAACGAGGAGTGGCGCTCAGCCCACCTCGAGGGGGCAGGCCATATTCCTCTGACCGAGCTGAACCATCGCCTGGAGGAAGTGCCCGCCGAGCAACCCGTGGTGGTGCATTGCGCCAGCGGGTATCGTAGCTCGATGGCGGCCTCGGTGCTGGCTCTGCACGGACGCGCCTGCGTCACCGACCTGATGGGTGGAATCGCGGCCTGGCAACAGGCTGGTCTTCCGGTCGTGCGGCCTCAGGCCGACTCGGCAGCCTCGACCTGATCGGTTTTCTTGCGCCTGGGCTTGGCGGGAGCTTTGGTCGCCGTGGCCGCTTTGGCGGCGGCGGCTTTGGACGCCTTAGCCGCTTTGGCCTCAGCCTTTTCCGCCTTCTCCTTGGCTTTCGCCTTGGCCTTGGTCTTGGCCTTGGACTCTTCGGGTACGTTCTGTATGCCAAACTCCATGCACAGCTTTGAGGCCAGCTGGTCGGAGACGATCAAGCGGTCCCGGTCGAGCCATTGCTCGCCAACCCGCAAAAAAGTTCTTCCTCGATATTCGAATTTGCGCTCCATCTGGGCACCCCTTCCTGTTCGGCCGCTCAGGGCCGGCGGGGGAAGACGAGCCTGACCCGTCTTCCAGCCGAAGCGTATTCGATACACCCCCCCCGAAGGCCTGTTATCGGGAGGGGGCCAATCGGCCAGAACCCGGTCGCGGCCACTCGCCTTGGCGCGATGCAGCTCCTCCTCGGCCTTCTCGAGCACCTGGGCAGCAGCTCACCGAATCCGCAGATCGCCGAATGTCGGTTGCCACTCAGCCACGGAACCAGTCCGGATTGACTCTCGGGAAGATGCAGTTGACCAGCTCCAGGTGGCGCACGAGCTCGAGCTCGACCTCCTGGCCCTCGTGGGCCAGCCAGAACATCTCCGACAGGCGCCAGAAATCGGCCAGTGCCCCGAAGAACTGACCCTTCATGCGGTCCACGAAGTGTCCGTTGGAGATGACGAAAGGCAGGTCGCTGGACATCGCCACCATGAGCTGGCGGGCGGCCTGGCACAGGATGCGCCGGATCGGCCCATCGGGCGGTTGCAGGGCCGCCATCCGGCCCATCTCCTCGGCAGCCTCGTGAGCGTGGCGGTACATCCAGCAGGTTGCCCCCGACATCCACTTCTCGAAGGTGGCCTTGTCGCCCCAGCTTGAGAGGTTGGGGAAGATTTCCTGGGCGGTCGGGCTCTCGGCGAGATAGGCCGAGGGAGTGGTGAACTCAGTCTGGTTCTGATCGTAGTGCAGCTTCTTGAAAAGGTTATAGAGGAACTGGGGACCTTCATACCAGTGATGGCCGAACAGCTCGGCGTCGTAGGGCGCCACGATCAGAGGTTTCTTCCACATCTGGCCGCTGAGCCAGCGGAAGCGGGCATTGCGACAGGTGATGAAGTGCTCGGCCTGGCTGAAGGCTTTGCCGGAGGCCCATTCGGGATTGTAGGGCTGCTTGGGGCCTCCCCCCCGGTCGGTGATCCGGTTGTACTTGAACGGGCCGCCCCGGATGTGAAAATCGAGATAATCCGGATCGCCCGGATAGCCCATCTCTCCGCTCCACACCTGCTCGCTGGTCTCGGGGTCGCGCGGCAATACCGCCACGCGCGAGCCGCGCACAAAGACCGGCGCGTTGAGACCGAACTCGGCCGGAGAGTCCGCCCGCGTGACGGTGCTTCCCTCGCTGAAAAAGTAAGCAAAACCCGCCTCTTCGAGAAAACGCTCCACACCGGGCGCGTAGGCGCACTCGGGTAACCACACCCCACGCGAGGCCCGCCCGAAGGTCTGCTCGTGGAACTCGGCAGCCGCAAGGCAGTTGCCTCGAATGGCGCTGGGTACCATCTGCCACAGGGGCAACATGGGATGGGTGCCCACGCAAGTGCAGATCTCCAGCTTGCCCCGCTCCTGGAAGTAGCTGAAAGCCCTCGTCAGATCGCACCCCCAGCCCAGGTAAACGTCGCGGCAGCGAGCCAGGTGGCGCCGGTGCATGCGGGCGGCGGTGGCGTAGTGGGGCTCTTCGCGGGTGGTGCGGGCCACCTCCAGACGAGCCAGCCGCAACAGACGATCCAGCGTCTCAACCACGTCGGCCTGGTGACGGGGACTCTTCATCATGGCCGCCAGTGGGGGCGAGATATCGATGGAGAGCTTGAAATCCACGCCCTCATTGGTCAGAGCGTCCATGATCTCGAGCAGAGGCAGGTACGTCTCGCGCACCGCCTCGGCGAACCACTCCTGCGGGTAGCCTTCGGGCCGCCACTTGTCGCCCTGGCCGAAGTTCACGGGGTCGGGAATGAAGGGGAGGTGAGCGTGCAGGTGCAGCAACAGGTAGCCCAGCGAGTAATGCGAGGTGCCCCGCGGGCTTTCCAGTGAACGCATAGTGGGGTGATCGCCACGCATCTCCACCCGAGAGTAAGAAACGGGGTTGGTTCCGTGGCTCAAGCGGCCGGTCTGGGCCGGGTTGGAGAGCTCGGTCAGCGGCTCTTCCTTCCAGCCATCGATCCAGGCC
>QWHO01000305.1 GCA_021404945.1 bacterium CPR1
TAGACCTGCACCGCCAGGTGCGTGGGCGAGAGCACCCGGGTGAACTCCACGTTGACCTCGCCCAGCGGGCCGTGCTGCTGCAGATACGCTCCCCGCTCCGAGAGTGCGACGGGACGGTCCACGAACACCACCAGGTGAGGGTTACCCATGGATACCCCCCAGCCCTCCCCATCGCTGACCTCGACCGGGACCGGCTCGGCGGCAAGACCGGCCGGGGAGAGGCCTTGAGGGGGGCCCATGTCCACCTCCACCTCGTCTGACACAAAGCGGGCCAGGCGCAGACCGGAAGGGGTCTGGAAGCTGACCTCGGAGCCCTGGCTGAGGCCCTCGCGCCGGGCATAGAGCGCCAAGCAGCGAAGCGCATTGCCGCAGGTCGAGGCCAGCGAGCCATCGCGGTTGAAGATCTCCATCGCCAGACCCTGCCCGTTGCCCCGTAGCAGCACCAGACCATCGGCCCCGATTCCAAAGTGAGGAGCGCACATGGCCCGGGCCAGGGTTGCCGGATCGCCCTCGAGCCCTGGGCGCGCATCCACGATCACGAAATCGTTGCCCAGCCCCTCCCACTTGGCGAAGGGAAGGCCGTTCACACGTGGGCCGGGGGAGTCTCTTTGCTGGCTTCCCGAGAACCGCCCCCTTTTGCCTCTTTGAAGGCCTCGCGCAGGAAGTCGGTGCTCATGGGACGGCTGGGGCTGACGGTGGTCACCGAGTGCTTGTAGACCATCTGCAAGCGGCCCTCATCCTCCAGGAAGATGGTAAAGTTGTCATAGCCCCGCACCACGCCCTTGAGCTGGACCCCTTTGGAGAGGAACACCACCACGATCTGTCCCTCTTTCTTGAGCTGTGCCAGAAACGCGTCTTGCAGGTTCAACATCTTTGTTTCTCCCATTCCCGGATGAGTTCGAGCGCCTGAGCGAGCGGATCGCCCTCGGCCTCCAACCAGTGTATGTCTGTCTCCCGGCGAAACCAGGTGAGCTGGCGTTTGGCGTAACGACGCGTATTGCGCTCGAGCTCGAGGCTGGCTTGCTGCAAACTCTTCTTCTGCTCCACCACGTCCAGCATCTCGGGGTAGCCGATCAGCCGCAGACGGCGCAAAGAAGGGCCGTAACCCTTCTCGGCCAGCGCGCGCACCTCCTCCAGAAAGCCATCCTCGAGCATCTGGCGGGTGCGCAGCGCGATGCGCTGGTGCAGCTTCTCGAGCGTCCAGCGCAGGCCCAGCAGCAGCGAGTCAAGACCCGGGTCGCTGGTGGCGTAGTGAGCCGAGAAGGGGACGCCGGTCTGGCGGAAGACCTCCACCGCCCGCACCACCCGGCGCGGATTCTGCCGGTCGACACGCTGGTAGGCCACCGGATCGACCCGCTCGAGCTCGGCCAGCAGATCCTCCAGCGGGGTGGCCTTCAGCTCCTCGCGCAGAGCCGGGTCGGGAGCTGCCTCGGGCAGGGTGTAGCCGCGCAGGAGAGCCCGCACGTAGAGCCCCGTCCCCCCCACGATGAGGGGCAACTTGCCCCGGGCCACGATGTCTTCGACGGCCTGCCGGGCCAGGGCCTGAAAGTCGGCCACCGAGAACGAGTCGTTCAGGTCGCACAGGTCGATCAGGTGATGGGGAACCAGGGCCCGCTCGGCGGGGGTGGGTTTGGCAGTGCCGAGATCCGCCCCCCGGTAGACCAGAGCCGAATCGGCGCTGACGATCTCGAAGGGGATCTCGCGCGCCAGGGCCAGAGCCAGGGAGGTCTTGCCGCTGGCGGTGGGGCCGACCAGCGCCAGCACGGGCAGCCTGGTCACGCCCGGTGGAAGAGCTTCTCCAGCGTGGCCTGATCGAGCCGCACCCGGGTGGGACGGCCGTGGGGGCAATAAGGCGAATGCTCCACCTCGAGCAACTCACGCAGGAGCACCCGCATTTCGTGCTTCTCGAGAGGATCGCCGGCCTTGACGGCCGCCTTGCAGGCCATCATGGCCCGCAGCCGCTCACGCCACTCCTCGGCCGTGTGATGGCGCACGCTGACCTTCTCCTCGGCCAGCTCCTCTAGCACGCCCCGCAGGGTGGGCACGGCCTTGCGGGCAGGAATGCCGTAGGGCACCGAGCGCAGCTGGAACGAGTTGCCACCGAAGGGCTCCAGCTCGAAGCCCAGGGCCAGAAGGTCGCTGGCCCGCTCGGACGCCAGCTCGGCCACCAGGGGAGAGAGCTCGAGCACCTCGGGGATCACCAGGCCCTGGGCCCCCTGCTCGAGCGGCGCCAGGTGGCTCAGCCGCTCATACAGGATGCGCTCGTGGGCGGTGTGCTGGTCCACCACCCACAGCTCGCCGCGCACCAGGGCCACCAGGTAGGTGTCGTGCAGCTGGGCCAGGGGGGTGGGCTCCTCGCTGGCAACGCTCAGGGGCCTGAACAACTCCAGAGACTGGGGGGTAGTGGCATAGCTTCTGGCCGGACGCTCGCGGGCGGGGGGCTGGTAAGCGGGCGCGGGCGACCGGTAAGCTCGGCTTTCGGGCGGCTGCCAGGCAGGCCGGGCCGGCTCGGGTGGATCCCAGGGCTCGGATACCTCAGGAGCTTCCCGGACGGGCTCAGGCGGATCCCAGGGCAGAGCCACCGGCTCGGGCCGCTCCCAGGAGGCGTCCTCGAGGGTCTGGTGCTGGACCGTGTCGGCGCCATGAGCCTCCAGGCCCCGGGCCACGGCCCGATAGACAGCTCGAAAGATGTGCTGGTTGTTGGCAAAGCGCACCTCGGATTTGGTGGGATGCACGTTCACGTCCACCAGCTCGCCATGCACCTCCAGGGAGAGGATGCCCACGGGATACTTGCCCCTGGGAAGGAGCGGGGTGAAGCCCTCCAGCCAGGCCTGCGAGAGCAGAGCGGAACGGATGATGCGCCCGTTCACCAGCAGGAACTGCCCGGTGCGGTTGGGGCGAGCCAGGGCCGGCAGACCGACCAGCCCGCGCACCGAGACGCCCTCGACCTGGGCCTCCACCGCCACCAGCTGGCCGGCATCCACCTTCAACAGCAGCCCCAGGCGCTCGGCCAGACCCATCTGAGCCGGAAAGTGGAGCATCTCGCGAGCGTTCGATACCAGCCGGAGCTGCACGTGGGGCTGGGAGAGGGCCGCTTTGCCCACCAGGTCGACCACCTGCGAGGTCTCGGCCGCCGGGCTGCGCAGAAACTTCTTGCGGGCCGGGGTGTTGAAGAACAGGTCCTCCACCGTGATGCGGGTGCCCGGCACGGCGGCGGCCGGGCCACAACGCTCGATCACCCCTCCGGTGACCACCACCTCGGTGCCGGCCTCGGCCCCTGGCTCGCAGGTGAGGATCGTGAAACGCGAGACGGCCGCGATACTGGGCAGAGCTTCGCCTCGAAAACCGTAGGAGTGGAGCGAGCAGAGGTCTTCCCAACGCGAGATTTTCGAGGTAGCAAAGCGCTCCAGGGCCAATCGCGCGTCCTCTGGCCCCATGCCGCAGCCATCGTCTGAGACCGAGAGCGACTTCGTGCCGCCCTGCACCAGCTCCACGGTGACCTGGCGGGCCTGAGCGTCGAGCGAGTTCTCCAGGAGCTCCTTGACGACCGAGGCGGGACGCTCCACCACCTCGCCGGCGGCGATCCGCTCGGCCACGCTTTTCTCGAGAATCTGGACCCGGGGCATCGCCGGGGCTTCGCGTTGCCCGCTCGGGGCCCTTTCGAACAAAGGAGCCAAAGACATGGGTTCGAACTGGCCGGCATGCAACGCAGAACCTTCCTCCAGGGCCTGGGAGCCGTCGCCCTGGCTGGCCTGGCGACTCCAGGGTGTGGAGACGTCTCCTCGGGCAGCCAGCGCGCCACTCCCACCGCCCCACAGAACCTTTCTCCCAGCCAGTCCCAACTGGCCAACGGACGCTTCGTCTTCCTGAGCGACGGAAGTCGTATCGAGCTCTTCCCCTTCCAGAACCTGGTCCGGCTGCGAGCCGCCGATGGCTCGGTGCTCTTCGAGCAGGCCGGGCTGGGGGTGGGCTCCAATCAGTGGAACTTCCCCAATGACGCCAGCTCTGGACCGGACGGACTGATCCTGGTGTGCGACTCGGGCAACAGCCGGGTCAAGGTCCTCGATCGAACCGGCCTCCTGGTGGGAATGCTGCCGATCGGCGGTTTTCCCGGTGGCGTGGCCTTTAACGGCACCAACATCTTCGTCAGCAACCAGACCGCCAACCAGATCCTCACCTTCAGCTGGCAGGGCGGTGGGGCCCTTGCTGGCAACACGTTCGGCAGCCCGGGGAGCGGGGACGGCCAGCTCAACGTGCCCAGCGGCATGGCCTTCGACCCGCAGAGGCAGCTGCACGTGTGCGACTCGGGCAACCACCGCATCCAGGTCTTCACCGAGGCGGGTGCCTTCGTGCGCAGTTACCGCGGCGGTCTGACCCTGCCCGAGAAGCTGGCCATCGACGGCAGAGGCCTCTCCTACGTGGCCGACCCGTCCGATTCCGAGATCCAGGTCTTCGATGCCAGCGGCGGGGCACTGCCCTCCTTCCCGATTCCGGCCGGTATCCAGCCCATCTTCGTCAGCCTGTCTCCCGACCTCGTGTTGTGGGTCACCAGCGCAATCTCCTGAGAGGAAACTTTGCATGAGCCCGTTCTATGGTGAAATTCGACTCTTCGCCTTCAACTTTGCTCCCGGCAACGGGGAGGAGCCCCTGTGGCAACTCTGCGACGGCACCCTGCTGCAAATCGAGAGCAACCAGGCGCTCTTCTCCCTGCTCGGGACGACCTATGGCGGAGACGGCCAGACCACCTTCGGGGTGCCCGACCTGCGGGCCGCCAATCCCCTGGCCAGCAGCAACTTTGGCGCCTATTACATCGCTCTGCAGGGAATCTTTCCCGAGCGCTCCTGAAACTCAAGCCAGCAGCTGATCCACCCGCAGCAGCTCGAAGCTCTGGCGGGCCAGCTGCCTGAGAATGGTTGGCAGGGCCGCCACGGTGCAGCTCTGATCGCGCATGCCGTCGTGCAAGAGCACGATGTCCCCGCTGCGAGCCTGGCGCAACACGCGTTGGGCCAGCACCTCGGGCGGCGGGCTCTCGAAGTCGCGCGGATTGAGGCTCCAGGTCACGGTGGCCTGGCCCAGCCGGGCGGCCTGGGTCACGTTCCAGGGGTAACGAAAGCCGAAGGGCGGGCGGAACCACTGAGGCCAGATACCGGTCACCCGCTCGATGCTGGCCGAGGCCAGAGCCAGCTCTTCGCGTGCCGTGCCGGGAGAGCGGAGCCGTCGAGGATGCGGCGGGCCAGCTCGGGATGGTGCAGCACCTGCGAGCCGACCACGAAGAAGGTGGCCTTGACTGCGAACTCGCCCAGGATGTCCAGGATGCGCTCGGTATAAGGCGGCTCGGGGCCGTCGTCAAAGGTCAGGGCCACTGCCCGCCGGCCTCGGGGGCCGTGCACGCGCACCCGACTCAAGCCCGGGTTGCCCGGGTTGACCAGGGGATCCAGCACGGCTCCCACCGCCGCCGCCCCTGCGAAAGCCCGGGTCCAGCGTTCCAGGCGCCGGCCGGGGGGTGCCGAGAGAGCGTAGAGTCCCGCCAGCAAGGCCGTGCCGGCCAGGTAGGCCTGCTGGTGGTGGTCGTGGACCCAGCCCCAGAGGGAGCGAGCCTCGATTTCGGGGGACTTGTCCTCGTCGGTCCGGGTGGAGGTCTGCATCCGGGAATCTTGGCCCTCGGAGGGGAGCAGACCTGCAGGTTTCTGGCCCCCGAGCGGCGCATTCTGCTGCCGTCATGATCAAACGCCTGCTGATGCTTGTGCTGCTCTGCCAGATGGCCCTGGCCGGAGGCGATCTCGACGTCCGCCAGGGCGGCTCGCTGTGGGCACGGGTGGAGTCGGACGGCACCATTCGCCTGGGCGGCTCTCTGGCCGGCAAGCTCGAGTCCGACGGCAGCGTTCGCAAGAACGGCTCGCTGGTGGGCCGGGTGGAGTCGGACGGCACGGTTCGCAAGAATGGCTCCCTCTTCGGCGAGGTGGAGTCGGATGGCACCCTGCGCATCGGCGGCTCGCTTTACGGTCGCATCGAGTCGGACGGCACCATCCGCAAGTCCGGCTCGCTCTGGGGCCGAGCCGAAGGGGTGGATGGCGGGTTCGAGGACATGCGTCGGGTGGCCGCTGTGCTCTTCTTCTTCGCACCCGACTTCGGGGGAGGCGGCTAGTTTGGCTCTGCAGGTGCGCGAATCAGTCCTGCGGGGGGAGTTCGGCACCGACCTGACCACCCGGGTGGCAGCCCGTCTCGGGGCCGCCTTCGCCCGCTTCCTGCACGAACGCCAACCCCACGCCACGGTGGTGGTGGGTCGCGACACCAGGGCCTCGGGTGGACCCTTGCTGCAACACTTCCTGGGAGGCCTGTCGGCCTATCCCCTGCGGGCTCTGGACGCGGGAGTGGTGCCCACTCCCGCCCTTCTCGTGGCCAGCTCGGCCTGGTCGTGCCAGGCGGCCGTGATGGTTACCGCCGGCCGGGCCCCGGTGGATTGGAACGGCTTCAAGTTCACCCTCAACGGGCTTCCCTTCGACCAGGCCTGCATGAAGGCGCTCTATGAGATGTACAAACGCGCTCCCTCCCCTCGCCCGGCCCGACCGCTCCTGACCAGGCGTTACGGCGAGGCTGCCAGCCTGCACCTGGCCCGGGTACTGTCCTACTTCCAGCTGCCTGAGCTTGAGAAGATGGACCTGCGCGTGGCCGTGGACAGTGGACGTGGGGCTGCCGAGGCGCCCGTGCTGGGCACCCTGGCCGCACTGGGGGCCAAAGTCTTCAACGTGCATACGGTGCGCGAGAACAAGTCGCCCGAGCTGGGTCTCAAGCCTCTGGCCACGCGGGTGATCCGCTCCTCGTGCCACCTGGGCGTGGCCACCGGCTGGGAAGGCCTGCTGCTCATCCTGATCGACGAGAAGGGGCGGCGCCTGACCCGCCACCAGACCCTGGCCCTGGCCGTGCGCTCCTACCTCGAGATGCAGCGCGAGAGAGCGGTGCTGGTGACCCCCAACAGCCTGAGCCAGCTGGTCCGAGAGACGGCCCGGCTGCACCGGGCCGAGGTTCAGTTTTCCGGACCGCTCAACCGGGACATGCTCAACGAGCTGGCCAGCCTTGACCCCGAGCGTCCGGCGCTGGGGCTCGATCTGAGGGGCGAGCTGACCTGGCCCGGCGTGTGCTTCTCGCCCGACAGCCTGGCCACCCTGGTGCTCGTGCTCCGCCTGATGGCGCACCACAAGCAGCCTCTCTCCGAGCTGGTGGAAGAGCTTCCCCCTTACAACAGCAGCGAAGGCCAGGTTCCCTGCCCCCTGGACCTGGGCCCCACCGAGATCATGGAGCGGCTGGCCACACGCTACCAGGGGGCCCGCATCTCCACCTCGGCCAACCTGGAGAGGCGCCGCGACGCCTGGTGGATCCGGGCCGACCTCCCGGCCGGGGGCTGGGTGGCGGTGCAGCACGCCTTCCGCCTGCCGGTGCTGGATCTATGGGCCGAGGTTCCCCAGCCTGATCGGGCCGAATCGCTGCTCGAGGATGTGCAAGGTCTACTTGGATTCGTCGCGGTTTGACAGGCTGAAGTAGCGGCCCGCCGAGTCATCCAGCCGGCTCCAAGCCAGCCGCTGGCCCACCGCCAGAGCGTCACTGCTATCCTGGACCACCAGCATGGTCAGCCCTCGTTTGCCACACCAGCGCAAGACGTCGAGCTGAAGCCTGCGCTCGGTTCCATACCAGGCGTCCGTGGTGCTCCAGGCCAGCCTGCCGTCGGAGCCGAGTTGCAGGTGTCCTTTCAGGTCACCCACCCCGTAATCGACCGACAGGTCGGGACGCACCCGCACCAGTTGCTGCATGCTGCCGTTGTCGACCATCCAGTAGCCGACCAGCCGGGCCGGTCGGGGCCTCTGGTGGCAATGACCCTGGTGGGTCAGGCCCAGCATCAGCACCAGGGTTGGGACCAGGAGCCATCCCCAGAATTTCTTCACGTCTTTCACCTCAAGCCCATTGTAGACGGGAAGCCTGGCGCGAACCAGGGGAAAAACCAGCTCAGTTTCTCATCCTCTCCGGCATCCTGTCGCAGGTCCGCGGGCGACTGCGACAGAATCTCAAACCGAGCAGATGGAGACCCGCCTTCTTCCCACCAACCTGGCCTCGCCTCCCCAGGCGAATTTCGTCCGACAGCCGATCGCGTCTTCCGGCAGCGCCAGTGATCCGCTCGACGAGATGGTCGCGTCTTCAGCGTCCGGAGCGAGAGCGGAGCAAGCCACGGGGTCGGGGGCCACGGGGGCACCACAGCCCACGGCGAAGGTCCGGCCTTCAAGTCCCCCGGTGGCCACGAGCCTGTTGATGGAAGAGCCTCCCAGGGGCCGACCCACCGGAGTCGTGCTGCATTCGACCTCGCACCTGGCGCACCCGGAGCTCCTCCCCACCCTCACCGGCCACCTGGACGCGGGTCGACCGGTCGTGGTGACGGGCACCACCGGCTCGGGCAAGAACGCCCTGGTCCGAGAGGTTGCCCGGCAGGGCGGCGCCTACGCCCCGATCGGTTGCTCGAGTGACCTCCAGTGGGGCCACCTCGCTCCCGGGCCCGGAGGCCAGTTCGCCTGGCAGGACGACCTTCTGGGCGAAGCCCTGAGCCGTCCGGGGCTGGTGCATCTGGACGAGATCCACCTGCTCAGCGGGGCCGTGCAGACCCAACTGGCCAAGCTCTTGTCCAGCGGCGAGGTGGCCATCGAAAATCGACCGCTCCCCCTGAAGCTGCACCCCGAGACCCGGTTCGCGGCCACCCTGCACAAGGGGGAACGGCTGCAGGACGACCTGGCCGAGGTGCTGGGCGTTCCCCAGCATCCGGTGGAGGTGCAGCGCATGCTGCACACCGCCTCGCAGGTGGCCGCCTGGGCCCGTCAGGAGGGACGAGCCTTACCGCTCTCCCCGCTCGACTGCCAGACGGCCCGCCGGAGCACGCTCCCGATCAGCCAGGAAGACGAGGCCAGGGTGGACCTGGGGTTCCTGCGTGATCTGCACCAGGCCGGGGACGATCTGGGCGCGTCCGACTACAACCGGGCCCTGGGGGCCGACCCCGACCCGATGCGCAAACAGATTCGGGCCTGGAAAGAAGACCCGCCGCCCTGGATGGCCGAGCTGGGTTCGCAGTGGCCAGGCTACCGGCACCTGGAGCACGGCCTCTGGCGGCTGGCCCAGACGGCGCCCGAGCACGGGGAATTCTTTGCTCGACTGGTCCAGGCCCACGAGGGCGACGTCGAGAAGTCGCTGGCCAGCCTGACCCGCGTGCTGGCCTCGGAACGGACACCCGAGCAGGCCCTGGAGAGCGAGCTGCGAGCCCTGGCGGGAATTCCCGAGCCGACCGCCGGGGGCGGGTTGCGCCAGGACTCCGGCGGCCTGACCGTGGGGGGAACCTTCCTGCGCAGGCGCAGCCGTTCCTGAGCCTACTCTCCCGGGCGCTTGCCCAGCCGCACCCCTCCCACCAACAGGTGCTCCCCGCGATCCTGCAGCTCTCGCCCGGACTCGGCTCTGGGCGGACAGGCCAGCTTGAACTCCCGGGCCGAGTGCTCCCAGCGGTCGATCCGGCCCATCAAAATGCGTTGCCGGTCCTCGCGCGCTCCGGCCCTGTTATGGATCACAATCCCCGCCGCCAGCACACCGGCCCCAGCCAGACCGACCGCCAGCCCCAGCGGCCAGGAGCGCAGAAAGCCCAGCGCCAGCGATCCCAGCATGGCCCCGCCCCCCATGAGGACGCCCATCCCGGCTCCCAGCACGGCGCGTGTGTTCTCGCGGCTGGCCCGGAGGGCCAGGGTGGCGCGGACCTCGGCCGGGGAGCCGGGCAGAGCCTCGAAGGCAGCCAGGAATTCCTCGTTGGCGCGGTGCGTGTCGCGCCGGTCCGGGTAAGGGTCGCTCACCCCCAGCTCAGCCAGAGGGCGCCCCTCGGGGCGCGCGCGGGTCTGCTCGCGATAGCGCCGGGCCAGATCGAGTAACTCCGAGCGGGTGACCTCCATGTCCTCAGGGCAGCTGGCTGCCCGGGTCCAGCCCGGTCACCGCGGCCCCGGCCAGCTCGAACGCGCCGCTGGAGCGGAAGCGAAGCTGCACCGTCTGGCCGTCGAAGTCGTGCACCGGGAAACGGTGAATCTGCCAGCCGTGCGAATCGCCCTCCAGGCGGCCCACCTCGCGCCAGCGGTCGGTTCCGGCCAGGGCTATCTCGACCGTGACCCCCTCGTAGTGGGGCTCGAGCTGGTGGCGGGTCTCGAAGTAGAGCGTGGTATCGCCCGAAGCGGCAAGATCGATGGGCCGTGAGGTGAGCGTGGCCTCGCCGGTGGCGCTCTGCACTCCCGGGCGACCGGGCAGATCCTGCGTCGTCCAGGAGCCAGTGGCCTCCCATCCGTCGTTCTCGAAGAACATCCGGCAGGCGGGCAGGGTGACGCTGCTCTCAGCCAGGCGCGAGCGGTTACCCACCTTATCGATCAACTGCAGCCCCACGTGCACCTGGCGCGGCTGGCTGGAAGGCATCAGGTGGGCCAGCGAGCGCTGCTGCTTGCCCGCCTCTGCGCTGCGGCCGGCCTCCACCAGGTTGGCCTCATCGAGGGCGCCCTCCTCGCCCAGGGGGCGAGGCGACACGCGCAGCTCGTAGGCAGCCGGCTGACCGCACCAGCCGTCGTCACCGGTGGGGGTCCAGGCCACCAGGACCTCGGCCGGACGCGGTCTCACCAGGAAGTCGGTGGGAGGGGCCGGGGGCAGGGCGTCATTCTTCACCGCGTTGGCCGCGTTCAGGCGACCGCCGCTGGCGGTGTTGTGAGCAAAGGCCGGCACCGGATCCACTCCGAAGAGCAGCCGGTTCTTGATCTGCTGGTTGGTCGCCTCGGGGTAGGCGCTGGCCACCAGGGCCGCGACGCCGGCCACGTGGGGACAGGCCATGGAGGTGCCGCTGAAAGTGGCGTAGCCCTGGTCGGGCACCGTGGACAGGATCTCGTGCCCGGGCGCGGCAAGATCCACCGTCTTGGGGCCGTAGTTGGAGAAGAAGGCGATCTGGTCGTTGCGGTCGGAGGCCGCCACCACCACGCTGTTAGGGATGTCGAGGTTGCTGGGATAGGAGGGCACCTGGTCGTTGTTGGAGCGGTCGTTACCGGCCGCGAAGACGTGCAGCGCCGAGGCGTTCTCGAAGGCCTCTTTGATAAACGGGTTGTAGCCCCCGCCGGTCCAGGAGTTGGAGGTGACGCGAGCGCCGTTCTTATCGGCGTAATCGATGGCCCGCAGGATGGTGGCCGCCGAGCAGGTATCGCCGTCGTCGGGGAAGATCTTGACCGCCATCAGGCGGCCTTCCCAGTTCACCCCGGTCACGCCCAGCGAGTTGTTGCCCACCGCCGCGATGGTACCGGCGCAATGGGTGCCGTGGGCGCCGCCGGCTTCTCCCCCGCCCCGGTTCTGGGTGGCGTCAAAGCCGTGCACGTCGTCGATCACGCCGTTGCCATCGTCGTCGATGCCGTTGCCAGGAATCTCGCCGGTATTGGTCCACAGGTTGGCCTGCAAATCGTTGTGGGCAAAGTCGATGCCGGTATCGAGCACGGCCACGATGGGGCCGTTCTCGCGCTTGCCGGTGGTGATGCGCCAGGCCTCGGGGGCGCTGATGTCGGCCCCGGGATTGCCCGAGTTCGACAGGCCCCAGAGCCGCTCATCGAGATCGTCCGGCCGCAGCGAGGCACGCTCATAGAGGTGATTGGGGGCCGCCCGGGCCACCCGCGGATCCTGGCTCAGAGCCACCTCGTCTTGCAAGGTCTTGACGTGCAGAACTTGCTTGCCGGCCACCTCCAGGCGATCGAGCACCTCGAAGGGCATCTCCTCGAGCGCCACTCCGGGCTTGAGCTGAACGAGCATCTCGCCCCGCGCGCGGGGAGCAGCATCCTGGATTCTCATGGCCCGGATTTTAGCCCCCCGAGGTGGACCAGAATGTTACCGGAGCATTGCCAATCCTGCAGGACCAGGACAGGGGGGGGCAAACTGCCGCGCATGCCCACCTTCCAGAGCGAGCTCGAGCTCAAGACCAGCGGCCACGGCCACATGCAAGATCTGACCGGCCAACTGGCCCGGGCCGTGCGCGAGTCGGGGGTCCAAACGGGCCTGGCCAACCTGTTCAATGTAGGCAGCACCGGCGCCGTGGGAACCATCGAGTTCGAGCCGGGCCTGGAGCGCGACCTGCCCGAGCAGCTCGACCGGCTGCTCCCCCCCAGCCACGAGTATGGCCACGAGAAGGCCTGGGCCGATGGCAACGGCCACTCCCACCTGCAAGCCACCCTGCTCGGGCCCTCGCTCAGCATCCCCGTTCGTCGGGGGCAGCTGGTGCTGGGAACCTGGCAGCAGGTCGTCCACCTCGAGTGCGACGTCAAGCCGCGCCGGCGCACCCTGATTGTCACGGTGCTGGGCGAGTGATCCGCGTCAAGATCTGCTGCATGGCCAGCGTCGAGGAGGCCCGCACGGCTGTGGCCGCGGGGGCCAGCGCCGTGGGGCTGGTGGGACGCATGCCCAGCGGCCCGGGGCCCATCTCTGATGAGCTGATCGCCGAGATCGCCGCCACCGTGCCCCCGGGCGTGGCCTCCTTCCTGCTCACCTGCGAGACCGAACCCGAAGCGGTGGTGGAGCACGTGCGTCGCTCGCGCGCCAACACCGTGCAACTGGTCGACCGGGTGCCGGGCCAGACCTACGCCGCTCTGCGGCGCGCGCTGCCCCTGGTCAAGCTGGTGCAGGTGGTCCACGTGGCCGACCACGAGGCCCTCAGCGAAGCCGTTCAGGCCGCCCCGCACGTGGACGCGCTTCTGCTCGACTCGGGCTCGTTTCGCGGCCCGGTCAAGGAGCTGGGCGGCACCGGCCGAGTGCACGACTGGGAGCTGAGCCGGCGCATCGTAGAATCGATATCTCGCCCCGTCTACCTGGCCGGGGGGCTGAAACCAGAGAACGTCACCGAGGCCATCGCGAAGGTGCGTCCCTTCGGAGTCGATCTCTGCACCGGCGTGCGCACCGAAGGACGGCTCGACCCGGTCAAGCTGCGAGCTTTCATGCAGGCCGTGCGCGACGCGACCCGGGCT
>QWHO01000306.1 GCA_021404945.1 bacterium CPR1
ACTGGACTCAAGTAACTAAGCGAGGCCCCACTACTTCTTGCTTTGCACTATGCCAAAGTTGCGATCGGATCTCTGAACTAATTTTTCAGGCTGCCCTAAGAGAAGCGCAGACGTCACGAGGATTTTTTGCACGCGCCCCGCCGCGACGGAGCGCGTGGCCGGCGATCAGGCCGCTGGCACCGCCTCCACGGCCTGTTCGAGCAGCGTGCGCGGCCAGGCGCCGGGTCGGCTCTCCATCACCTGCAAGCGCGAGCGCACCGACAGGTCGTTCTCGATCCACCAGCTGCCGAGGAAGACCCGGCTCTGATCGGGGGAGAAGCGCGCTCCGAAGCGCATTTTCCCATCGGGAGGCAGCAGCGTTCTATCCTCTTGCGTCTGAAGATCGCGAACCGAGACCCCCCCCTCGTGGCAGTAGACCATCTGCCGGCCATCGGCTGAGAGGCTGAAGTCTTCGAAGCAACCCCGGGTCAGCTCGCCACCCTCCCCCGTGTCAGGATCAATGCGCAGCACTCCCTGATCGGTCAGCAGAGCCAGGCCCTCGGGCAAACGCTCCAGAGGGCCGCTCAGGGGGGCGGGAACCTCCACCTGCTGGGGACGGCCACCCGGCTTTTTCTGGCGGTACAGCTTCCCCTCGCTGGTATAGAAGAGCTCGCCCGACGGGCCGAGCAGGCAGTCCTCCATCTCGTCGCGGGTCCAGACGGTACCCAGCTGACCGGGGCGTTTCTCGATCAGCATGGAGTCCATACGAAAGATCGGGGTGGCTGCCGCTGACCAACCGGGCGAGCGCTCATCGGCACTCTGGTAGGTGGACAGGGGAACCAGAGACTCGAAGCGGTCCTGAGCCGCATCCTCCCCCTGGCGGTAGGTCGCCAGGTAGACGTCGCCGATCGGGTTGTAGGGGTGCTGCTGCAGGGTGACCAGGACCGGGTAGACTGTGGACATCGTTACCTCCGTTGCTTGGGATGCATCCAGCCTAGCCGGTGGCGGCCCGTTTCTCTGGTTCGTGGGTTGCCGGGATGTAAGCAGCTCTTGAAGATTCTGTTGACTTTTTATGAACGCGGGAGCGGGAGACCCGCGGGCTACAAAGCGCCGCTGTCTTGCAGGCGCAAGAAGCGATTCAAGCTCGGGTTGGGCGTCCCCACCGCTCCTCCGCGCAGGTCTTGAGCCACATCAAGGTCTGCCTCCAGCACCCTCTGCGCATCCGGAGCCGCGCGGGCTCCGGTTCGGCCGACCGAGGTGATCCTGACCACGCCATAAGGTGCGACCGAGAAGGTCTGGTCCACGATCACGGTATAGCTCCCCACCACCGCGCCGGTGGAGTCGACCATATCCTCCGACCAGCTGAACACGGTCTGGTCATCCCCTCCTCGCCTGGGGAAGTGGAGATCGGTGGACAGCTTGACCAGGGCATCCTCGAGGCCGGCTCGGGCCAGCCAGTAGGCCTGGCTGGCTCGCGCGGCGCTGGCGGCGGCCCGGCTGCGGGTTGCGCTGGTGCCGAGAAAGGCCATGCCCATGACGAAAAGCAAGAGCAGCAAGAGCAGCGAGAGCACCAGCACGAAGCCGCGTGTCAGGCTTACAGGCCGGGGCACCAGGTCTCCAGGCGCAGGACCTGCACCACTCCGTTTTGATGATAGCTGGCTTCGATCTGCAGGCTCCCGCTGGGAAGAAACTCGGCTGACAGGCCGGCCACGTTGGTGGCCAGGGGGCCTGTCTCAGCGTCAGAGGGCGAGGTGGCCTGGCGCATCAGCTGGTTGCCCTGCAGGGAGTAGAGCACCGTCATGAGGCTTCCAGAGGGCTGAGGATTCCAGTTGGTCGGCAGGGGTGAAGGGAGGGTGCCGGGCAGGGCCGAGAATTGGGGGACGAAACGGCGGAACTGAACTTGCCCGGCCGGTCCCCCTCCCGGAGGGGGGTGACTGAAGCTTACGGCCAGGCGTGCCTCGGTAGCCATCTGCTCCAGGGCCTGCAAGAGGTTGCGGCCCGTCTGCTTGCCCTGATCCGCGCGAAGCACGCGGGCGTAGTCGCTGACCAGCACTGCCGCCAGACCCTCCAGCGAGATGGGGGGGTCTCGCCCCAGTAGTCTCGCCCCGCGTAGCGGGCTCGGACCCGGAGCTGGCAGGTGCCCCCGGTGTAGACCGGAGGATGCAGAGGAATCTGGACCAGGTTGGTAAGCGTGGCCTGGTCACCTACCCAGGTCTGGGTGAGGGTGCCGCTCCCCGTAGCCGGCTTGAGATACCATTGGAAGGTGACGTTGCGAGCGTGGTTTTCTGCTGCGGCTCGAGCTGCACACCTGGCGCAACGGGTCGGCGGCAAACTCCGCCGGGCCTTGCGGCCTGCGGCGCCGCACTCACCGGTGGGCAACGCCTTCTCCCGTCATCGCCCTGTGGCCCTATAGGCCCGCGCCAGCAGCACCATCGGGTGCTCGGCCCGCACTCGCCCCCCTCGCAGCCTGAGCCCCTGGCGAATCTGCAGCAGGCAACCCGGGTTGGCCACTCCCACCACCTCGGCCCCGGTGGATTCGATGGCGTTCAGCTTGTCCTCGAGCAGCTCGCCGGCTGTTTCAGGGTGGGTCAGGTTGTAGATGCCAGCGCTACCGCAGCAGCGGTCGGCCCGGGGTAGCTCCACGAGCTCGGTTGCCAGGCCGCGCATGATCTCGCGGGGGGGCGCGGTCACGCCCTGGCCGTGAGCCAGGTGGCAGGCGTCGTGATAGGTAAAACGGCCGCTCAGGGGACGCTCGGGCCGTTGCCAGCCCAGCTCGACGAGCAGCTCATGCACGTCGCGCGCCTGGAGGCCCTGGCAATGGTGCTTCATGCAAGCGCCGCAGCCGGCCGAGTTGACGGCCACCAGCTCGCAACCCTGGAAGGCCTCCGTCAGTCGAGCGGCCAGCTTGCGGGCCGTGGGCAGCTGGCCCGAGTGGGCGTGCAGCGCTCCGCAGCAGCCCTGCGAGGGGGGCACCACCACGGTACAACCGTTGCGCCGCAAGACCTCCACCGTGGCGAGGTTCTCCTCGACGAAGAGCACGTCCATCACGCAGCCAAGCAGCATGCCGACCCTTTTGCGCTCGCGGCCATAAGCGGGATGCTCGCCCACCAGAGTGTCATACGAGCTGTGAAAGGGCACCGGGGGCAGCATGCTCTCAGCCTCCTGCAGTCGCAGGGCCCGCAGCAATCCGCTGAAGCGCACCGCCCGGGCCAGGCCGCTCTTCTGGTAGAGCCACAGCAGACGGGCCAGCACGCGCAGCCTTCCCGGCCCCTCGAACAGCTTGAAGGGCAGCTTCTGCCACCATGCCAGCCGGCGCCGGGCCAGCTGATCGCGCCCGGCCTCCAGCAACGATCCGTAATCGACCCCGGCCGGGCAGGCCGTAGTGCAGGCCAGACAACCGAGGCAGAAGTCGAGCTCTTCGGCCAGCACCGACGAGTCGAGCTGCATGTCTCCCTCCGAGACGGCCCGCATCAGGGCGATGCGCCCGCGCGGCGAGGACTGCTCGCGACCGGTCAGCTGGTAGGTGGGGCAGGCGGGCAGGCACATGCCGCAGCGCATGCAGTTGAGCAGCTCTTCCGGCGGGGGAGCGTCCTCGAAATGCCAGTTGCCTTCGGGCCGCAGGTTCATCGCGCCGCCTCGCAGCGGGGCCGCGAGCTGAACATCTTGCCCGGATTGAGCACCTGGCGCGGATCCATCGACTCGCGAAAGCGCCGCATGGTTTCGAGGCCATGGGGGCCTACCAGGCCCTCCATGAAGTCTTTCTTGAGCAGGCCCACCCCGTGCTCGCCGGTGATGGATCCGCCCAGCTCCACCGCTTTCTCGACGATGCGCCGGAAGGCGCGGTGCATGCGCTCCACCTCGTCCTGGTTGCGCTCGTCCATCAAGATGGTGGGGTGCAGATTGCCGTCGCCGGCGTGCCCGAAGGTACCGATCATGAGGTCTTCCTCGCGGGCCACCCGCTGCACGAACTCCACCATCTCCACCAGCCGGCTGCGCGGCACGCTGACATCTTCGAGCACCGTGGTGGGGCGCAGGCGAGCCAGCGAGGGGAAGGCCAGGCGGCGGGCCGAGGCCAGCTGCAGGGCCTCGGCCGGGGTGGCCGCCACTTGCAGCGAGCGCGCCCCGTGCTTGCGGGCCAGCTCGGCCATGCGCTCGGCTTCCTCCTCCACCACCGCCGGATGGCCGTCGCTCTCCATCAGCAGCACCGCCTCGGCGTCGGTGGGCAGAGCGATGCTGGCCGCCTGCTCCACGCAGCGCAGGGTGACCTGGTCGAGAAACTCCAGCGTGGCCGGGATGATGCGGGCGGCGATGATGGCGGCCACGGTCTCGGCCGCCCCGGCCATGCGATCGTAGACCGCCAGCATGGTCTTCCGGGCCCTGGGCCTGGGCAGCAGGCGCACCAGGATCTTGGTGAACACGCCCAGCGTGCCCTCCGAGCCCACGAACAGCTGGCGCAGGTTGTAGCCGGCCACGTCCTTGGCGTTCTTGCCCCCGGTCCACATGACCTCACCGGTGGGCAGCACGACCTCCAGGCCCATCACGTAGTCGCGCGTGACACCGTACTTCAGGCCCCGCAGACCGCCCGCGTTCTCGGCCACGTTACCGCCCAGCGTGCACACCTTCATGCTGCCCGGGTCGGGGGGGTAGAACAGGTCCACCGCCTCCACGGCGGCGTGCAGGTTGGCCGTGATCACCCCCGGCTCGACGGTGGCGGTCAGGTTCTGCTGGTCGATCTCGAGCACCCGGTTCATGGGCAGGGTGCACAGCACGACGCAGTCGTCCACCGGCACCGCCCCGCCCGACAGACCCGTGCCCGAGCCGCGGGGCACCACCTTGAAGCCCAGATCGTTGGCCAGGCGCAGCACGCCGGCCACGTGGTCGGTGCCGTGAGCCATCACCACGGCGGCCGGCTGGTGGCGCATCAGGGCGGTGCCGTCGTAGGAGTAGGGCAGGCACTGGTCGGGATCGGTGATCAGGTTGGAGGGCCCCACCAGCTCGCGCAGGCGGTCGGTAACGGAGGAAGGGAGCACGAGCCTGGCTTCGCTGCCGGGGGGATTCTCCTCTCGGCAAGGTCCCGCGGCGGATATCAGCGAACCTCTCGGGGTGAGTCGCAGGGTGTTCATCTGGGGGGCGGTGCTGCTCTGCTCCGGGCTATCCATCGCGGCCAACTTTGGATTCGCGCGCGGCTACCTGGGCGCCATCGGCCTGGTGTTGCTCTTTCGATACTGGCCAGAAGCCTTCCATCACGGTTACGGGTGGGGATGCTACGCTCCTGTCCTCGGGTTGCTCCTGGTTTCGCAGTCGCTCGTGCCCCGGTTCCTGGAGGTCCGCGCGCAGGGGAAGGCCAGGACTTGTCAGGAGAATCTGGTGACTCTGGCTGAGGCCCTCCGAGCGCAGGCCGCCAAGAACGAGGGACGGTATCCCCTCAAGCTCGAGCAGCTTCCCCTGAAGAAGTTGCCGGTTTGTCCGTTAGAAGGGCCGGGTTATCAAGAGCTTTCGGTCATGACCGAATATGGCTTCGTTCTCTGCTGCTCCGGAGAGCGGCACCGGATGCCCGAGCTGGAGCGATTTCCGGTGGTGATGAGCAGGTTCGCCCCTCGCCGTGAGCGGTGACCGCATTGTTCTTCGATGAGCTGGCAGGTGAGGAAGTTCGACCATGGACAAATTCGAAAAGCTGATTGGCAAAGGTCTGGAGGCGCTCGAGAGCAGGGACTACCCGGGAGCAGCCAGAGCCGGCCAGGATTTGATCGAGCTCCGCCACAGCTATGGATTCGAGCTCCTGGCCCGTTGTCACAGCGACCAGGGGCAGACCGACGAGGCTCTTCGGGTGTTGGACGAGGGTCTGCTCAGGGTTCCGGGGCACTGGAGACTCCTCGAGCTGAAAGCGATCGCCCTGTCCGACGGCGAGCGCTGTGAGCAAGCCCTGCCATTCTATCGGGCCGCTCTCGAGGCTGACAACACTCGCATCGAGAGCGTGCGATACAACCTCGGTCTTACCCTCCAGAGGATGGGACGCACGGAAGAGGCCATCGAGCAATTCCGCCAGGCCGAGGAGGTCAGCGAGGCCTGCTCCGACCTGTGGGTGCTCATCAGAACGAGCCTGATTGGAGCCAGTGCGCCGGCCGAGGCGCTGGCACTGGCGGAGCGAGCCGTGGCGGAGATGGAGGCCTCGGGGGCAGTGGAGGGCCTGGGCCGGGTCAAGCAGAGCCTGGGCGGGGCTCTCGTAGCGGCGGGGCAGCGCGAGAAAGCTCTGGAGCTCGCCCACGAAATGCTGAGCCTCTGGGACGAGGAGGCCTTCTGGATCCTGCGCCAGGCAGACGATCGACGCAGCGGCACGGCCAGCTCCTATCGGGCCATGTTCGAGGGGGTCTTCTTCGACGGGCGGCCGTTCTATAGGACCTACCAGCTGGTCGCGGAGTCACCGGATGATCTCCTTGAGCAGGCCCGCTCGGTCGAGAACCGGGAGCTGCGCGACAGTCTCAGGCTGGTGGAGGTCCTCGAGGTTGACCAGGCCGGGCCCGGGTTGCCGCTCGGGGTGTACTGGCGCTCACCATACTTCACTTCGAGCCAGTGACCTTGAGCCCAAATGCTCATCGTCGCTGGAAGTCCGGTCGCAAACCGTGTGGTGTCGGAGGGGCTACGCTCTCGGGGGGGCCACCACAAGATATTGCAGGCGGCCGGACTTCCAGGTCCCGAAGCCATTCAGAACCAGAATTGGAGCTTGCCCAGAACCCCGGCCACGCAGGCGCTTCTCTGTCCCAATGCGGCGTTTTCCAGACCAGCGTCACCGCTCTTGCAGCGGTTGCTCGAGGAGCCTGGCCAGCGCCCTTTCCTGGTCGGCCAGGGTTTCCCCCTCGAGCACGATCCGCCATCCCCGTCCGGTCTTCCTGGCCAGGCCGCTCAAAGCGAAGGGGGTCAGCAGGCCCCGCTCGGAGGGCTTGATGAGAAAGATCACCGCTCCCTCGAACTCCTGATAACGCTGCAGGGTCTCCGGCGAGGAGAGGGGCGTGGCCGCGTGGATGCTGCGCATCGGCCCCAAAGCGGCCATGCGCTGCTGAAATCCGCCTCGCTGGATCTCGTCGCTGTTGGCGATGAGCAGCACGCGCCGCAGCACCACCGTGGGGTCGCGGTCGGCCTGAGGAAAGGCGGCGGCGAACGCGGCCGTGGCTCGGGCGGCGAAGGCCTCGTCGAGGGGTTTTCGCTCCTCCAGGTAGGGCCGAATCAGTGGCAACAGGGACCTGGCGAACCCGTCGATGATCGGGTCGTTATACCAGGACTCGTCGCTCTTTCCCTGTCCGAACCAGCCGTTGCCCAGGGCGGTGGCCAGGCCTTCGTTGAGCTGGTCGTAGATGTCCGCGGGGAAGGCACCCTTGAGCCGGGCCACCACCCCCGGCGAGCGATTGCTCCAGAGGGCGTGGCACAGCTCGTGCACGATGACGCCGGCCGATCCGAGCACCGGCGCGCCCTGAGGGGCCTCCACCACCGACAGATAGCCGTCCGAGTGTCCAAACGCCTCGATGCCCTCACCCTGTTTGCGAGGGATGGGGGTGAGCGCCACCACGAAGGCATTCTCCTCGGGCCAGTCGCTCTGGTAGAGGGCGGCGATGGTGGCCAGGCACTCGGCTGCCTCTCGCTCGGCCAGTACCTGGCGTAGCTCGCTCAGCTGCTTGCTCAGGCTGGCATCGCAAGGCTGGTAGATCAGACGGTCATAAAGGGGGGAGTAGTGGCGCATGGCCCGGGCCAGGCGCGCATGGTGCTCGGTGCTGAGCAGGGGCCGGGTGCGCTGGAGGAAGTCCTCCACGTCCCGGGCCTGCAGGCTGATCCCCTCGAGGACGTCCGAGAGGGTGCGCTGCTTCTCGCCATCGCCGGGCAGCCGGAGCGTGTTCCAGGCCTCGTCTTGCAGCAGCCCCGCAAAGTCGTCCACCAGCGCCTGGTCTTCCTCGGTGGGGGGTCTCAGCTCCCGGAACACCCTGGCCAGGTGCCGACTGTGATGCGCTTCGCCGCGCAACGACTCGAGCAAGTACAGGGTGCCGTGTACCGGGGAGGCTTCCACGCGGATCTCCCAGGCCTGTACCGGATGCAGGAGCAGCACCAAGAGCAGACACCAGCGCATGGGGAGGCGGCTTCGCCGCCAGGTGGGGGATTCACTGCCCTGTCGCGGCGGAGCTCGAGCGGGCGGCGCGAACCCTGGTGGAGCGAGGGCGGAACCCTGGTTCTGGACAGGACCTTCCCGAGGAGCTCAACCTCGACCCGGCTGGCTCGGGCCCGAAAGCGCTTTCGGAATTTGAACCGGCGGTATCGTCTCTTTGTTCGATTTGTCCTGGGATCCGGCTCTGGAAGTGGCCGTCGACCCGGCTGGCCCGGGCCCGAGAGCGCTTTCGGAATTTGAACCGGTATGGTCGCGGGACGCTCCTGCCGGTCGAGCAGAAACAGCCTTCTCGGCCGAGGCATTTACCCCGGTTTGCGCACCTTGACCCGGACCCCGCCCAGCGTGACCGAGGCTTCCTCCACGGCGATCTGGGCCGAGGGAGCCTGGCTCAGGCGGGACAGTCCGTCCCGGCGTACCGCTTCGAGGTCGGCCCGGGCCGTGTCGACCGCCTGCCTGAGCGGCCCGAGAGCCACCTGAAGCTGATTGCGCTCGGTGCGCAGAGCCTTGACCGCGGCGTGGTCGACCTGGAGTGGCAGCGCGACGTGGCGCATCAGCTTGAGATAGCCGAGCCACAGGCCGATACCCAGCAAGGCTCCCCCTGCGCCACTCAGGCCCAGGTGAGGAGCGGCCAGCATACCGCCCAGTGCACCGGCGCAGAAGGTCAGGGGAGACAAACGAATGTGGATCTGGCGCTTTTCGTTCCACAGGCCGGAGCGCATCTGGTCCATGTTGGTGAAGGAGGTGCGCTTGAGGAAGGGCATGCCGAGCAGGCGCTCGGTGTCCTGGAGTCGAGCCTGATACGAGTCGTGCTGCGACTCGACGCGCTGCAGCCGGGCCTGGGCCTCGGTCAACTCGGGGCTGATGGCCTGGCCTTTGAACAGCACGTCCCCGACGCTGGTGGCCGTCACGGGGAGAATTGTCATCGCGGTCAGCATACCTCTTGCCCCTGAAGGAAATCTGACAGAACACGGGTGTTGCTGACTACTGGGCAACACCCCGGGGTATGCATGCGTCCTGGCTCCCAGACCAGGCAGACCTGACACCGGAAGGCCACCCATTTGGGTTTCCATCCCCTCATCATCGGGGCTGCTCTGCTCGCTAAGGCGAATCTTCGTCAGAGGCCTTGACGTGATGCGGTTGCATTGTACACAATAGATTGCAGTGAGGGTTTTGTTGGATGCAGACGCGTTGATCAAACTGACGCGAGCTGGTGCAAAGGAGCTGCTTGTGGAGACCTTTGAAGTCTTCATTCCGGCCGAGGTCGAAAGGGAGGTTGTTGAGGAGGGCACCCGTCTCGGTCACCCCGACGCGCTGGTTGTGGCCGAGAACCTGGACCAGGGCAAGCTTCAGGTCCTGGGTGCTACCACTGAGACTGTCCCTATCGGGTTCTCGGATGGTGACCGGGCCCTCGCTCGTCATGCTCTCAGCGGTGGCTACGCAGCAGTTGTGACCGACGATGCCTGGTTGCTTGAGCGACTGAAGGCGCACAGAGTAAGCGTGACGGTGCCGGCCGCAATCTTGCTTGCGATCGGTCGCAAGCAGAAACTCCCTGCCCCCGAGGTCTTGAAATTGCTGGAAAGCCTGCGCCCGTATGTGAGCCCGGAGGAGTTCGTCACGTTTCGCTTGATCGTAGAAGGGAAGTATCCGACTCGCTCAGTCCGACTCTCTGAGGAAACCATGAAGGCTGTGGCCTTTTTGCAACGCCGTCAGGGGGATGATGCGTCGGACGCGATTCGCAGGCTGGTTCGCAGGGGTCTTGAGAGCGAGTTGTCCGAGCTTTACGGCCGCGGAGAAATCAGTTTGCGTCACGCAGCCGACCTCCTTTCCCTGACTGTCCGCGAGTGTCTCGAGCTCTTTGCCTTGCGGGGGGTGTCCGGGAACGTGACCATGGCGCAGGCCTTTGAGGCGCACTCGGTGGCCGAGTGCCTGGTGGACTGAGCCTCGCTGAGGTCACAACGTCCGCAGTCGGAGCTGGAGAAGCGGCGCTCCTGTCGCTGTAGCTCAAGGGTTGTCAGCGTCCTTCAGGATGTGTTAACGTGGTGGGCACGTGCCTGCGGAGGGGAATCCTGTTGCTGGTCATGCTGCTGCTGGGCGGATGCTCGGGAGCTTCGCTCAATCCGTCCGGGACCGCTGCCCCGCCGCCCGGCCCGGCGGGACCTTCAGCCGTCCGACTCAAGCTCCGGCTACCCGAGCTCGAGGCACGCTCGAATCGCGGCGAGATCCTCCAGGTGGTGGGCGGGAAGATGAAGCCCGCCGAGTCGGACATCTACCAGCGCTTCAACCAGCTGCTCACCTGGGCCGACAAGTTCCGTCGCCTGGGTGTGCGCGCCAACGCGGACCAGCCGGACCAGGCGGAGCTGGCGTACAAGTTCGGCGCCCGCGGCATCGGCCTGTGCCGCACGGAGCACATGTTCTTCGGGGAAGGTCGCATTCCCATCGTCCAGCGAATGATCTTGGCCGACAACGAGGCGGATCGGCGCGCCGCGCTGGCGGAGCTGCTGCCGCTGCAGCGCCAGGACTTCTACGGCGTGTTCAAGGCGATGCACGGCTCGCCCGTGACGATCCGCACCATCGATCCACCGCTGCACGAGTTCCTCCCGAAGCGCGAGGACCTGATGGTGGAGATCGCGGTCATGGAGGCGACCGGGAAGGGCGGCAAGGCCCTGGCCGAGAAGAAGGCGCTGCTGGCGCGCGTGGAGCAGCTCCATGAGTTCAACCCGATGCTCGGCCACCGCGGCGTCCGTCTCGGGATCACCTATCCGGAGATCTCGGAGATGCAGGCGCGCGCCATCATGG
>QWHO01000307.1 GCA_021404945.1 bacterium CPR1
GAGGCTGGGCGGGCGCGGGCGCACGTAATAGCCCGACTGAGGCCGGGCTTCGATCAGACCCCGGTCCTCGAGCATGCGGTAGGCCTCGAGCACGGTGGTCACGCTGACCTCCATCTGCTTGCTCAGCACCCGCACTGACGGAATGCGCTCGCCGCTCTTGAAGGTGCCTGTCTGCACCAGGTGCTCGATGTTGTGGGCGACTTGCTCGTAGAGCCGCTCGCGCTCGGTGGTTGTGGACATCCGTCCTATTCCCTCCCCGGCAGAGCCGGTACAGTTGGTATGTTGCCAAACTGTTACCGACACAGTTTGCATTTTCTGTCTCTGTTCTTATCGCGAAAAGTATGGCATCGTCAAGCTATGAGCGTTGATCTGAGAAGAAATGCAGTGATGTCGGTCTCTACGTCGGTGAGCTGCCAGCGAGGGCTGCTCTGGGTCACGCGCGCGGGCGATCGCAACGACTACCTCCTGCGACCGGGAGAGCGTCTGGAGGGGCCCGGACGGCTGGTAGCTCAGGCTCTGCGCGACTCGGAGATGATCGTCGCGGTCGGGTAGGGCTTGCGCCAGTAGTGGACCTGGTCGTTCACCTGGATGAGCGGTGAGGCAATCGAGTGGCTCCGCCGATACTCGTCCACGGCCCGATGGGCGCCGAAGAGCTCGGCATAGTCGTCGATGATCACGAATCCGCCCGGGGAAACCCGGGGATAGAGGCACTCGAGCGCGGTGCGGGTGGACTCGTACCAATCGCCATCCAGACGCAGCACGGCCAGTCTCTCGATCGGCGCCACGGGGAGCGTGTCGGCGAACCAGCCCGGGAGAAAACGCACCCGCTCGTCGAGCAGGTCGAAGCGGCGAAAGTTCTCCTGCACGGTCTCCAGCGAGACGGCCAGGCCGCCCACCGCCTGGAGGAAGGTGTGCAGGGCCGCGTCGAGCACGTCCACGGATGGGTCGGGCCGGGGCAAGCCTTGAAACGAGTCGGCCACCCACACCTTTCGATCGGGGTCGGCGTAGGCTTCGAGCAGGGCGCGCATGAGGATGGTCACGCCGCCCTGCCACACGCCGCACTCCATCAGATCGCCGACCACGCCTTCGGCCAGAGCTGCGGCCACGCAGTCCTCCACGTTGTCGAGGGCTGAGCGGCTTACCAGGGTGTGGGCGCGGGGGGTGTTGTCGCGCAGAAACCGGGCCAGGGTTTCGTTATCCGTGGTGGACAACCGTTCGAGCATGAGCCGTTGCTCCTTTTCAATGGCCGGCAGGACGAGGAGCTCTTTCACCCGGGCGCTCAGGCCCTCGACCCGGGAAAGCTCGGCCAGGGTCACCTCGGCGTCTTCGGCTCCGGGGTAGAGCCGGTCTCCGAGGGCCGACTTCAACAACTCAAGATAGCGCCGCCGCACCTGGTCGGGTTCGACGGCCTGGCGTGCGGACCTTGCGGCAGGCATCGCCAGGGAAGACATGGAATCTGAGCCGGCAACCTGGAGCGAAGTCGAGGAGATTGTCTTGAACTTGAAGCCCTTCCTGCTGGCCCTGGCCCTGACCGTCAGCGTCGCCTCGGCCGACGTGCCCGCGAAGGACCGCCCCCTGATCGATGGGGTCATGCAGCGGTTGATGGCGGTCTCCAAGCCCCCGGCAGGGGTGGCCTGGCCGCCCGTGCTGGAAGTGCGCGAGGAGGACGTGGTGAACGCCTACGCCACCCTCAAGACACAAGATGGCGGTAATCCGCCCGTGCCGCACATTGTTTTTTACCGCGGCCTGCTCAACAAGGTGATCGAGAACAGGGCCGACCGACTGGCCTTCATCGGGGGCCACGAGCTCTCTCATCTTCTGCTGGGGCACTGCAAACCCGAGAGCAATCAGGCCAGGACGGCCTTTCTCGATGTGGTCTACACCCGCGACCAGGAGCTAGCGGCCGACAAGCTGGGCATGGAGCTGGCCCTGAAGGCCGGCTTCAATTACCAGGCGGCCCTGGACAGCGTGACCCGGATGCTCGAGGTGGGCAGCTCCTACTCCAGCTTCGAGGGGCTCTCGGCCGACCACCCCAGCTGGAAAGAGCGCATGGTCTTCCTTGACCCGAAGCAGGCCGAGCTCTGGAAGGCGATGAGCGCCTTCGAGAACGGAGCCGTGTTCTTGCTCATCGAGCAGTACCGTCCGGCGGCCAGCTGCTACTACGAGGTGACCGGCCAGTTCCCCAACTGTGCCGAGGCCTGGTCCAACCTGGGCTATGCTCTCTTGATGCAGTATTGCGACGCCCTCCAGGCTGACGAGTTGCGCAAGCTGAACGTGGGGCAGATCGTTTGCGGAGGCTTTTATCGCCGGTCGGCCACCCTGGAGACGGCCCTGCGCGGGGGGGACGAGGAGCTGTGGATAGAGGCGGTGGAGTGCCTTGAGAAGGCCCTGGCGCTCAATCCCAAGCTCACCCTGGCGCGGGCCAACCTGGGCATCGCCTGGCTGGTCGACCCCAGCGGCCCCAAACTGAACAAGGCCAGTCAGTACTTGCTCGAAGCCGCCAGGACGGCCGAGCAGGACAGGAGCTTGAATGACCTGGCTCTGGCCAGCGTCCTGGTGAATGCGGGGGTGGCCGACCTGGCTGGCGGGCAGGTCAGCAACAGCGTGGCCCGGCTCGACCGGGCCGAGGCGCTGGGCCGCTCGTTCGCGGGCAGCGCCAACCTGGCTCCTTCGGAAGCGCTCATCACGGCTCTGCTCTATAATCGCGCCCAGGCGCTGGCCAGGGGCGGCAGGCCCCAAGAGGCGGCCAGACTGTTCGAGCAGTACCTCGACCGGGCCAACCAGAGCTCGGCCTGGTGGAAGCTGGCGCAGGAGCAGTATCTTGCTCTGTGTCAGGCCCAGAAGCTGACTCCCCGACAACCAAAGGGCCCCCGGGCGATGGTACGCTATCGTCCTCTTACCAGCGTGGAGGTCAAGCCCGGCATGTTGGTAACGCTGGCCGATCCGGTTGAGAAGGTGCCCAGAGAGGCCCGCAGGGTGCCTGTGGCCGGGCCGGCCAATCTGGCCGCCTACCACCTGCCGGGGGTGGACATGCTGGCCACCGATAAAGTGATGGGCATCCGCCTGAGCGGGGCCGAGGCTCCCCCCTTGAGCCTGCGCGAATCGGGCCTGGGCAGCCGCGAGTCGTCCCTGCGGGTGGGGATGAGCAAACAAGATCTGGAGAAGGCTCTGGCCGAGCAGACCTACGATTTTCGTCAGTTGGACAGCCCGGAGGTAAACTACCGCTTCTACCGGAATCTGGGACTGGCCGTGCTGGTCAGGCAGGGCGTGGTGGCCGAGCTGATGGTGGTCCAGTTGCCCGCCGAAATGTAAGGAAGGATTGGGAATGTTGCGGATATTCGTTTCGCTGATGCTGGCCCTGGCTCTGCTGACTCAGGGCGCTCAGGCGCAGGCCAGGAAGACCCTGGAATCTTTGCTCAAGGAGGCCGAGATCGAGTACACGGCCATCGAGGGCGGCGAGTTCAAGATCCCCGTCACGCTCGAAAACGAGACGTTGGTGGTCATCGCCAAGGAGGTCGCCATCGGGGACGGGACGGTGGACTCCTTGAAGCTGCTTCACTTTTATACCCTGGTGGTGGAGGTGCCCAAAGGGGGCGCCATGCCTGCTCAGATGCTCAAAAAGATGGCCGAGATCAACGACTCCATCTTCGTGGGCAAGGTCAGCCTGGCGGGCGACGTGGGTGTCTTTTACAGCTCCTCCATGTGGCTCCAGAACGCCACCGCCGAGCTGCTGATCCAGGAGCTGGTGCTGGCCCACATCCAGCGCAACCAGATGAAGAAGACCTTGCAACCATTCCTGGAAGAGGGGTAAAATGCAGCTCCGGAGGTTGATGAGCGTGAAAAAATTGATCCTGAGCACGATCCTTGTTGGCTGCCTGACGCTTGCCGGCGCGGCTGAGCCCGGCCGCACCACCTCGAGCGAGGCCTTCCAGTCCACCTCGGCCGTCAACCGGCTGCCCGACATTCCCGCCGCCCGCCAGTTGGGAGGAACCCTGCAGGTTCGCAAGCTGGCCCCGAGCATGCAGGTTCCCAGCTACCTCGAGAACCCGGCGCTGGGTACACCGGTGCACAGGCTGAGCGACTTGAGCGCCTCCTCAGGCAACGTCCTGAAGAGCCAGGTGCAGCTGCAGGCCGCCTTCTCGGCCGGTAACAAGCGGAGCGCTAAGGCCAACTCGCTCCGCAGCTTTTAACGTGCAAGACCTCTGGTGCGCGTTGAGCGCACTGCTATCGCGCGCGCAACTCTGGCGGCTCGGTCTGTTGAGCGTCCGCGCCGTTGGCCCCGTTTTCTCGCGCAAGGGTCCGAGAGGAGCGTTCGCCCCCGGCGCGAAAGGGCCGCGATGCTTCGGAAACTCTGCTTTCTCCTCCTCATTTTGCTCTGCTCGTTGGGCGCCGTTCGCGCCCAAGACACGAGCACTCAATCTCCCTCCCCGACACTGACCCGGTCCCAACTGGCCAAGCAGCGCGATCTTCTCTTGCGCTATGGCACCAGGTTGCAGATCGTGCAAGAGCGCTACGGCGTTGTGGATCGCCTGCTTGAAGTGGCCACGCCCGAGCAAGAGCAGGCCATCCAGAGCCTGCGCATCAGCCCCAGCCAGGCCATGGACCTGATCAAGGTCGCCCAGGACAATATGCCCGAGGGCGAGCTGACCGACGAGGCCTGGAAAGAGTTTCGCCGCAAGATCCAGCCCCGTTTCGAGGACATCCTGGGCTCGGACCAGTTCGACGTCTTACTTGAGCTGCCGCCCTCAGCCCAACAGGTCGAGCGACTCAAAGACATCCTGGCCCAGGCGGCCAACACTCCGGAAGGGCAAGCGGCCTATCAGGCCTCCAACGACCTCAGCGCCAGCCTGACCGACTCCCAGCGCAAGTTCCTCCAGCCTTTCCTCGATCTGGCCAAGCCTTCCACCAGCGCCGCGGCCCTGACTCCGGTCGCCGAGGCGCCCAGCACCTCGGCGGTCGAGCGACGCCTGGTCTACCTCAAGCGCACCAGCCTGGGTGACATCTACGCCGAGACCGACCCCAGCTACATCTTCGTCGACCGCCTTCCTCACCGCTATCGCGTGGAGGGCGGCAACCCGGCCGTGCTGGCCGCGGTCTCCAACGAGTCGGGTTACCCGGTGCGCATCCTCGGCAGCTACGAAGGCGATGTGCTCAAGGTCGCCGATACGAAGCTCCTGGGCCCTCCCCCGGTGATGGCGCTGAGCGGGGGAGGCACCATCTGGCGCGGGCGACTGCCGGCTCGAGTGGTCAGCACTTCGCCTCCCACCGTGGAGCTCGACCTGGGCCGGGGCCAGACCATCACCGCCGAGCTCGACTTCAGCGGCAACGGTCAGGCAGAGTTCGCCAGATATGCCAGCGCGCCGTTCCTGGTCGAGGGCACCTGCATGGTGTTCGCCGACAAGACCACTCTCTCCGACCTCAAGTTCTTCCCCTGGGACCCCCCCCAGGCACCCTTCCAGATGAGCGCGTTGCTGCAGGCCTCAGAGGAGTTCTTGCAGAGCGCAGCCGACGAATATCTCGACAGCCATCCGGACAAGTTCAGTGGCTCGAGCCGGGACATCAGCTTCCAAGTGGACCAGATCGGGGTCACTATGCAAGGTTGTCAGCCCGGCCAGGTGCGCTTGTGCGGCCGGGCCAGCCTGGCTCACAGCGGCCTGACGGTTCTGCAAGGCGACTTTGAGGCCGTGGCGCAGGTTTCACTGGTCAAGGACAACGTCCAGATCAAGCCCGTGCCGGGCAGCCTGATGCTTCGGGCCACCTACCCGGTCTACGCGGTGGCGCCCTCCAACTGGATGGCCACGCTGGAGAAGATCATGGGCAACGGGTACCTCCAGGGCAGCAGCGTGGCCCTGCCTCAAGATTTCCGTGACAAGCTGACCAAAGCTGGCATCCTGGAGGCCACCCAGATTGACCAGATGCAGCTCTTCACGGCTCCCGCCCAGGACCGTCGACTCGGGCTGCTGGCCCTGGCCGCCCCGGCGGCCAGCCCGACTGCCGCGGCGAACGTTCTGAAGTCTCGCATCCAGAATCCGGGCGAGCTCGCCGTCGCGCTGACCGACGAGACCATCAATGCCGCCTTGAGGAAGAAGATCCCCGAGATGCTCCCCATTCTGCGCGACATCCCCGAGGATCTGCAGGCCCAGGGTGGCGTGAAGCTCACTCAGGTGGAGATTCCTGAGCTCGACCTGGCCTACTCGGCCGGGACCGTGCTGATCAACAACTGCGTCATCAACGTGCACTGGAGTTATGGCATCTTCGGTGGCGTGGAGCCCGGCGTTCGCCTCAAGGGCTCGGCGCTTCTCGGCGGAGGAGGCGAGCCGTTCAAGGTGACCGCCAAGTTGAAGGTTGACCAGATGGACTTTCTCTCCACCCGGATCACGGAAATGCCCGCCGACGAGCAACAGAAGCTCAAGGACAAGCTGCTTTCCACCCTGCAGGACCGCAACTGGGAGCTGGAGATTACCGAAAGACTGGCCATCCCGGCTCTCGGCCCGCGCGCAGCCCTGGTGCCCACCTCCCTGAAGGGCACCGCTACGCCGGCCGAACTGCTCTTCCAGGGGCGGCTCGACCCCTGATTGACCCAGCCTGAGAGAGGAACTATAGTATTGCGATGATTGCACGTTTGCTCTTGATCCTCGTGACGCTGACGTGGGTCGCATTCGCGGCCGAGCCGGCGTCCCGCAACCCCATCCCCGACCCCCAGCTCCTGTTGGAGTCAGACAGCTTCTCGATCGCCGTCGTTCAGCTTCGCCCCGACGATGTGCCCATCCAGAACCTGCTCAAGGACGCTCTGAACAGCATCGCCACCGGAGAGGCCAAGCTGCCTCCCGAGATGGCCGAGGCGGGCGACTACCTCTCTCGCAACAACCGCGCCGACTTACTGATCGCTGGCCTGCCTTATCAGGCCGTGCGGGTCGACCGCATGCTGTCCTCGGGCCAGACCTCCCCCCTCTACGTCTCCACACTGTCGGGGTGGCGGGGGCTGCAGGTGCAGATCTACAACGGCCTGACCGCCAGCGCTGATGGCAAGGCTTACCCGGCCGTGACCTACCGGCGCACCGACCTCATTTCGCGCCCCACGGCCAACGACCCCACCAGCCCCGGCAATCTCTGCCGGGTCAACGGCTCGTTCGTCTTCGCCCCCACGGCCGACACGGCCAAAGCCATCGTGGACCGCCTGATGCCCAAGGAGAACACCAACCCCACCCCGCAGGCCGGTCCGCTCCTGACCGCCTATCAGGCCCTGCCCAAGAGCTCGGACGCCTACGGTGTGCTGATCAACCAGAAGGGCGCCTTCTCGGCTCTGCTCAAGTCGATGAACAACGAGCACATCCAGAAGGTGCGTGACAAGGTTGGCTCCGACCGCCTCGAGAAGGCCGTGGCCGCCACCCAGAGCGGCGTCTGGCAGATCGACATCATCAGCGATGACCGGGCCGAGCTCACGGCCGTGCTGACCATGGAGCCATCGGCCGTGGCCGATGCGGCAGCCATGTTTGAAGAGGGCAAGGCGAGCCTGGACACCACCAAGGTTGTGGACGTCTCGATCACGCCCTCGGGCAACACCCTGACGCTGAAGGCAGCCGTGATCGGCCTGAAGCAGCTGATGCTGGATACCCTGACCAGCGGCAAGGTCGCCACCACCCCGTAGGTTGAAAGCTTGTGCGCCCCCTCGCGTTGAGGGGGCGGTCTCTTGTTTTCTGCGAGTGCGCGTTCTATTCGGGCGTGTTCGTGGGCTGCTCTGAGCGGGACCCCTCTGTCAAGGGTCGAAGAGCCAGCCGTTTTGGAATCCGAAGAAGACCTGCTCCAGCGCGTCCGCTCTGCATGCGAGCTGCTGGAGG
>QWHO01000308.1 GCA_021404945.1 bacterium CPR1
CGACCGCAGCTGCAGGCCGCTCCACCGGACGACTCTCGACCGCAGCTGCAGGCCGCTCCACCGGACGACTCTCGACCGCAGCTGCAGGCCGCTCCACCGGACGACTCTCGACCGCAGCTGCAGGCCGCTCCAACGGACGACTCTCGACCGAATGGCCCGTCTCGGTCGAACGTGCGCCCTGCTCCAAGCGGTCGACACGGGCGAGCAGGGCCTCCATCCCTGTATCGAGCTCAGGACAGGCCATCCTGACCAGGTAAATCTCCCACAGCATCAGAAGGTCGGAAAACTCCCGCGCTTGCTCGGCCATCTCGAGGCTGAGCCTCAACCAGGCCATCACCTGGCCACGCCCGATGCTCCTCGCAAGTCGCTCGAGTGAGTCGCGCTCGTGCTCGAGCCGTTGCTCGAGCATGCTATCGCGGGCCCCGGCCTGCAGCAACAGCAAAGTCCGCAGAACATCTTGAAAGGAACAGAGCAATCGCTTAAGATCCAGACCCCGCTCGGCCAACACCCTCAGCAGATCGAGCGCCTGACCGGCTCCTCCCGTTGACAGGGCCAGCGTCAAATGCTCCATCTGCTCGATCCCGACCAGGCCCAGGATCGACTCAGCCTGCTCTCTCGATACGCTGCTCCCAGCGTAAGCCACACACTGCTCAAGAAAGACCAGAGCGTCGCGAAGTGAGCCGTCGGCCGCCCGAGCCACCAGGTTGGCAGCATCCGCGTCCAGGCTCAGTCCCTCAGCCGAGGCTACGCCCAGAACATGCTGGCGAATTTGAGCCAGCGGGAGTGCTCGGAAATCGTAACGTTGACAGCGGGACAGGATGGTTGGAAGCACCTCATGCGGGTGCGTGGTAGCCAGAATGAAAACGACGTGCGAGGGTGGCTCTTCCAGGGTCTTGAGCAGGGCATTGAAGGACGCCCCGCTGAGCTTGTGGACCTCGTCGATGATGTACACCTTAAAGCGAGCCGAGACCGGAGAAAAATGCACCTTGTCGACGATGAAATCTCGAATCTTTTCCACCTGGGTGTGGGACGCGGCGTCGATCTCAAGCACGTCAAGACATGAACCCTCTGTGATCTGCCGGCAGAGGGAGCATTCGTTACAGGGGTCAAAACTCGGCCCACGCTCGCAGTTCAAAGCCTTGGCAAAAATGCGTGCCGAACTGGTCTTCCCCGTGCCTCGAGGGCCGCAGAAAAGATACGCGCGAGCCGGGGAGCCGCTGCTCAGAACATTGCGCAGTGTCTGAACGACAGCTTCCTGGCCAACCAGATCCTGAAAACGCTGGGAACGCCATCTGCGAAACAAGGAAACCGTAGACATGACCAGCAAGTCTTCGCAGCCGAGCGCCCGGGCCCTCTCGATGACCCACAGTCCCTCGCCCGAGCTTCCGAAAAGAACGCCATCGCATCACGCCCGTGCCACTCCTCTGTTGGACCTCGAACCGCGCGTTACCTGGCAACGTCTATGCGGCGAAACCTACATCAGCGATGCACGGACCGGAGGCTCGAGCCTCTCCCCGAGGTAGATCAACAACTCCACCAGACGCTCGAGCTCGTCAGCATTAGAATACGCCAGCTCGATGTGCCCCCTGCCTTTGGCCCGCGGACGAATGCGCACAACACTGCCTAACTTGTGCTCGAGATGCGCCTGGATGTCGATCCAGTCAGGGGTGAGGCTGGCCCGCTTGGAGCCGTTCCTTATCGGTCGAACCCAGTTGGCCACCATGGCTTCAGCCTGGCGAACTGAGCAAGACAGCTTGCGCATGGCCGACCAGGCCTCCATCTGCTTGTGCTCAGTATCGAGCGACAGAAGGGTTCGAGCGTGACCGGAGCTGAGCACTCCCTGCTCAAGATCGAGCTTGACTGGCTCGGGTAATGCCAGCAGCCGCAGCGCATTGGTGACGGCCGGGCGTGAGCGGCCTAACCGATTGGCGAGTTCCTCCTGAGTCCATTCGTGTTCGCGCAGCAAGAAGGCGTAAGCCTGAGCCTCCTCGATCGGATTGAGATCGTCGCGCTGGATATTCTCGATCAGGGCGACTTCAAGCAATCTGGGACCTGCCATTTCGCGAATGAGCGCGGGGATGGTGCTCAACCCGGCCATGCGCGCGGCCCGACAACGACGTTCCCCGACCACGAGACGGAAGCCGTCGCCCTCTCGGGTAACCACCACTGGCTGAACGACCCCATACTCCCGTATCGAAGCTGCGAGCTCTTGCAGCTTTTCTTCATCAAAACGCCGTCTGGGTTGGAGCGGATTCTCCCGCAATAGCTCCAGGGAAATTTCCGAGACCGCCCCCTGGGCTGCCGACTGGGTCTCCGTACTATCCTGCAAGAGCGCCGACAAGCCGCGCCCCAGAGCCTGTTTTTTCACGAGCCAACACCTCCCTGGCAAGTTCGAGATAGGCCTGAGCCCCTCGTGATGAAAAATCGTAATCCAGCACAGACTGACCAAAGCTCGGCGCCTCGGCCAGTTTGACATTCCGCGGAATGACCGTGGCAAAAACGCGCTCGCCGAAGTGACGACGCACTTCCTCGGCAACCTGCTCGGACAGGTTCAGGCGACTGTCGTGCAGAGTCAAAAGAACGCCACCGATCTTGAGCGCCGGGTTTACGTGGGCCTTCACCAACTCGACCACGTTCATCAATTGAGTGATCCCTTCCAGGGCATAGAACTCGCATTGAATGGGGACCAGCACCTCGGTGGCGGCAGACAGCGCGTTCATCGTCAAAATCCCGAGCGAGGGGGGACAGTCTAACAAGATCTTGTCGTAGGCCGATTCCACACGCATCAACGCCCGAGCCAATCGTTGCTCGCGCGCCACCACCGAGACCATCTCGATCTCAGCCCCAGCCAGACGCAAGGTGGCCGGCAAAATGTCGAGATTGTCCCGAATCCTGCGGATCGCTTGCCCTGGAGGGCACTGGTCGAGCAACACGTCATAGATGCAACATTCCAGGGTGCTCTTGCTCACACCAAGTCCACTGGTGGTGTTTCCCTGAGGATCGACGTCCACAACCAGAACACGGCTTCCAGAGCGGGCCAGTGCAGCCCCCAGGTTAACCGCCGTGGTCGACTTTCCCACTCCACCCTTCTGGTTCGTGATTGCAATGATTTTGGCCATATCTACTACCTCCAGGGACCTGGTTTCACGTGAAACTTTCTCCAGTGAACTTGAATTACCTTCAGGATAGACATCCCCGTCAGGGCAGGAAACTGATTAGAAAGTAGGAACACCTTGGCCCGGAGGGATGGCACCCGCATGGCTGAAGCACTTGATTCCAGGTTTGAGCTGGTTGTGATCGAAGGAGGCGGTCAAGGCGGCCGGCACTATCTCAATCGCAACCGCGTGACGCTGGGGCGGCACGACCCGGGAGACGAAGCCCAACCCGGCGTGCTGGCCTTTCCTGAGCCAACCGTCAGCCGCGTTCATGCCGTACTGGAGTGGGATCCGCGAAAGCATCGCTTCCTTTTGATCCATCGCTCGCGCACAAACCACACGATCTTAAACGGGACGGACATGGACCAGCCCCAGCTTCTCCAGGCCGGCGACAAGATCAAGCTCGGTCGTCTCGTCCTCGAAGTCCGGCAGGTGGACCCCCGAGAAGCCCCGGTTGAAGAGGCGGCCCCCGAGTTCATCCCCGACAGCGGCTATTATCTCGTGGCCCTTCTAGGGCCCTCCCGGGGCGAGTTGTACCCGCTCAATTACACCCAGTTGATGCTGTGCGAGCCTCCCGCCGAAACCACGACCCGACCTGGAATCTATGTTCCCAGCATCGGCGATGTACGTGCGACCGTGCTCCACCAGGGCTCCCAACTATTCATTGAATCCAAACGAGGTGAGCGACCGCTGGTGATCCGCAGCCAGGAGGCTCTGACCAGCGAGTGGGTGGTTGGAACCGACGCGCACTTTGCCCTGTTCAAGGACGATCTTCTGGTCTGCGGCAAAGTTGTCTTCCTTTGCTGCGACACAGTGGGAGCAGGACGGTGCACCGAGGCCCAGGAGAACGGTCAACTCGACTCGGTCCACCCCCTCCTGGCCCAACTCCACCCCGACCATGATCCCGTTCTTGAAGCAGAAGAGCCGCACAAGATACGAATCCTCTCCGGGTCTTTGCGGGGATCCCATGTGTGGGTCCGTCCAGAGAAATTGACCGCACCTCTTTCAATTGGCAAGGCCGGCGGCGAGCCAGCACCGCTGATCTCGCTCCCCGACAAAACGGCGGGTCGCCTGGAGATCGACTTCGAGCCTGACCGGCTGGTCGTTCGCAATACGGACGAAACAGTGCGGATCACCCACAACTGGGATCTCTTGACCCCCGGCGAGGAGTCCTATGCCGTCAGCGGCGACCGATTCGTTCTGGGCCGGACAGTTGTTCGCTACGAGAATTCTCCGATTCAAAGCCGCGCCGACCGTCTCTCCATCGCTTTCCAAGACCAGGAGTTGCCCTTGCTGCGCCAAGAGAATGTTCTGGGCTATCGCACCGAGAGCGACCTGCGCATTGACGATCGTCGTCTCAGCCCCAGCCATGCCGTCGTGCGCGTCGACGCCAACGGGGCCTACTATCGGCACCAGCACAAGGAAGCCCCGGCCCGCCTCAACTCGCAGGAGATTAAGGCCGGTCAGGAACTGCCCCTGAACGTGGAGGACGAAGTGGAGATTCTGAGCGGGCTGACCATCCGCCTGATCGAACGAACTCTGAAGGTCGACCTGACTGAGCCCATGCTGATCGGCCCCACTCAGGCGGAGATCGACGCCAGTCGGGGGAGCACCAGCTGAACGAAGTCGCAATCGGGGTGGGAGCCGTCCTGGCTGCTCTGGGGGGAGCCGTCTGGATCAGTTCCCGACGCAAGACTGCCTCTCAAGATTCCAATGGCCCACCTGTGCGGGCACCGCTCCCTCAACGCAACAAACTGGGGAAGTATGTGCTCGGAGAGATTATCGCCGACGGAGGAACTGCAACCGTCTATCGAGCCACCGACGACGAAGGTCATACACTGGCTATCAAGATTCCCCACGCCGATCTGCTGAATTCCAAAGAATTCGTCGCCACCTTCCACCATGAAGCTTCCATCGGAGAGACCTTGCGTCACCCGAGCATCGTGGCCGTCCTGGAGGTGGGACAGTACCAAGCTGGTGGCTACAAGAAGATCCCGTACTTCGTCATGGAGTATCTCGACGGCCAGGACCTGCGAAGTATCATTCGCAGCCGGGGTCGACTCCCGGCCCAAGAGGCGGCCCGCATCACCCGATCTATCGCCGACGCGCTCGATTGGGCCCATCACCGCGGGGTTACCCACCGCGACATCTCTCCACGAAACATCTTCGTCACTCGCCAGAAACGAGTCAAAGTAATGGACTTTGGTATCTCAACCGTGCAATCGCGCATCACTCATAAGAGAACCAAGGCTCTCTCCCTGGGTACACCCGAATATCTGGCTCCGGAGCGGATCAACGACCCGGCCTCGGCCGATTCCCGCTCTGACCTGTACAGTCTTGGCTGTGTCCTCTTCGAAATGTTGCACGGCCATCCGCCCTTCGTAGGGCCCACTGCGATCGAGACCCTCAAGATGCATCGGAAGACATCGGTGCCCGATCCCCACCCGAGTCTGAGCCTGCCTCCCGGTCTCTGGCCGATTCTCCTGAAACTGCTCGAGAAGAATCCAGAAAAACGCTTCCAGAGCGCCGGTGCAGTCACCAGCGCCCTGGCCGACATAGCCCCCGACAGCTGAGGTCCAGCCGCAAACCGTAGCCCCTTCGATACACAAAGGCCCTCGAGGATCTACAGGGGCTGATGAGCCGGCATTCCTGGACGTCGCGGGTAGCAAGTCGGTGTGCGATCCACCTTGCGCACACGGCACAGCCAGCGAACGCGGCCCTCGAGGTCATAGCCGATCGGCTCCTCCAACTCGCCCCCAAGCTCCCTCAAAGCCTTCGCGGAGGCTCTCTGCTCCTCGAGTCCAGCCGGCCCCTTAAATGCCAGCAAAAGCCCACCGCGACCCAACAAGGGCAACCCCAGCTCGATGAGAACAGGCAGTGGAGCCAGGGCCTTGGCGACGCAGGCCTGGGCCCGACCTCGTCGAGCGGAATCGTGCCCCAGCGTTTCCGCCCTCTCACAAAGTACCTGGGCTCTTCCCTCGAGTCCCAACGGCCCGAGCACCTGTCGCACGAAACCACCCTTCCGGCGGTTGGACTCAACCAACCACCAGGTCGTCGTCGGGCAGGCCAGAGCCAGAGGAATGCCCGGAACCCCGGCCCCGCATCCGAGGTCGACAACCAGCCCTTGCGGCAGGTGAGGTGCAGCCGCCAGCGAGTCCACGATGAGCTCGCGCAACTGGTCGTGGGGGTCGCGCAGACCCGTCAACCCGACTGGAGAGGCGTCCACTCGAGCTCGATAGTCGAGCAGACGGTCCAGCACCGAAGGCGCGAGCTCAAGGCCAAGCTCACCAATGCCCTTCGCCAACTCGCTGGCTAAACTGTCTGGCACTGCTTCAAGGTGACCATCAGCAAAGACAAGTCAGAGGGCGTAATACCAGGTATCCGAGAGGCCTGGCCAAGAGTCGAGGGCCTCACCGTCTCAAGCTTTTCGCGGGCTTCGGCCGACAGGCTGGCAATTCTCGCATAATCAAGATCGACTGGCAAAGCCCGAGCCTCCAGGCTCTGCAAACGCTCGACCTCGGCCTGCTGTCGGCGCAGATATCCCTGATAGCGCAGGCTGATCTCAACTTGCTCCACGACCCGCGGATCAAGCTCTGGAAGACCCTGAAAACTTCGCAGGCGTGCCAGAGAGAAACCGGGGCGGGCAACCAACTCCTCCAATTTCTGCCCGGCTTGCACCGACTGACCCATCCACTCGGACAGATCAGACTCCACCCTCCCACTGACACGCTCTCGCTGCAGGCGAGCAAGCTCGGACTCTATGGCGCTCTGCTTGGCCTGAAAGACCGCCCAGCGATGCTGATCGACCAGTCCAACCCGACGCCCCAGCAAAGTCAGGCGCTGATCCGCATTATCCTGACGAAGCAAAAGCCGATATTCAGCCCGGGAAGTATGCATGCGGTAGGGCTCCAAAGTGCCCCGGCACACCAGATCATCCACCAGCACCCCAAGATAGCCCTGATCCCGACCGATGCTGACAGGATCCCCCCCTTCCGCTCGAAGGGCTGCGTTGATCCCGGCCAGAATCCCCTGCGCGGCGGCCTCCTCATAACCCGACGTCCCGTTAATCTGGCCTGCCAGGAACAGGCCCTTCCAGGCCCGGCATTCGAGGGTGCGCAGAAGCTGAGTCGGAAGAACATAGTCGTACTCTACGGCATAACCCGGGCGGATGATGACCGCCTGCTCCAATCCAGGCAAAGAGCGGACGATCTCGTGCTGAACGTCTAGAGGAAGACTGGTAGACACACCCTGCAGGTAGACCTCAGGCACGTCGAAACCCTCGGGCTCAACCCAGACCTGATGAGTCGTGCGATCAGGAAAGCGAACCATCTTATCTTCGATGGAGGGGCAGTAACGCGGTCCCGTGCCCTGAATCTGCCCCCCAAACAGGGGAGAACGATCAAGATTGCTCAAAATGATCTCGCGCGTCCGCGGACTGGTGCGTGTCAAGAAGCAAGCGAGTTGGCGAGCTGGCAGCTGGCGAGGAGAAAGCTCGGAAAAGGTCAATGGGACGGAACTTGGCTCGATACGCTCCAGACTCCCAAAGTCGACGCTATCGCGATGGACACGCGGGGTGGTGCCGGTCTTCAATCGACCCATCTGGAGACCCATGGACCTCAGACAAGAAGCCAGACCGTTTGCCGGCGGCTCGCCCGAACGCCCCCCGGCAAACTGGACGACGGCATCGCAGCGGTAAAGACAACCTGAGCTGCCGACCAGACCAACCACTCGATCCCCACGGGTCCGCAATTCCAGGACCAGGTCCTGGAAGATGGTCACGCGTTCTTGGCTGATCAAAACCTCTTGCATGGCCTCGGAGTACGCAGGCCGATGGGCCTGGGCGCGCAAAGCCTGGACGGCCGGGCCCTTGCCCGTGTTCAGCATGCGAATGTGCAGATGAGTGCGATCGATCACCCGGGCCATCTCCCCGCCCAGGGCATCCACCTCTCGCACGAGTTGAGCCTTGGCCGGTCCACCGATGGAAGGATTGCAGGGCATGCGGGCGATGTGGGTCCGACTACTCGTCAGCACGATGGTACTGAGTCCCATACGGGCACAGGCCAGGGCCGCCTCACAACCGGCGTGTCCTGCGCCTACAACCACGACCCGACTAAATTTAGTCACCGAAGGATCTCTCGTTTCACGTGAAACAAATTCACTTTCCCAAACAGAACGTCGAAAAGATGCGTTCCAGGATCTCCTCGCTGATCTCCAGACCGAGAATCTCGCCCAGAGCCTGCGAAGCGGCCCGAAGATCGAGGCAAAGAAACTCGGCCGAAAGCCCGGACCTCAAGGTAGCATCCAGTTCCTCCAGATGGGAGGATACCACATGAAGTGCGGCTCGTTGCCTCTCTGTCAAAAAGTACTCCAACTCACTGCCCTGACCGACTCGTCCCGCACGCTCGGAGAGAAGCTCTAAAAGTTTCTCAAGATTCTCGCCTTCACGTGCGCTGACCGACAGGGCCGGGGCGCAGGCCCAGGAAACAACTTCCTCGACCGGCAGAGCAGCCTCCAGGTCGCACTTATTAAGAACGACCAGGTCAGGGTTCCAAACCTTCGGATCAAGGGGCGGGAGAGAGCACGACCCATCCAGTACCAGGAGGCGCAAATGAGATTCCTCGGCCGTCGCCCGAGTCAAGGCCACCCCCATCGACTCGATCGGATCTTCGGTTTCCCGAATTCCGGCCGTATCCACCAATCTAAAGGTTCGCCCGGCAGCCCGCAGGGTTTCCTCGAGTCGATCGCGGGTCGTTCCTGGATGAGGGGAAACCAGCGCTCGCCTGGTGCCGAGCAAGGCATTGAGCAGCGTCGACTTGCCAGCATTGGGAGGGCCCACCAGGGCGACCTGGACCCCGCGCCGGGCGATGCGCCCCTCCTCGCCCCCCTCCAGCAGGCGGGACACTCGTTGACGCAGACCGAGCAAACGCGCTTCATTCGCTTCCTGGGGCTCGGCCGCAACTTCATCACCAAAGTCGAGTTCGGCCTCCAGTCGTGAGAGCCAGTCCAGCAGATCCAGGCGCAATTGCTCCACCAGGCGTGAGAACCGGCCGCCAAGATCACTCACATGACCTTGAAGTGCAGCACGGGACTCAGAGGCAATCACCTGAGCCACGCTTTCGGCCTGAGCCAGACTCAGCCGCCCGTTCAAAAAGGCTCTCAGGGTGAATTCACCCGGACGAGCAGGCCGAGCCCCGCCCGCGCAACACAGATGGATGGCCTCTCGAACAACCAGCGGGCTCCCGTGCACCTGAAGCTCGACCACGTGCTCACGGGTGTAGCTGCGCGGGGCACGCATCCACACAGCCATAGCCTCGTCCAGGGGCTGCCCGAGCTCGTCAACGAGCCAACCGGCGTAGAGCCGATGACCAGCCCACTGCTCGACCGGCTGATTGCCACGAAAGATCTGGCTGAGGATGGCTGGCGCCAAAGGCCCACTCAGGCGTATGATGGCGATTCCTCCCTCGCCAGGGGGGGTCGCCTCAGCGACGATGGTCTCCCGGGTCAGAGGTCCTTGGAGCCGGGGGACACCACCACACACCTGTCCGGCTCTTCTCCCTCGGAATAGGTGCGAATCCGCGGATGATCAGCCAGGGCCAGGTGGATGACCCGACGGTCTCCAGCCGGCATAGGGGCCAACACCACCTTTCGTCCCTCACGTTGAGCTCGCGCCGCAGAGCGCCGGGCAAGATCGCGCAGTTGACGCTCCCGGCGATCGCGGTAGCCCTCGACATCCAAAACGACCTTGTAATCGACAAGTTTCTTGCGGGCGTTGATCACGCCCACCAGAAACTGCATCGCTTCAAGGGTGCTGCCGTGACGACCGATCAAAGCGCCTAACTCAGGGCCCTCGATATGATAGCGTACATGATCCTCGCGCTCTTCATACTCGATGTCGGCGTCAAAGCCCATGAGATCAAGGATGTCGTAGAGAAGGTCAGCAACAGGGTCTTCTTCCTCATCTTCAAAATCCGCCTCGCGTGGAGCGCTCACGCGCGTCGAGTTTCGAGCAGGAGCCTCCGCTTCATACTCCTCTTCCACATCAAATTCTTCAGGCATTGATCAACCCTCCCTCTCGGATTAGGAACGTTTCTATGGTTCAGGCGTTCTGGTCGGGGGCTGGCTTGTCCGACGACCGCATGATAAAAGCTTGCTGAGCCAGGGTCAGGAAAGTAAAAACGCTCCAGTACAAGAGCATGGCGCAGGGAAACTTACCCACCCAGGCGACGTAAGTAATCATTCCTGTCATGAAAATCGCTAGCATTCCCTGATTGATAGGCCCGGAGCTCTGGGATGGGGTCAGCTTTTGCGACAAATACATGGTCAGGGCATAGAAGATCAGCATGGGCAAGTCACGCCCGGCCAGGCTGCTGGCTACCAATTCTGGAAACAAATTCTGCAAGGGACCAGGGTGAATCCAGAGGAAATAGGCCTTCTCAAAAATTTCTGGCTGGTGGGTAATCGCACCCCAGATACAGATAACCACGGGCATCTGCAATAAGACCGGGAGGCAACCACTCAGTGGATTCACCTTGTGCCGCTTGTAGAGGGCCATCGTCTCGGTGTGAAGCTTCTCAGGGTCACCTTTGTACAGTTTCTGAAGCTTTTCCATCTCAGGCTGGACTCGCTGCATATCCTTCATGGACTTGTAAGTCTTCTGAGTCAGTGGATAGAGCAGGACCTTGATCAGAATAGCAAAACCAATGATGGCCAAGCCCCAGTCGTCGGTTACCTGATACAGCTGCTGTAAGACCCAGATCAGCCCCGATTCGAGCTCGCGCATGTCAGCTCACCGGATCCGAGCCGCCCGGATGCCAAGGATGGCAGCGCAAGATACGCCGAAAACCCATCCAACTGCCTCGCACGACCCCGTACTTGACAACGGCCTGGCGGGTATACTCCGAGCACGTCGGATGAAAACGACACATTGCAGGCGTATGGCGAGAAACCCTCTGGTACATGCGAATCAAGACTTCGGCAGTTCGGATGGGCCAGGTTCTTTCAGAATCTGAGCCTTGCGAACCAGTTGCACAAACAGCTCCTCCAGTTGTCGGTAGGTCGCCGTCATCGCGGGGCTGCGGGCCAGAATCACCAGATCCCATCGCGCCGCAAGCTTCTCCTTGCTCAAACGGTAAACCTCCCGCAACCGGCGGCGCAAACGGTTGCGCTGAACGGCTCCACCAAGCTTCTTGCTGACGCAGAACCCGACCCTTCCCGTGCCCCGCTGACGCCGATAGACAATGACTGAAAACTCGGGCCCGCTCCAAGCTCGTCCCTGGCGAAAGACCCGGTCGAAATCCCGGGCCTTCTTCAAGGTCTCCAACCTAAAGTGACAGACGCTTTCGTCCCTTGCGGCGACGGGCTGACAGCACACGGCGTCCACTCGAGCTGGCCATCCTCTTGAAAAAGCCGTGCTCTGTTTTGCGCGTCCGCTTCTTCGGCTGATAGGTGCGTTTCATAGCTCCTCCAAAATGGATAAAAAGAAAAAAGGCCCGTAGGCCCCGAGAGTATACGTCCGACCGTCGTGACTGTCAACTTGAGACCACTTTTCCCCAGCTGTGGGAAAGTCTGTGGAAAACCCAGAGAAAACTGTCAGAAAGGGATTTCTTCCCATCGGCTCGAGACCGATTCTGCTTCATCCCACGAAAGTTAAGGATGGATGGAATCCGAAAGCGCGTTTGAGCCAGATCACCCAAGACTCATCCTGCCGCCACCTTCGAAAGTTTTCCACAGACAGTGAATAACTCTGTGGAAAATGTGGATTTGGTTTCGGTCATGTTTCGGTAGGAATCCCATTCTGGCCACCCGAAGCCCGCTAACTCTCGTGGAAATCCCGTCGTTACACCGGGTTGCTCCGATCCGACCCTGGCCTGGAGCAACCCTACGGGACCGCTCAGGCAGCACGGGAACCAGTAGAAGCTTCAGGAGGCCGACCGCCCTATGTCCGGCAAGGACAGCCCGACAACAGACTTTTACCCAATCTGGTCCAACTGCTTGGACGTTCTGGAGAGCACGCTGGACTCACCGGTGCACAACTCCCTGCAGGGCAGTCGACCGCTTTCAGTGGATGGCAACCTCCTCAAGGTTGGCGTTACCGGGCCTTTTTCCCGCGACTTTCTAGCCAAGACTCAAAATCGCGAGATCGTCCGGACTGTTCTTCGGAAGGTCACCGGCGAGGATTTTCTGGTCGAATTTGTAGCGCTACGCAATGAAGGAGGCGAGCAGGCCTCTGAGCATCGTCCCGAAACTCGAGACAGCGAGCCCGAGCGCGCCGATGATCTCCTTTTGAATCCCCGCTACACCTTTGATGCTTACATCCAGGGCAGTGGAAATAACCTGGCCGCAGCTGCGGCCAGGGCAGTCGCTGACAGTCCCGCCAAAGCCTACAACCCATTGTTTATCTATGGGGGAGTGGGTTTAGGCAAAACGCACCTCATGCATGCCATTGGTCACGCTGTTCTGCAAAAGCGCCGGAAGGCCCGAGTCGTCTATATGTCAGCGGAACGCTTCACCAATGAGATGATCGACTCCATCTCCGAGGCTCAAATGAACAAGTTTCGGAGGATGTACCGCAACGTCGATGTCTTGCTGGTCGATGACATCCAATTTCTGGCAAACAAGGAACGCACACAAGAGGAGTTTTTTCACACCTTCAACGAGCTCCACGGGGCCTACAAACAGATTGTCATATCCAGCGATCGCCCTCCCAAGCAAATCCCAACTCTTGAGGACCGGCTCCGCTCTCGTTTCGAATGGGGCATGATCGCTGACATTCAGCCTCCTGACGTGGAAACTCGCACGGCCATCTTGCGCAAGAAGGCCGAAAAATGCGGCGTTCCGATACCTCATGACGTAACGGCCCTCATTGCCGAAAAGATTCCCTCCAACATTCGCGAGCTCGAGGGGGCTTTGACAAGGGTTGTGGCCTATAGCTCGCTGCAGCGAAAACCCGTCAACTTGACTCTGGCAATGGAGGCGCTTCAGGGCTTGCTCAGCGACTCTCCGGTCCAGATCCTGGATATCCGCTCGATCCAGGAAATCGTAGCTGAATATTTTGGCATCACACTGGCCGACATTCTCGGGAAAAGACGTGACCAGCGCGTTGTTCGTCCCCGACAGGTTGCCATGTACCTTTGTAAGGAGATGATCGGGGCTTCTTATCCCGAAATAGGACTTCAATTCGGCGGCAAGGACCACACCACCGTCATGCACGCTTATCGCAAGGTGGAAGAGAACCTCTCGGACACTTTCTACAAAACCAGCCTGGACAACATTACCCAGCGCCTCAAGGAGCTTTCCCGTTGAGCCGAGCTCGAGTCAACCACTGGTCAACTTT
>QWHO01000309.1 GCA_021404945.1 bacterium CPR1
AACAAACATATTGTGCTGGAAGTCCGGCCGCCCACGAGGGGGTTTGCGGCCGGACTTCTAATGTGCTCGCACTCTGGTCTGGCACATCAGCACAATCTGAGGAACGCGCCGGAACTGCGTTCCAGCGCGTTGTAAAGTGCAAGACCAAAGGCCTTGCACTTTAGACTTCCACCGAGACGCTCTCGGCCCGGGGCACCCGGGGCAGGTTCGGCACCGTGCCGGCGCGGTGAATCTGCAGCGCCGCCCCCACGAACTCGCGGAAGAGCGGGTGGGCCCGCAGCGGGCGCGAGCGGAACTCGGGGTGGAACTGGCAGGCCACGAACCAGGGGTGGTCCTTGAGCTCCACGATCTCGACCAGGTCGCGGTCCGGGTTGATGCCGCTGATGACCAGGCCGGCGTCCTCGAGATCCATCTTGAACTTGTTGTTGAACTCGAAGCGATGACGGTGCCGCTCGTGCAACTCTTGCACCTGATAAGCCGACCAGGCGCGAGTCTTCTTGCGCAGCCGGCAGGTGTAAGCGCCCAGGCGCATCGTGCCGCCCAGGTTCTTGACGCCCTTCTGGTCCTTCATCTCCCAGACCACCGGATAGGGCGAATGGGGCTCCACTTCGGTGGAGTGGGCCCCGGTCCAGCCCAGCACGTTGCGGGCGAACTCCACCACGGCCCACTGCATGCCGTAGCAGATACCAAGATAAGGGATCTTGTTCTCACGGGCATACTGGATGGCCTTGATCTTGCCCTCGATGCCGCGGGCCCCGAAGCCGCCCGGCACCAGAATGCCGTGCGAGCTCTTGAGGGCGGCCTCGGCCTCTTCCTGCCCCTCCTCGAGGTGGCTGGCGTCGACGCGCATGATCTCCACCCCGATGTCGTTGGCGATGGCTCCGTGCTGAATGGCCTCCACGATGGACAAGTAGGCGTCCTTCAGCTCGATGTACTTGCCCACCACGCAGACGCGCACCGTCTCGGGCGGCTTTTTCAGCTTCTTGAGCATGCCCTTCCAGGTCTCCAGGTCGGGCGTGTTGGCTGGTAAGCCAAGACGGCGAACCACAAGATCGCCCAGACCCTGCTTCTCCAGACGGATGGGAACCTCGTAGATGCTCGAGACATCGCGCGAAGCGAACACCGAGTCGCGGGGAACGTCTGTGTAGAGGGAAATTTTGGCAATCATGTCGTCGGATAGATTCTTCTCGGTGCGACAGATGATCACGTCGGGCTGGATCCCGATGGCCCGCAGCTCCTTGACTGAATGCTGGGTGGGCTTGGTTTTCAGCTCTCCGGCGGCCCCGATGTGGGGCACCAGGGTGACGTGGACGTAGAGCACCCGCTCGGGACCCACGTCATACTTGAACTGACGGATGGCCTCCAGGAACGGCAAGCCCTCAATGTCACCCACGGTGCCGCCCACCTCGACGATGGCCACGTCGGCCTGGCTCTCGTGACTCACATCGAGCACCGAGCGCTTGATCTGGCCGGTGATGTGAGGGATCACCCGCACGGTGTCGCCCAGATAGTCGCCCCGGCGCTCGCGCTCGATGACCGCCCCGTAGACTTTGCCGGTGGTGATGTTGTTGCTCTTGCCCAGGCTCTCGTCGATGTAGCGCTCATAGTGACCCAGGTCGAGGTCGGTCTCGGCTCCGTCGTCGGTCACGTAGACCTCGCCGTGCTGATACGGGTTCATGGTGCCGGCGTCGACGTTGATGTAAGGGTCGAGTTTCTGGATGGTGACCTTCAATCCGCGCGCCTTCATCAGCGTGCCCAGAGAAGCAGCCACGATGCCCTTGCCGATGGACGACACCACTCCCCCGGTCACGAAGATGTAGCGGATGCTCTCACTCATGCTTTAAGATCACCACTTTTGTCGAGGTGGGGAGCCGCGCCAGATCGACCTCCATGGCCATGGTTGCAGCATCCTCTACGTTGCTGCAACGACTGGTGAAATCCTCCAGCGTGAACTCACACAGGGCATGGTCTTCAATGGCCGGAGTCTGGTAGTGCATCGGAAAGACCAGTCGCGGATTGAGCTGGTTCATCACCAGGATGGCCTCGGTGGGGTCAATCGTCTCCTTGCCTCCCACCGGTACGAACAGAACATCCACTTTCCCAATGCGGGCCAGTTGGGGGTCGGTGAGCAGGTGACCGAGGTCGCCCAGGTGGCAGAAATGCACGCCTTCGAGATAAAAGTGCCAGACCGTGTTGGGTCCGCGCTTTCGACCCGAGTAGGAATCGTGATGGGTGGGCACGCCCACGAAGGTCAGCGTCTCCCCGGTGCGGGCCACCGGCACCTCGAACTCGGACTCGAACTCGGCCGTGCGCTTGACCACCACCGGGTTGCCGCCCACCCGAAAAGAGGCCGAGTGATCGCGATGCTCGTGCGAGCAGACCACGATGTCAGACTCGAGCGGAGGAAACTGGTAAGGGATGTAATCGGCGTAAGGGTCAAGGATCACCGAGGTGGACTTACCCGTGTTCACCCAGAAACAAGCGTGGCCGAGGTAGCGTACGATCAAAGCCGGGAACTTCCTCTCTGTCTAAAGTGCAAGGCCTTTGGTCTTGCACCTTACAACGCGCAGGAACGCAGTTCCGGCGCGTTCGTTAGATTGTGCTAATGTGCCAGACCAAAGTGCGAGCACATTAGCGAGCCGCGGCAGGCGCGATCATCACAACCAGCGACTTGTTCACGGCGATGAAATCTAAGGTATCCAGCGCTTCATCACCGGACAGGTCATACACGGTGGCGTTCGTCACCGGAATGAAATCGCGCTCCTTGTTGACTTCGTCCAACAGCCGACCGCCCGGAGCCACATGGATGTCGCCTTCGAGACGGTAGGTTGTGGTCAACAAGATGACACGAATGGTCTCTTTGATCGACCTGATACCCACGACTGGGCGGCGAGTTTGACATGTTTTCCAGCTTTTCCTGTGCCAGGGGCAACTTTGTCGCGCGGGGCCGGGTCGGCAACGTCCGCGACCATCTTCTTCCGAGCCTTCTAAGGAGCCGTTCTGGACAAGACGGACTTGAAGCGTTATACTCCCTCCTCGACATGAACCTGCAAAAAACCTGGAAACAGATCGAAGAAAACGTACAGCAAGTGGCCGTCGCCAGCGAGCTGATTCAGCCCGGCGAGAGCTTCACGCTCACCGACGACCAGTCCAACTCCATCGACACCCTGCTCGACCGCCTCCGCCGCGGCGAGCAGAGGCTCTTATTGGTGGCTCCCACCGGATCGGGCAAAACCGAAGTCTTCTTCCGGACCGCGGTCCGGCGCGTGCTCGAGGAAGGTCGCGCCGTGGTCATCCTGGTGCCAACCCGAGACCTGGCCCGGCAACAGTTCCAGTATATGCTCGACCGGCTCGAGAGCACCGACCTTGATATTGCCCAGATGCATGGCGGCGTGCCTCCCCGCGAGCGCCGCGAGATCAAAGAAGGGGTCGAGAAAGGCCAGATCCACATCGTGGTCGGCAGCGCGATGCTGCTGCAGCATTCGAGCTACCGCTCCATGCTGGAAAGCGCTGCCCTGCTGGTGGTGGACGATGTCAACGCCTTCGACGAAGAGGAAGACCTCAAGCACATCACGGGGCTGCGTTGCCAGGTGCTGTTCACCAGCGCCACGCCCGATGCCGTGGGGAGGTTCCTCAAGCGCGAAGGGGCCATGGACAATCGCATCGAGATGAAGCAGATGCCCTTCGACTCGCCCCCCACCGAGGTGCATCACATTCCGGCCAGTTGGAACGAAAACATCTTCAGCCAGATCGACCGGGGACTGCCGGTGCTGCAGCGCCACCTCGACGACGGCAGTCGCATCTACGTCATCAGCCGAACCCGAGCCCGCGTTCCGGTCATCGCCCAGTACCTGCAGGACCGTTTCCAGGTGCCTGTCAGCATGCTGCACGGCGACATGGCCGATTCGCACGAGCATCGCAAAAGGATGCGCGGGCGCGGGAACAGCCAGGTGCGCGAGGACCGCATCTCGATGATGCGCCAGTTCCGTGATCACAAACCGGCCATCCTGGTGGCCACCAACCTGGTGGGGTCGGGGCTGGACATTCCCATGGCCGACCTGGTCATCGTCACCGACGCCGACCACTTCGGACCTGCCGAGATCGAGCAGTTGACCGGTCGGGTGGGCCGTCGCGAGCGCCACTCGGACGCGGTGCTCGTCGAAGGGACCATCTCGGCTCACCGGGCCTCGGAGCCCAGAGTCAAGGCGACGAGCTTCGTGCGCAAAGGCAAAGTGGTGACGATGTATCGTATCGTGAATCGCAAGCCCGGCCGGGGCGGGCGTCGCCGCGCCGTCTAAAGAATTCTCGCCGGGACTGTCCGAGATCGATGCGGCCGGGTATAACCCTCGCAAATATCCGCTAGCAAAGTGAGATGCAGGTTGGACACGGTGCAAAAACAGACCCTCGAGGTTGTCCCCAACGAGATCCTCGATTCCCACGTCGACGACGGCCCTCCCCATCCCTGGGACTGGCCCACGGCCATCACCCTCTGGTCGGTGCACCTCGGGGCCCTCTTTGCTCCGTTCTTCTTCAGCTGGTCGGCGGTTGCCGTCTGTGTCTTCTTCTATGTCCTCTCGGCCATGGGCATTACCTTCGCCTACCATCGGCTGCTGACCCATCGCGCTTTCAAGTGTCCCAAATGGTTGGAGTACCTGGCCACGTGCTGCGGGGCCATGGCCTGCCAGGGCGGCCCCATCGCGTGGGTGGCGGTGCACCGCCTGCATCACGGCCACGCCGATCGCGACGGCGACCCCCACGGCACCGACAAAGGATTCTGGTGGGCCCACATGGGCTGGATGCTTTCCAAGCCGCCTCACAAGCTCGATCCCGACCTGCGCACCCGCATGGCCCGAGACCTTGAGAGTGACGCCGTCTTTCGCTGGATCGACCGGGGCTACATTCTGGGAGCCGTGGGACTCGGTTTCGTCCTGCTCAAGCTGGGCGGCTGGCCCTGGGTGGTCTGGGGCATGTTCGTGCGGCTGACCCTGGTCTATCACGCAACCTGGCTGGTCAACTCGGCAGCCCACACCTTCGGCTATCGCCTCCATAAGACGCCGGACCGCTCCACAAATTGTTGGTGGGTGGCCCTGCTCACTTTCGGTGAGGGCTGGCACAACAATCACCACGCCTATCCCGCCTCAGCCCGTCACGGTTTGAAGTTCTGGGAAATCGACATGACCTACATGCTGATTCGAGCTCTGGAGCGGATCGGGCTGATTTGGGACCTGAAAATGGCTCCCGAAAGAGCTTTCCAGGCTCGCCCTGGAGACGGAGGCCGGCCCAGCTGATCCGCATTCCGCTGCCCGAAGAGACCGGGCTGGTCCTGGGCGTCTACTTTCGGGCCCTGGGCCCACCCTATCGACCCGAGGAGATTGCCAGATTTCATCGCGAGTGGGTGGAACGTCAGGTGCAACCGCCTTTACGCGAGCGCCTGCTGGCTCGCAGCGATCAGTTGGAGCTTTCGGTCACGACGGCCGCCGAGGGCCCTCCCATTCCTCCGCCCGACCTGTTGTCCATGTTCGGCGCAACGGCGGAGCAGGTCAAAAAGCTGACGACAGCCACGCACGCCTGCGTGGCCTCCGACTTCTCCTCCGACGGGGTGGCCCTCTGGAACGTCCTGGCCCTGGCCCATGCCCTGCTCGACAAAGCCGTGGACGGGGTCTGCTTCGATCCCCTGCGCCTTTCCCTCAAAAAACCACCCGAGGTCAACGGACAGTTGCGCATCGCCCAGCACATCATCGTACCTTTCTCGGTGGAGGCCGAAGGACTGGGTTGGATGACCACCAAGGGCCTGTGCAAGTTCGGCCTGCCCGAGCTCGAGCTCACCGACGTCCCCCCGGCCCTGGCCAACGACCTGATCGACGTGGTAAATGGCCTGGCCGGCTACCTGCAACGGCTGGCGGCCAGCACCCCGGGCTCGGAGCTGGTCCTGGAGGACGAGCTCCGGCTCCCGCTTGGAGAGCTGCTCGAAAGCCTGGCCGGCAAGCCTGGCGACTCGCCGAGCTCGACCTCGACCCTGCTCGGCCTCACTTACAATCCCTCCGACGAAGAAGACGGCGCCGACTTTCTCAGCGTGCACCCCCCGGGCGACGTCGAGCAAGTCCCTGAGACCTGGTATTACCAGATGCTGGGTGATCTGTGGGGTCGCAAGGAAACTATGGTCAACGTGGAAGGCGACCTCCTCGTGCAAGCCCACAAGCGTGCCCTGGACGAGCTCCCGGTGCTCAAGAGCCGATTCCAGGCGGGCCTCGAGCCGGGGGAGATCGCCATGGTCAAGTATGGCTTCCCCTACGGCGACGAGGATCGGCTTGAGTTCATGTGGGTCACGCTTGAGTCCTGGCGCGGAGAGTCTCTGGTGGGCTTGCTGAGCAATCATCCGGTGCACTGCACCGAGTTGTGCGCGGGCGCCCGGGTGGAAATCCCCGAGGAAGGGATTTTCGACTGGACGCTGCACGGGGCGGACGGAAAATGGATCGGCGGCTACACCGACAGCATCGTGCGCGAGTGGATGCCTAGCGAGTGAGCCAGCCGCGCGGCGGCAGCTTGCCCCGGGCGGCCTTCAGCGGCTCTCCCAGGGGTACGCCCCGATCCAGAAAGATCTCAGGATTGCAGGTCAGCACCAGGCTCTCACCCTGAAAGCGCTGCCGCAACTCGTTGAGAACCCGGTTGAGCACCTCGTCGCGAGAGTCTCCCAGGCCGGTGGCGATGACGCGTTCCTCGTGCCGAACCGTCACGACCCAGCCGTTCCCACCGCAATCAAAGGAGAGCTGGACCTCACAGGACCGGCCCCCTACGTTCCGTCTCAGTTTCTCGGCCATCGAGCGCTCCTGGCTTGATTTTTTGCGACCGCTCTTGTCGTCGCTCAATTTAAGGGGACCAATTCGCTCCTTCGAGGCGAAGATCCCTGCCAGACCCCTGCCAATCCGGCAAAAAATCCGCAGAACATCTGCTCGGGGAACGCCCTGTTGGGAAAGGATCTGTGTCCGACCTCATAGAAGAGTCGGCCCGATTTTCGGGCGGATCCGCGCTATGAAGCCGCTCCAGCAGCATCCAGGTGGAGGAATGATGAACAAAGTTGGCACCCTCGAGCAAGCTCTGGCTCGAGTGCGCGACGGCAGCACGATCATGATGGGTGGCTTCGGCCTGTGCGGCATTCCCGAGAACCTGGTGCGAGCACTGGCTCAATCGGGCCAGAAGAACCTCACCATCATCAGCAACAACGCCGGGGTCGACAGCGCCGGCATCGGCCTTTTGATCAAGAGTGGCCAGGTGCGCAAAATGATCTCCAGCTACATCGGCGAGAACAAGATGCTCGAAGCCAGGGTGATCTCGGGCGAGATCGACGTCGAGCTGAATCCGCAGGGCACCCTGGCCGAGCGCATTCGTTGCGGAGGGGCCGGCATCGCCGCTTTCTTCACCCCCACCGGGGTGGGCACCCTGGTGGCTGAAGGGAAGGAAGTGCGCGAGTTCGACGGCCGTCTCTACGTGATGGAGCGTGCCCTGCGGGCCGAGGTCGCTTTCGTCAAAGCCTACCAGGCCGACCACCACGGAAACCTGGTCTACCGCAAGACCACGCGAAACTTCAATCCGGTCATGGCCACCGCGGCCGACTTCGTGGTCGCCGAGGTGGAGGAGATCGTGCCGGCCGGCTCGCTCGCCACCGAGAACATCGTGACCCCCAGCGTCTTTGTGGACATGGTCATCAAGGGAGAGCAGTATGAAAAGCGAATCGAAAAAAGAGTTTATCGCGAAAAGAGTGGCGCAGGAGCTTAAGGACGGCTACTACGTCAATCTTGGCATCGGCATTCCTACCCTGGTGGCCAAT
>QWHO01000310.1 GCA_021404945.1 bacterium CPR1
CATCATGTCAGCCAGCGGCGGGCCTCTGCGAGCGCAGGCCCGGGCCTTGCCAGGCGAGCCCACGGGACCCTCGCTGCCGCGCCCTGGCGGGGCCTGGGGAGGAGCTGCCTCAGTGCGGCCGGTGGAGCAGAATGTGCGCGAGGTGGAGCAGGCCCTGGCCGACCAGGAGCTGGCCCGTCATCTGGAGGCCGTGCGCCTGATGCTGCGTGATCCGGGCTTCAAGCTGCCGCAGGGCCTGCCCCCGGAGGAGGCGATGCACCGCCTGCGCGAGACGCTGCGCAAAGGGCTGGGCTCGCCCGAGCTGGTGGGGGCGCTGGTGCGACTGGTGGGAGGGGAGTACACCCAGCTCCAGCGCCTGCCCCCTGAGGTGGAGGAGCTGGTGCGGCGAGGGCTGGCGCAAGTGCAGCAAGTGCCGCTTTTGCGGGTGGTGCCGAAGCGGTAGGGCTAGCACGGCTTGTGCGCATGGTTTGTGCCAGCTCTGGGGGTGGCACCAGCGATCGAGCCAGCAAGCCGATGTCGGCCTCGCGCTACCAGAGTCGCGGGGTGCCGTCCGGCTCCACGCCGAAGCGTCTCGATGCCGCAAGGTCGGGCGAGTGGACTCAGAGGCGCTGCATGACGTCCTGCAGGCGCTTCGTGTGCTCGCGCACCAGCTCGGTCGCTTTGCCCGGGTCGAGGCTCTCGACTCGAAGCAGCCTCTTGGCCTCCGCCCCATCGAGTTTGACGAGCACTTCGCCGTAACCGGGCGCGAGGTAGACGATCTCCGACACGCCCACTGCGGGATTGTCGCGCTGAATTTTGAGGCAGTTGAGCTGCACGAATCCCAGGTCGAGGGGAGCCCGCATGAGCAGCACCCGGCATGACCAGCCCTCGGTCCTCCAGCCCGTTCCGCTCACGACCCGGGAGGGCAGCCAGATCTCGTCGGAGTCAGGGCGTGAGTCCAACACCCGGCGCAAGCCGGTCCCGGAGCTGAAGTAGTGGAAGACGTCGGTTCTCCGACCCGAGTCGGGGTAGAGACGGCTGGTCGCGATCTCCAGCTCGCTTCGAACCACTTTCTCGTCAAGGTTGCTGGTCACGACCTCCAGGCTTCCGCTGTCTCCGTCGGGATAGTGCATCTCATAAACGTAGCGCTGGTGGAGCACGGGAAGGTAGGACTCCGGGTCGGAGCGATCGATTTCCTCGATCCCCGGGATGTTGTTGCCGGGAAGGCTCTCGGGACGGACCAGCACGGCGCGCTCGAACTCACTCTGGGGTGGAGCCAGGGTGACGGTCATCCGGGACCGGTCGGAGGAAAGCTCGGCCGTCATCGGGACGCTGGGCTCGCCCGAGGGGCTGTAGGACCCGTGCAGGGTGCTGTCTTGCGGGTCGAGCCGAGCCAACCGCACCACCGCATTCTCTTGCGCAATCCGAGCAACCAGGGTGTCCTGCTCGATGGTCAGGCGAAGGCGGTGCTCGGGGACCTCGGGGTTGGTCCATTCGCCAGCGAACGCCTCCAGGGGTGGCACCGTCGAGTCCGGAGCAGGGGTGCCGGCGGGCTCCGGCGTGGATGTGGTGTGGGCAACTCCTGGGGTGCGCGTGGGAGTGGATTCGGTGGCTGCAGGGGTAGGCGTGGGCGTGGGCGTGGATTCGGCGGCAGGGGTGGGCGTGGGCATGGACGACTTCAACGAATCCAGCAGCGGTGGCAGGAAGCGGTAGGCCAGGTAGCCGCCGCCCATCAACACGGCCAGCACGACCAGTGCAGCCACCAGGGCGGTCATGACCGGGGATGTCGAAGGTTTGCGAGGTTCTCTCGCTGCGGGGGCCAGCATAGAGGACTGGGGCGCGGGCCGCTCAACCGGGCCGCCGACGCGCTCTCGCCCTGTTCCACGAGGTGGTGCGGCCGCTGGCACCGCCGCTGAATCGCTCACCGAGGCCAACACTGGCCCATCCCAGCCTGAAGAGCCTGCAGCCGGGGCCTGCGGGGGGGCGACCGGGGCTTGCGTGGGGACGGCCGGGGCCTGCGCGGGGACGACCGGAGCCTGCGCGGGGACAACCGGAGCCTGCGCGGGGACGACCGGAGCCTGCGCGGGGACAACCGGAGCCTGCGGGGGGACAGCCGGAGCCTGCGGGGGGACAGCCGGAGCCTGCGGGGGGACAGCCGGGGCCAGCGACGCAGCGGCCCCGCACTGATCGCAGAACCGGTCTTCCGGCCTTAACGCGTGGCCACAGTTGCTGCAGAACATGGCACCCTCCAAAGTTTGAGCCAGACGCACAGGTCGGGCACGGAACTTGCCACGCAGAGCTTGTTCTGACCGGCCCCAAGTTGAAGGACCCGACTTCTGAGCGCGGCGTTCATAAGGTTTGTTGGGAAGTTGCTCCAGGCCTGTCTTCTGGAGGTCCAGCCTGTGGTGTCGGAGGAACCTCCACCAGGCGGCTGGACCTCTAGAAGTCCGGCTGCAAGCCCCTTTGTGGTAGCGGAGGGGCCTCGGGGGCCCCTACCCCCGCCCCCGCCACCACAAGAGATTGTAGGCGGCCGGACTGGCACAATCTGTTGGGCGGCGCGCAGCCCACCCCAGTTCTCCGACTGCAACGCCCCGACCCGCACCGGCGCAAGCGGGCCAAAACGCCGGTCGATCAGCTCTCGCCGGGAATCTGGCCGGCGGCCATGAGGACTTCCTGAGCCGTGGCCATGGAGTCCTGACGTCGTTGCAGGCGTTGCACCTCAGTCTCGAGCTCACTGACGCGGCCAATCAAGAACTCCACGTTGTGCGCCAACCTCAGGGCCCAGGCCGGGGCGTCGGTCAGCTGGGCAGGGGGGATATCCACCGGGTGACGACGGTCAAACTCGTGATGCATCGATCTCACCTCCAGCTCCAGCCTAAAGCCGCCCCGAGGCGGCGTTAATGATCCAGGTCATCCTCAGCACAGCCCTTTGAAGACTTTATCCATCGGCTGGTCGGGCTTGATGGGCACCAGCAAGACCGGACAGGGGGCCAGTTGCAGCAGCTTGCTGGCGACCCCGCCCAGCAGGCCGGTGCGACCGTGGGTGGCCAGCACGATCAGGTCAGCCTGCTCCTCGCGGGCCACAGCGTCGATGGTGCGGGCCGGGGGTCCGCTTTCCAGGCGGGCCCGAGTGGGCACCTCGGCGCTCAGACGGCTGCGCACCCGATCCATATAGTCCTCGGCCTCGCAGCGGGCCAACTCGGCCCACTCGCCCGGTCGAGGCAGGTGGTCGAGCCACATCAGGTCGCGAGGGAAGGACATGGCATGCAGCACGACCAGCTCGGCCTGATGAAGACGAGCCTCCTCCAGCGCCAGCTTGAGGGCTTGCTCAGCGGTGGAGGAGCCGTCCAGGGGTACGAGGATACGCTTCATCTCAAGACGATTCCATCAGATTCCGACCGCCGGGGCGATGACCTGGATCAGTCCTCGAGCTCGACGTCGTGCTCGAGCGGGTATCCCGGAGGGCGCAGCACCGAGGATTCAGCCCAGGAAGTTGTTGATCCCGGTCGAGAACGAGCCGGGCAGGCCCATGTAGCCGCTGGGAAAACCACCGCCGATGGTGCCGATGGTCATGGCCTGCTGCTGATCGCTGTGGAGCATCTGCATCTGGGCGGCCTGCATGGCGGCCGAGCCGCCGATCCCGAGGGAGGGAAGACCGGCCATCAGGGAGCTCGAAGCGCCCATGTCGGGCATGAATCCGCCCGTGGCCAGGCTGGGGAAGGGGGTGGCCTGGAAGCCCGAGCCGACGAGCCCGGGGGCGGCTCCATTCAGGTTGAAGGGCATCCCTCCGGTGGCCAGGCCCGGAGCGCCGAAGGGCATCCCTCCGGTGGCCAGGCCCGGGGCGCCGAAGGGCATCCCTCCGGTGGCCAGGCCCGGGGCGCCGAAGGGCATCCCTCCGCCCATCTGGCCGAAGTTGGGGGGTTGCTGCGAGCACGGGCAGCCTTGCTGCTGTCCGCCCTGGAGGGCCTGGGCCACGATTCGTCCCACCAGCATTCCTGTCATGAACTGCATCAGCTGCTGAAGTTGCTGCTGGGCAGGATTCTGATACTGCAGTTGCTGGGGGCCTCCGGCCACGGAGACGGAGAGCGCGAACGAGCCGACTTGGGTCATGACAGATCCTCCTTGCTGCCAGCATAGCCCAACGGGGTGTCGGGAACGAGGCAAAAAAGGTTAACATCCTCTTGACTGGATGAACAAATCGTAAACTTCGTCGGGCGTTCTGTTGTGGGCGCGGATACCCAACGATGGCAAGCAGGATCGGGCCCAACGCTAATGTGCTCGCACTTTGGTCTGGCACATTAGCACAATCTGACGAACGCGCCGGAACTGCGTTCCAGCGCGTTGTGAAGTGCAAGACCAAAGGCCTTGCACTTTAGCGAGGAAATCTTGTGGCAGGCAGGTCTACGCACTTGCCGGGGCCTTACCGGGCAACTTCGGGCGAATCGCGCGGTCGCGATGGGTGCAACGGCGATCTCGGGGCCGGACTCGCTTCGCCCCTGAGTACTGGCTTCGGCGTCAGGACCTGCTTCGGGCGCTTTCCGCGCGGGTTGCCCAACGAGAGGAACCTGCTCCGGCGCGGTCGCCCGACCAGGCTCAGGTGGTTTCGGGGTAGAAACAGACCAATTCAGGCATTTTTCACCACCGCTGAGTACACTCCCGCACGATGACTGTTACACCTGCGCTCACCACCGGCCCCGGCCTCACCGCCCCCAGGCCTCAGCCGGCCGTCTCCCAGAGGGAGGGGCCAGAAGAACCGCGCGAGTCGGTCGACATCGCTCACCAGATCACCAGGCTGGGCTCGCCCGGGAAGACCGGGGAGAAGAGCGGGCTGGACCTGGCCGGCCGTCTGAGCGGCCCGGTGGGGCTGACGGCGGCCATGTGGGCCTCGGAGATCGTGGACACGGCCCTGGGGAACCGACTCGACGGGCTGGGCATCCTCCCCCGGACGCCCCAGGGGCTGCTGGGCGTGGGCACCGCTCCCTTCCTGCACGGAGGGTTCAGTCACCTGGCCAACAATTCGCTGGGCATGCTCGTGGCGGGGGGCATGATCGCCGCTCAGAGCCCCAAGAAATTCCGCGATGTCAGCTTGATCTCCGCGGTTGCCTCCGGACTGGGCTACTGGCTCACCGCTCCCCCCGGGGCGGTCGGCATCGGGGCCAGCGGCATGGTCTACGGTTACATCGGCTACAACATGGCCCGGGGCATCTTCGAGCGCAAGCCCCTGCCCATCGCCATGACGGTAGCCAGCCTGGTGCTGTTCGCGGGTAGCCTGCCCGGACTCTTGCCGGGTCAGCCGGGGGTGGGCTGGCAGGCCCACCTGTTCGGATTTGCCGCCGGCGTGGCGGCGGCGGCTCTCTTGCCCAGGGACGGGAAGTAGGCCTCCAAGACACGGCGGTGGCTCAAGCCAGTCAAGACGGGGTCATGGGAGGTCCATTCCGGGGTAGGATAGCGGGGTCGGGAAAGAGTTCCCGTCGATCGTGGAGAACCGCGCTCGATGGAGCTTGCAACCCTGGAGTGGGGCCCGCCCGAAGGCCTGCCCTTCATCGCCCTGCATGGCTGGCTGGACAATGCCGGCACCTTCAGCCGGCTGGCCCCCTTGCTGAGTGGGCTGCGACTGGTGGCGGTGGATCTTCCAGGCCACGGCCGCTCTCCCCATCGCGAGCAGTACTCCTTTGTGGACGGGGTGGTGGACGCGGTGCGCCTGGCCGACCGGCTGGGCTGGGAGCGCTTCAGCCTGTTGGGCCACTCGATGGGGGCGGGGGTGGCTTGCCTGACAGCCGGCACCCTGCCCGAGCGGGTCGAGCACCTGGCCTTGATCGAAGGCCTGGGCCCGCTCTCTTCGCAGGCCGAAGACGCGCCCGCCCAGTTGGCCCGGGCTCTGGCCTACGAGGCCCGCCCCCCGATCATCTACTCGAGCTATGAGCAGGCAGTGGCGCGAATCGCCTCCACCCGGGGGCTCTCCCGCAAGTCAGCCGAGCTTTTAGCCGAACGGGTGGTGGTCTCGGTGCCGGGGGGGCTCAGCTTCGGCCACGATCCTCTCCTGAGGGCCCCCTCGCGCCTGCGTCTGACCGAGCCCGAGGTGCTGGCCTTCTTCCGCCGGATCTCCTGCCCGACGCTGGTGGTCGAGGCCGAGAACGGGATGCGCTTCTACGAGGACGTGGCGGAGGGTCGTCTCAAGGCTCTTCAAGGGCCGGTGAAGGTGGTGCGCCTGGCCGGTGGGCACCACCTGCACCTGGAGGACCCGGAGCCGGTGGCGAGCGAGATCCGGCGTTTTCTTGGGTTGTGACGCTCTCCTGGCCGAGCAAGAAATGCGGTCGACAGGCGCCTTAGCCGGACTGGCCGGCCGAAGACGAGGGGGCGGTGCAGGTGCTGCTTACGCTCGAGGTTGGGGAGTGCGCGCTGCGTTTCAGCAACACCGACGACACCAGGCTCCAATGCAACTACGCCGCGGCTTTCCTGCGCGAGCTGGCTGCGCTGGCGGGCTGCGAGCTGGTCAGACCTCTGGCCGAGAGCGAATCGGGCACGAGGCCATCAAAGACTGGCCCTGAAGGGATGGTCGGGAGAGGCACGGAAATGGAGACGATGACCGCTGGCCAGGATCCTCCTTCCCTGCCCCGCCTGACCTGGTGGCAGCTGGTTTTCATCGTGGGAGTGCCTCTTTTTCTGCTCACCAGCACCTGCTATCGGACTCCAGGAGCGCGGCCGGTCGCGTCTGGCAGCCCGGCGGTGACGCTGGAGAGGGCCCGCCCCGAGGTGGTGGCCGGGAGCTTTCTGCAATTGCTGCGTATGGAAAACCTCAAACTCACCTACGGCTATCTCTCCACGCAAGCAAAAAGCAAGCTCAGCGAGGGCGCTTTCCAGAAGAAGCTGCTCGATCGCCTGCGAAATGAGGACCTGCAGTGGGAGCTGCCCTATCGGGAGATCAGACCCGGTCCGGTGGAGGTCAAGCGGGCGAGTGTGGAAGTCGTGCCACCCGAGCGGGGCAACCGACTGATCTGGCAGTGGGAGCTGGTCAAGGAAGCCTCGGGCTGGAAGATCGATCGAATGCGTGGCGGGCCGGTGGAGCTCTGAGCTTCGTACCCGTGGCCGGGCCGCGAAGCCTGCGGGCACGGATCATGGCGACGAAGCTCAACAACATGACTCTCCGGGGTCGAAACGTGTTGATCGTAGTTGCTGAAGGTTTTGCCCGTCCTTCGGGGTGAGCGCAAAACATTGAGCGCTGAGGGAGAGAGCACTCTTGCAGCTGGCGATTCTGGCGCTGTTTTTCGGCTCGGGCTTCAGCAGCCTGGTCTATGAGGTTCTCTGGACCCGCCGCCTCAGCCTGACGCTGGGCCATACGGTCTGGGCCCTCAGCCTGGTTGTGACCGCCTTCATGCTGGGACTGGCACTCGGCAGCCTGGCGGGGGGGCGCTGGGCCGACCGGGCGACGACCCGGGGCGACTGCCTGAAAGCTTACGGGCAGCTCGAGCTGGCCATCGGGATCTGGGCGCTGGCCTCCCCCCTCCTGCTGGCTCTGGTTGAGCGCCTCCACTACGGCTTCGGTTTCTGGTCGGGAGCGACGGCGGCCGTGCTGGTGCTGCTCCCCCCCACCGCGGCCATGGGGGCCACGCTGCCTCTCATGAGCCGTTTGCTGGCCGACGACCCGGAGTCTGTGGGAGCGGGCCTGTCGTACCTTTACGGCTCCAACACGCTGGGCGCCTGCGCCGGTGCTTGCGCGGCGGGTTGGTGGATGCTGCCCGCCCTGGGAATGGGTATCGCGCTGGGAGCCACGGCCTTTCTGAGCCTGTCGCTGGGAGTGCTGGCCTGGGCCCTTTCGGTGTTTCTACCCGAGCCACTGGCCGAG
>QWHO01000311.1 GCA_021404945.1 bacterium CPR1
ACGATCATGAACTCCTGAAAGTCGAGGCTGTTGTCGGCGTGCTGTCCGCCGTTGATGATATTCATCATGGGAACGGGCAGAAGGTGGGCGAAGGGCCCGCCCAGGTATTGGTAGAGCGGCACGCCCAGGTGGGTGGAGGCGGCCCGGGCGGCCGCCAGTGAAACGCCCAGCATGGCGTTGGCACCCAGCTTGGACTTATTCTCGGTGCCATCGAGCTCGAGCATCAGAGCATCGATGCCCATCTGGTCCAGGGCGCTGGCTCCCAGAATTTCGGGACCGATCACCTCGTTGACGTTTTCCACCGCCTTGAGCACGCCCTTGCCCAGGTAGCGGCTCTTGTCGCCGTCGCGCAGCTCGAGCGCTTCGCGGGCTCCGGTCGAGGCGCCCGAAGGCACAGCTGCCCGCCCCCCGGCTCCGGAGGCCAGCTCCAGCTCGACTTCGATGGTGGGGTTACCGCGCGAGTCGAGGATCTGACGGGCGTGGCAACTGACGATTTCGCTCAGCTCACTCATGGTTCGGGCTCCTTCTCAGGCATGTTTGATGATGACGCCCTCGACCACGTCGAACACGTCCTCGAATCGGTCCACAGCATCCTCGACGTTCTCGAGGATCTCTTTCCACTTGATCAAGTTGACCACGTCGCCGACCACCTCGCAGCCTTTGAACAGGTCGGCCACGGCTTGCCGGCTGACGTCATCTCCGCGGGATTCGAGCTGGTGCATTTTGGAGCGCAGGTCGGCGATGTCGGTGAAGGTCGGAAGTCGCTTGATGCCCTGCTGCAGGACGTCGGCGCAGCTGACCATGATCTCGGCCATCTCGGCCAGGGCCGGGCGGCTGCTCTCCACCCCGAACCAGCGCATGCGTTGGGTGCACTTCTGCACCAGGTCCAGGATGTCGTCCATGCGGCTGCCGATGAGGTGGATGTCCTCGCGATCGATGGGGGTGACGAAGGTGCGGGCCAGGCGGTCCGTCAGCTCGTGGAACAGGGTGTCCCCCTGGTTTTCGACCTCATCGATGCCGGCATACCTGGCCTCGAGGTCTTGCATGTCCGAGGCCAGCACCTGAAAGCGGCGGCAGATCTCCACGATCAGCTCGGCCTGTTGCTGAAAGAGGGTATAAAACTTGGGATCCTCGGGAAAAAGGTTGAACTTCATCGCTGTCGCCGCGGGTTTCGTGTCAGCGCAGGTCAATCCTTCCCTGCCGCCCGCCAACTCTCCAGGAGCTCCCGGGTGGAGAGCTCGCCCAGGGGCCTGGTGCTCTTTTCCTCCATGGCTCGGAAGCGCCGGGCGAATTTGTGCAGAGTCCTCCGCAGGGCGGTCTCGGGATTCACGCCCAGTTTGCGGGCGGCGCTGACAGTGGCAAAGAGCAGGTCGCCGATCTCGGCTTCGGCCTCCTGGTGGGTGCGAGCCTGGCCCACTTCCTCGAGCTCCTCGGCCACCTTGGCCAGGGCGCTGGGAAGATCGGGCCAGTCGAAGCCCACCTCGGCAGCCCGGCCCTGCACGCGCTCGGACTGCAAGAGGGCCGACAACTTGGAGGGAATGCCGTCGAGCAGCGATTCGCGCTTGCTGGCGCCCTTCTCTTCGAGCTTGATCTGCTCCCAGCGTTGCAGCACCTCGCCGGCCGTCTCCAGCGAGCCAGCCTCCCCGAAGACGTGGGGATGGCGGCGCACCATCTTGTCCACGATCCCCTGGCAGACGGCGTCAGCGTCGAAGTGCCCCGCTTCGCGGGCCATCTGGGCGTGGAACACGATCTGCAGCAGCACGTCGCCGAGCTCCTCGCGCATGCGCTCGAAGTCGAGCGCCTCGATGGCCTCCACCGCTTCGTAGGCTTCCTCCTCCAGGTAGCGCACCAGGGTGAGGTGGGTTTGCTCGCGGTCCCACGGACACCCCCCCTCGGCGCGCAGGGCCTGCATGATGGCGACCAGCCGCTCAAAAGGTCGCAGGCTCTCGAATTCGGGTGCTCCGGGTCGGGGAGTCATTTGTCCGCCTTCTCCCTGGGGACGAGCTTGCGCTCGATCTTTGCCCCCTTCTCCAGGGCCTTGACGAAGTCGGTGCGGCGGGCCTCGAGCATGGATTCCTGCACGCTGGACTGGAGAGATTTGAAGTCGTCTTTCTTGCCGGTCACCTGCAACAGGTGGTAGCCGAATCGAGTCGGCACGACTGAGGAAACCTCGCCGACCTCGGTCTGGAAGGCGATCTCGGAAACGGTGGGATCGATCTCACCGCGCCGGAAATAACCCAGATCGCCTCCCTTGTTGCGGCTGGATTCGTCCAGGGAATGCTCACGAGCCAGTTTGGCGAAGTCGGCTCCTTCCATGAGCTTGATCTCCAGGCGCTGAGCCTCCTCCTCCGTGGCGCTCAGGATGTGCCGGGCCCGCACCATCTCGAGATCCTCCTGGTGCACCTCGAAGTAGGTTTTCTGCTGCTCGGTGGTGATGCTGGACAGGATCAGCTTGTCCAGCAGCATCACGGTGGCCAGGTTGCGCTCCAGGTCGGCCCGGGTGACCCGTCCTGCCTCGATCATCGCTTTGACGGACGGCTCGGTCATCATCGCGTCCACGCGCTTGTCGAGCTCCTCGGGGGTGATGGTGATCTTGCGCTTGCTGGCTTCCTGAGCCACCAGGCGGGCCTTGATCATGTCGTTGAGCACCTCGGCCCCGAAGCGAGCCTCCAGCTCCCTGCTCAAATCGCCTTGAGCGATTCGTTCGCCGTTGACGTGGGCCACGGTCGATGCAGAGCCCCGGCCCCCGGCCAGATAGCCCAGCCCGAACCCCCCTGCCAGCAAGGCGATGGCCACCAAGATTCGCATTCCACGCAAAGCCGGGGAGGATTCCTTTCCTCCGGGCTCACTCCTCCAAGGAAAACCTGGATACTCCACGAACTTTTCGGCCCTTGCTGATTCCTGACTGGCTCAAAGTGGTCGACGCCTCAACCGAGCGGTTGGTGCTTTCCCGTCCCCGGGGGCAACTGGCGGCGGTCTGGGCGCTGTTGATCGCTGTATTGCTGGGGTTGGCCTACACCTTCACACCGCTGCCCATTCCGGCCGATCTCTTCTTTCTGCCGGTTATCCTGGGGGCCTTCGTCTTCGGCTCCCGAGGTCTGGTCGTTCTCCCGATCGCCCTGGTGGCTTACCATCTTGCCTGGCTGCGCCACGGAATCCCGTGGACGGCGCAGGTTTTGCCCGACCTGGTGCAGATGCTGCAGTGGAGCCTGGTGGCCCTGTTCATCGTGGTCACCCTGGACAAGTTCAAGGACGTCAAGCGGCTGCAGGCAAGGGTGCAAAAAGACATGAGCCTGGCTCGCACCCTGCAAATGGCCCTCACGCCGGCCGACTACGACTTCGGCCGCATGCGGATCTGCGGAGTCCTGCACCAGTCCGCCACGGTGGGTGGGGATTACTTTTATTTCCGACCCTTTCAAGAGCACTACGTGGTCTTCTGCGTGGGAGACGTGATGGGCAAGGGGATCCCGGCCTCGATGCTGATGGCGATCATCATGTCGTTCATGTACGAATGGGGCAAGCAGAGCCCCTCTCCCTCGGTGGTCATCGACAAGCTCAATCGTCGCCTGGTGCGTCTGGCCAGCCACGACTCCAACTGGTTCACCACCCTGTTCTATGCTGTCTACGATGAGGAGACGTTTACCCTGACCTACGCCTCGGCCGGCCAGAACCAGGGACTCGTTCTGCGCAAGGACGGCCAGGTCGAGCTGGCCCGCTCGGACGGAATTCCGGTGGGCATCTTCGAGCAGGTGCAGTGGGAAGAGCGCAGCCTCAAGCTGGAGGAAGGCGACCGCGTGCTCTTGTTTACCGACGGGGTGAACGAGGCACGCAGCCCGGACGGGGAGATCTTTACCCTCGATCGGCTCACCCAGCTGGTGAAAGACCACCGCAACCTGGATTGCCATGGTCTTCTCAAGAAAATCGAGGACGCGGTGGCGGTCCACTCGGGCGGGAAGCTGACCGACGACATGGCGGTGCTGCTGGCCGAGGTCAAGCGCTGAGCACGGCCAGGAACTCATCCCCGTAACGACCCAGTTTCACCTCGCCCCAGCCCGAGATGCGCGAAAGCTCGGCCCGGCTGGCGGGGCGCGAGCGGGCCATCTCGATCAGAGTGGAGTCATGTAGCACGCAGTAAGGGGGCAGGCTCTGCTCCTGGGCCAGCTCGCGTCGCCTGGTCTTCAAGCGGGCCAGCAGGGCTTCGTCCACGTCCGCGTCCAGACTGGCAGAGCGAGGAGCGGACTTGCTCGAGCGCTTGCGGTCCCGACGCAGCTCGATGCGCTCCAGGCCCTTGAGCAGAGCCGGGCTGCGCGCGGTGAAGGTCAGGCTGCCGTGCCCGGCCAGATCGACCGTGAGGTAGCCGGCCGCCACCAGCTGGCGGAAGACCGAGCTCCACTGCTTTTCGTCCAGCTCCTTGCCCACCCCGAAGGTGGGCAAGGACCCATGGCCGAGCGAGCGCATCCGCGGGGTCTCGTGACCGCGCAACAGGTCGATCAGATGGCCGGCACCGAACCTCTGGCCGGTGCGATAGACGGCCGACAGGGCTTTCTGGCTCACCTCGGTGCCGTCCCAGCTCTCCACCGGGGCCAGGCAAGTATCGCAGTTGCCGCAGGGGGCGCAGCTGTCGGAGAAGTAATCCAGCAGCACCTGGCGCCGACAGCGCACCGTCTCGCAGTAGCCGAGCAGGGCATTGAGCCGACGCTGCTCGATGCGCTTGAAGGCATCGTGGGCATGCGACTGAGCGCTCATCTGGCGATGGGCCACCACGTCTGCAAAGCCGTAGGCCATCCAGGCCTCAGCCGGCAGCCCGTCGCGGCCGGCTCGACCGGTCTCCTGGTAGTAGGCCTCGATCGAGCGAGGCATGTCCAGGTGCACCACGTAGCGAACGTCCGGCTTATCGATGCCCATTCCGAAGGCGATGGTGGCCACCACGATCAGTCCGCTCTCGCGCAGGAACCTTTCTTGATGGAGGTTGCGCACCTCGGTGTCGAGTCCGGCGTGGTAGGGAACCGCCCTCCGCCCTTGCTGCACGAGCCAGGCGCTGACTTCCTCCACCTTACGGCGGGACAGGCAGTAGACGATGCCGCTCTGGTCGATCGGACGCTCGCGCAGGAACTCGAGCAATTGCTTCTTGCCGTTCTCCTTGGGCACCACCGTGTAGCGGATGTTGGGCCGGTCGTAGCCGCCGATGAAGGAGCGGGCCTGGTGCAGCCCGAGCCGGGCCAGGATATCCTCGCGGGTGGCCTGGTCGGCCGTGGCCGTCAGGGCCAGCCGCGGCACAGCCGGAAACTCCTCGTGCAGACGGCTCAACTCCAGGTACTCGGGTCGGAAGTCGTGCCCCCACTGCGAGACGCAGTGGGCCTCGTCGATGGCGAACAGAGAGGGCTCGAGCCGTTTGAGCAGGTTGCGGAAGCGCTCGGTGGCCACCCGCTCGGGAGCTACGTAGAGCAGCTTGAGTTGGCCGCTGACGGCCTGGCTCTCAACCTCGCGGGCCTGCTCCAGGGATAGACTTGAATTCAAGTAGGCGGCCGCCACGCCACACTGGCGAAGGGCCTGTACCTGGTCGCGCATGAGTGCGATCAGAGGCGAGACGACCACCGACAGGCCCGGCTTGACCAGAGCTGGAATCTGATAGCAGAGCGACTTGCCCAACCCGGTGGGCATGATGACCAGGGCATCCCGGCCCTGCAAAACGTGGCCGATGACGTCGGCCTGCAATCCTCGAAAAGACTCGTAGCCGAAGACGCTCTTGAGAAGGTGAAGTGGGGTGCTCACACCCCGATGATTAGTTTCTTTCAACCCGGCCTCCTGTCGAACACAGGTTAAGATTTTTCAACAGTTGCTCAGGCTTGCTACAATAGGATCGGAGGGCGATTCTCCTTGCAAAAGCTCGTCACCGTTTTGCTGGTAGGCTTGCTCCTGGCCACCGCTCGCGCCGATAGCCCGCGTCAGGTCTTGACCGCCCAGTGGGAGCCTTCCGGCCAGCGCCTGGCGATGCTGGTGGGAGGTCCCGGCACTCTCGAGCTCTGGGTTCTCGGTCGCGAAGGGCAGATGTTCAAGCAGGCTTTGCCTCAGCGTGGGCTCTCTCTGGTCGGCTGGACCTCCCAGGGCCAGATCGTGCTCGACGAGGGACAGGGGGGCGTGCGCATCCTGACTCCCGGCGGCCCTGAGAGCCGCATCCAGTTGCCGGCGGCGGCCGTTCCGCTGAGCTGCAACGGCCAGGAGGCCTTTTTCCTGAGCACCGACAACCGCTACCTGCTGGCCGTCGATCTGAGCGGGCGGACCCGAGTGGTCGCTCCTTTGCCCGAAGGCATCCGGGCCTCGGCCACGCTGGCGCCGGATGGCAAGCAATTGGTGCTGCGCCGCACGGTGCGCGGCAAAGACTCCTGGAGCAGCGAGATCTGGCTGGTCAAGAATGGCACCGCTCAGATGGTCTCCCGGGTGCCCGCCTCCTACGTCGGGGTCCAGTGGCATCCGCGCGAGGATAGCCTGCTGCTCAATTATCCCAAGTCGGACGGAAGCTGGGGCTCTCGCATTGTGCACCTGGCTCGTCCCAAGAGCCCGGTTGTCCTCAAGGGTCTGAGCTCCCCTGTGCAGTGGGACAGCCAGGGGCGGCTCTACACGGCCGACGCCACCGGCGTGTGGTCGGACGGCAAGGCTGTGCAGCGCTGGGGCAACGACGTCTCTCGCCTGAAGCTCTGGGCGGTCTCGCCCGATGGCCAGAGGGTGCTGGTTTCCTGGGAAACAGCCGGCGACAAAGCGCCCGCCTACCTCTTCCAGGTTGGTCAGCCAGGGGCTCCTGTCGTGGTTCTGGCCCCCTGAAGGGGGATCTGAGTCCTTCTGAGGCGCCGTGCCTACACTTCTGCGCGTTCCAGTTCTCAAGAGGTCAACGCGCGGGAGTGTAGAACCGCACCGGCATGCGAAAGTACGCCTTCATTGCTGATAGCCCTCATCACTCTGGCCCTGCCGGCCCTGGCAGGTGACCAGGACTTCCAGCTCTTCAACCGCACGGGCGTGGACATCTTCGCCCTCTACGTCGCCCCGGCCGACTCCAACGACTGGGAAGAGGACCTGCTCGACGGCAAGCAGCTCATCGCTGGCGGCGACGTCCTGGTCCGCTTCGCCCCCGATACCGAGGCCGCAATGTGGGATATCCGGGTAGAGGACTCCGACGGCAACTCGCTCGAGTGGCACGATGTGGATCTGATCACGGCTACCCAGGTCATTCTGGAGCCCGGCGGACTGGCTCGCATCAAGTAAGATTCAGCGGTCGAACGGCATTCGTGGAGAGCCCTGCGCGTGCGGGGCTCTTTTCCTTTACGCAAGTATCCAGACCTCGCTGGCTCGCCATGTTCGAATTGTTCAAAACTCGTTCACCCTCCTGGGGCTCGGACCCGTTAGGATGCAATGGCCATCAGCACAGGAGGAATCATGATCCACTCCCTCAACTCGTTCCCGGTCACACCCTACGGCGCCCCCGCCGCGGCTGCCGCGCCGCTCAGAAACGAGGGGCCAGAGGATTCGGTGCAGCTCAACCTGTCCCAGGTCTTGCAGGAGACGGCCGAAGAGGCTGCCTCGCTCGAGACCAAGCTGGCCGAGCACTACGAGGGGGAGGTGCTGGTCAAGCTCAAGCCGGGAATGACCTTGCAGGGAATGGAGGACTTCGCTTCGCGTTACGGCGCCAGCCTGATCGAGCGCTTCCGGGTGCCCGACCAGATGCTGCAAGAGTTCGGGGGCGACCTGGTCCACCTCAAGCTGGCGGACGGAATGACTACCGCTC
>QWHO01000312.1 GCA_021404945.1 bacterium CPR1
CACCCGCACCGGAGCCGACATCATGGGCATCTTCCATCGCCTGCACGGCGAGGGAATCACCCTGCTGATGGTGACCCACAGCCCCGAGATGGCCGAGCAGGCCACCCGTATCGTGCGCATGCTGGACGGAAGGATCGTGGCTTGAGTGGACCTCTGGGAGAGCCTCACGGCGGCGCTCGACTCGCTCAAGGCCAACCGCCTGCGCTCGGTGCTCACCATGCTCGGGGTGATCATCGGGGTCGGTCTGGTGATTACGCTGGTCTCGCTGGGTGAGGCAGCCAAGGTCTACGTCAACCAGGAGGTGGGCGGAATGGGCTTTGGCTCCAACGCCCTGGTCGTGCACCCGGGCAAGATGGATCCCCCCATCGAGCCCAGCCGACTCAGCTACAGCGACTCCAAGGAGATTGCCCGGCGATTGACGGGCATCAACGACGTGGTGCCGGTGCTGATCGGCTCGGCCCAGGCCCGCATGGGGCGCACGGAGGACAAGATCGCCATCTGGGGCCTGACCGAGAACTGGCCTGCGCTGGCCAACTACCGGGTCACGGACGGGCAGTTTCTGACCTCCTCCGACATCGAGAAGCATCGAAAGGTCTGCGTTCTGGGCCCGGATGTGGTGGCCAAGTTTTTCCCTGGCTCCTCACCCGTGGGCGAGACGCTGCGCATCGGAGGCAAGCGCTTCCAGTGCATCGGGGTGATGGAGGAGAAGGGCGAGATGCTCGGGATGAACATGGACGACATGGCCATTTTGCCCATCACGGCGGCTGAAGACCTGCTCGAGACCAGGCGGCTGACCGAGATCATCGTCTGGGCCAGCGACGCCGACAAAGTCCACGACGTGCAGCAGCAAATCGAGGAGTTTCTGCGCCACCGCCACCTGGACCAGGACGATTTCCACTTTCATACCCAGAGCGAGATGCTCTCCATTCTGGGCAACATCACCGGGACCCTGACCCTGTTCGTGGCCGGAATTGCCGGCATTTCCCTGCTGGTGGGCAGCATCGGCATCATGAACATCATGCTGGTCTCGGTCATGGAACGCACCCGTGAGATCGGCATCCGCAAGGCCATCGGGGCCAGTGACCGCGATCTCTTCCTGCAGTTCTTCACGGAAGCCCTGGTGATCAGCCTCGGTGGCGGGGTGCTGGGTATCGCCGCCGGGACCGCCTCGGCTGCCGCCGTGATGGCCTTCGCCGGGCTACCCTTCGGGGTCAGTGTCTGGGCGGTGGGCGCAGCCCTGGCCAGCTCGGGGATCGTGGGACTGGCCTCGGGAGTCTATCCGGCCATGCGGGCGGCTCGCCAGGATCCGATCCAGGCCCTGCGCTACGAATGATCGAAACGACGGCCCTCCAGGTCCGCGAATGCGACCTGGATGTTGCCTCGCTCGTCCACGAAGCGCTCGGAGCTGTCGTGCGGAAATCTCCACAGCTCCACGGGAGCCTCACGCCGCACGCCTTGAAGCGCCTTTTCGAAGAACTCAGCGTAGCTGTGCAATCCCCCCTCGAAGCGGGCGAAGGCCAGGTGGGTGCGACGAAAGCGACCGACCAGGTAGCGGATCTTTTGCAGACCGACGTGGCCACACTCGCCCCAGAAGCGCGGCTCGCCCTGCTCAAGAGAGACCAGATCGGGCTTATAGCGATGCCCGATCGAGATCTCCACACCCAGCTCGGGATAGACAGGCAGGTAGAGGGCCCACATCAGTGCCTTCATCAGCACGTGAGCGCTGCTCTCGACCGGGCGCTTGACGAAGACACGGGTGCGACCGTGGGCTCGCAGCGTCCACTTGCCGCGCAGCGAGAGCTCGTCGGTCAAGCCTGCTCTTGGCTACCGCCCCCGATGGCTTTGCCGGCTTTGCCGCCCAGCCAGACACCCAGCGCCACACCGGTGCCGATGCCGACCGCCCCCACTGCCATGGCCCCGATGACGCCATAGGAGATGCCGAAGGTCAGGAGGCTGAAGACCTGAGCCAGCGGGTGGGGCCCGAGCAGCCCCATCCCGTAGTCCATGCCCAGGCGCAGCCCGGTTTCCAGGCCCAGGTAGCCCAGGCCGGCACCTCCGGCCAGACCGCCCAGAATCGAGCCGGTCAGCTCGGCCTTATCGCAAGGCTCTTCGACCTGACGGCGTACGAAACCGGGGGCGGGAGCCGTCAAAGAACGAGGACAATGAAAAGGGGCACTTATGGCGGTGGCCTGCATGGATGGAGTCCTCCAGAGAACCAGTCTTTCTTTTCACTTTACTCTCGAGGGTGCGCGCAGGCCAAAGACGGGTTGTGAACAGTTGGTCAGTTGAGCGACAGGCTCGTGCCGTCGGGTGCCTGCCAACCAGCGCTGTGACGGGCCCCGGTGAGGAGCTGCCCACCGCCAGTATCGACCAGTTGAGGCACGGGCAACTCGTTAGTGGTCTTGACCCGGGACTGCGGACTGGGCCTGGCCTCGGATGGCTGGGTGCGACTCCACTGCTCGGGATGACCCGCCGCCATGCGCCAGCCCACCAGCCAGAGAACCATGAGGGCAAGAAACGCGATCCCCAACGCCATGCGGAAAGATTCGCTTTTTCGCGGCGCGACTCCTACGCGCGAAGGCTCTTCAAGTCTGGGGTTGAGGCACCGGCTCGGGGGTCTCCTGGGTCGCTGGGGTCGTCGTCGCAGGTAAGAGGCCCGCGGCCGAGACATTCTCGCTGCGCTTGTTCTCGGAGCCGGCGTTGATCAGGTAGCTGACCAGCTTCTGGCGGTCGGCCAGGGTGAGAGGCAGCCCATCCGAAAGGCCACCCACCGCCGAGAGACGCAAGCCCGTCTTGAAGGAGGCGACAATAGCCACCACGGCCAGCACGATGTTGACCAGGGCCAGGAACTTGACCGCTCCCAGCCCGCTCTTATAGCGAAACAGCTCGACCTGGTCAAATGGCTTGACCTGAGGCAGTTGGAGATCGTTGGCCAGAATGGCGAAGTAAACCCCGAAGATCAGTATCAACCAGAGCGGCGACCAGTTGATGGAGGACCAGGGGCTGCACCAGGCCACCCGCGAGGCCTGCACATAGTAATGGTAGCCTTGCTGGGAGCTGGAGAGCTCGAGCATGTCAGGGTTGTGCTCCTTGAGCCGGGGCCCGATCTGGCCGGGAGTGGCCCGAATGCGATGCTCGTAGTAGGTTTCCTCGATGTCACCGCTGCTCGCGATGCGGTTGCCGGCGGCGATCTGCAGCCCGGCGATAAGGCTGAACAAGCCGATGAGGCCCTCAATATTGACCATGCTTTGCTTACCCTGAGCGACCATCAAGAAGAACAACACCCCGGCTGCAACCAGGCTCCAGCGCGCCACTTGCTCAAGGAGGGTGAGACGCTGAAACTTGACCCAGCTGATCTCGTCCATGCGGTAGACGGTATCGCCGATCTGCAAAGCACGCGGGGTGGACATCACTTCTGACGCTCCTGTCGTCGCTGGAATGGCTCTGTGGACCTCAAGCGCTTGAACTTCGCTCTCCGTCGAGCCGGGCCTGCTTTTACGACATCGTCCGGACGGGGGGCAGCCGCAGAGTGGTTGTTCACTGGCCGCTCCGAGTCACCAGACATAGTCGGGCACGGCCCTGGGCACGGGAGAGGTGGGCAGGGCGAGGTCGGCCTCCCGCCGCAGCGGGACGTCGCCGAAGGCCTCCCTGTATTCCTCGCGCAGGATGGCTTTGAACTCCTCGAAGACCCCGCGCTCGCGCAGCATGGCCGCGGTCTCGCGATGAAAACCTCCCATGGCCGCCAGCAGGAGTGGGAAGGTGCCATCGATGGTCTTGACGGGCATGGCGTGGCACCCGTCGTTGGAAACCGACTCGCCCCCGCCCATGGGCCCCTGCATCCGTGGTGCGCACAGCATATTGTAGAGCCAGGCGCTGCCCGCCCCACGGTCGGCCATGAGAACCGGGAAGGCCCCGTAGAGGGCCAGCGCGTGCTGGGCCTTGAGCTTCTGGGTGCCGATCCCCTCGATGCCGCAGTCGGAGACGTAATTGCCCGTGACCGGATCGTGGATGGAGGCGTGCAGCCCCCGATAGCCCCGTTGGGCCGCGTTCTGGGTGCGGATGATCTGACGGATGACGAAGAGCTTGCGATACTCGGGCAGCTCGAAGTAGGGCATGAAGAGATAAGCCCATTCTTCGTGGGATGAGCCCCAGAAACCTTGCCAGGTCGTGCCCCACGGGGTCTCGACCCGGACCATGTTGGTGTGGCTCCAGATGCGCTCGCAGGCGTCGGCGGGCAAGTCCCTGCCGAACAGGGTCACGAACATGACCATCATCACGCCTTCGTGCACCCCGTGCTCACCGTCGAGGTAGCCTTGCTTGCCCGGATCGGGAACGTAGGGCGGCTTGTCCACCCGCACGTCCCCACGCACCCGGCCCTTCTGGTCGTCGTAGAAGACGCGGGCCGAGTAGTCGATCAGTTGCTCGTTGAACTCGTGGTATTCCTCCGCCAGACGTGCGTAACTCCGGTCGCGCAGGGCCTTCTCGGCCACCAGCATGGCCCACACCCACTCGCCGTTGTCCAGGGCCGGCACGGCGCCGTTCCAGTTGGGAGTAAACTCGGCGCTGTGGCCTCCGTACCACCAGGGCATATAGCCTCCCGAACGGGGGTAGCGCCGCGTCCAGTCGCGGTAGCTCTGCAGCTTGCGGCGCAGGATGTCCACCGCCTCGTCCTCGTCCACCAGCATCAGCGCCCGCCGGTCTCCCAGAATCGCCTTGGTCAGGATAGCCACGTCCAGGCACTCCTTGGAGGGTGCGCTGTGAAGCCGCGGGGCGACGGGGGCACCGGTGAGGGGATCGAGGTTCCAGCCATCGTAGGTCAGCCCGGACTGGGGATGGCGGGTGGCCCGAAAGAAGGGGCGCTCTCCGCGCACGAAGTCGTCCAGGAAGGCTTCCGGACGAGCCAGCACCTGCTCCAGGGTCCAACGCGAGGCCCAGCGCCACTCGGGTGGCTCGGTCCCGGCCAGAGCCGGAAGAAGGAGCAGGAGAAAGACGATGAGCACTCGCACGGCGCGCGCCGCATTCGCCCTGGTGGGATGGCCTTCCTCCGGACGCTTCGTGGCCTTCTGGTCCGATGCCACCAACGACCGAGTGCCTGGACGACTGCGAGCTGCGTGCAGCCTCAAGAGCTCAAGCCCGGCTGACAGATCGGTTCGGCCGTTTCTTGCCAGGTTGACCTCTGACGCAGGGAGTTGCCACCGGTTGGGGAATCTACGGCGGTCATGACTGTCCACCACTTGAATCGACGCGGAAACGTCGTCCTGATCACGCTCACGGTCTGCCTGGCCCTGATCTTCGGATGCCTGGCCCTGGGATACCTCCTGCTCACCTCCAGACCGGCTCAAACGCCCCGGCCGCAGGCTTCCGCCGCCCCGGCGATGGTCACCCCCACCCCGGAAGCCACCAGATTTGACCCCCTTCCCGTGGCTCAGGCCAGGGTGGGCAAGGGCATCTCCAACGGGGCCAAGGCCGAGTTGCTCGGTTCCTGGGACGGCTCCAAGCCCCCCCTATGGGTACCAGAGTCCGAGACTCGCGTGAAGCTGACCCTTCCGCGCGGTGAGCAGAGCCTGGAGTTTGCCTGGCGCATCGAGAACGGGCAGGCTGTGCCCGACAACAAGCTGACCGAGCAGCTCGAGAGCTGGGTGCCCGACCGACAGGGCACGACTCCGGCGTTCCTGGCCAGCCAGCCCGAGGCCGGGCCGGCTCCCAACCCTCCCCCGCCGGCGGCCAGTACTCCCCGACCTGCCGCAACGGCCGACACTCCATCGGCCAACGATACCGCCTGGCGCGATGACGGTGACCCCAACCGCATTACCAACGCCGACTTGCCCGCAGCCGCCTTCGCTCCCAAGAAGCCTAAGCCAGGGAAATCGCCCGGGGAGAAGTCCGGAACAGATCCCGAGCTCGGCTCGGCTGGGAACCTGAAACTGATGGGTGTCATGGAGACCGAGGGGGGCAAGAAGGCCATGCTCAGTCAGGGCGGCGAGCCCATCACAGTGCAAGTTGGCGAGAACGTAGGGAACTACACCGTAGAATCGATCCAGGGACGGGAAGTGGTACTGGGCAAGAACGGCCAGCGGGTTCGCTTGCAGGCGGGCGGGCCGGTGGGCAAACCGTCCGGGGCCGACAAGCCTTCCAGGCCGAGCCGCCCCGAACCGCCGCCTCGCCCTGAGCCGCCCCCCATGGCTCCCGGGCTCACGCCTGGCAATCCCGATCTGGAGGTCCCGCCCATCGAGGAGCCGGTCTTCGACCCCGGACCCTTTGATGAGAGCAAATAGGCTCGTCTGGCTGTTGCTCGCATTCTGGCTGGCCTCGTCGGCTGTGCCGGAGCCGGTCTTCGACCGCACCCGGGCCCGCAAGCTCGAGAGCTGGAAGCCCCAGATCCAGGCCTACTCCAAGCGCCACTACGGCGAGGATACCTGGAGGCTGGAGCCCACCTGCATCGTGCTGCACTACACGGCCGGCAGAAGCTTCCCCTGGAACCTGGTCAAAAGCGGCTCCTTCCTGGGAGAGCGTCCGGGCCTGGCCAGCCACTATATCATCGATGGCTCCAAGATCTGGGAGGTCCTGCCCCCCACCGTGCGCTCTCGGGCGGCTTACGGCATCAATCACCGGGCGATCAACATCGAGATGGTGGCCGCCGAGGCCAGCGACCTGGCCGGCCGGCCTCAGACCCTCAAGTCGTGCGCCTCGCTGTGCCGCTACCTGATGAGCCGCTTCTCGCTGTCGGTGGACACGATCTACTCGCATCAGGACGTATCCGCCATGGACCCGAGCCTGGTCCCGGAGGTGCGCGATCGCGTCAACAGCGAGCCGTACCACAAGGTCGACCCGGGCGAGCAGAACATGCAGACGATCCTTCGACTGCTCGAATCACCCTAGGAAGTCCGGCCGCAAACCCCCATGTGGTGTCGGAGGAGCTACGCTCTCGGTGGCCCCTACCCCCGCCTCCGCCACCACCAGATATGTTGGGGGTCGCGCAGCCGGAAACCGGCGGCGCGCGTTCTCCGGGGGGCGACCCAGAAGCTTGCCCGCGCAGAACCTCTCAGGTGTGACCGGGAATGTCCGAGCCGTGCGGGTCGCGGGCCGGATGGCCAAGCCGCTCATCGAGCCGGTCGAGCAGGTCGCCCTGCAGCAGGTGCTCCACGTCGTGGGCGGTATCGTGCAGGTGGTCGGGGGGGATCTCCATGACCTGGGCCATGTAGGTCTCCCACAGGCGATGGGCCCGAATCACGCGCTCGGCCGCCTTCTGTCCCGGCTCGGTCAGCTCCAGACGACCGCGCGACTCGCCCACCCAACCTCGGCCCACCAGGGCCCGGATCACGGCCCGATCCAACCCGGCTACCGGCTGAGGGCCGTCCTTCCCGAGCAGCGCCAGCAGATTCTCCTGGGCCGTGCGATGGGCCAGCCCCCTCCGGCGCCACCAGCGCGGCACCAGTCCCTGGCCGGGCGAGAGCAAGAAGGCCAGCACGAAGAGCAGCGCTCCCGCCAGCACCATGGCGCCCGCGGTGGAGCAGTCCAGGGCCACCGCCAGGGCCACCCCCAGCACGGTGCTGAGGGCCGCCTGCAAGGCCGAGAGAGCCAGCATCACGGGCAGGCGGTCGGTCAGCAGATAAGCCGTTGCGCCCGGTAGGATCAGCATAGCGACCACCAGGATCGCCCCCACGGCTTCGAAGGCGTTGACCACGGTCACGGCCAGGGCTCCCATGAGCGCATAGTGGTAGCGATTGGGGGAGATGCCCAGGCTCTGGGCC
>QWHO01000313.1 GCA_021404945.1 bacterium CPR1
TAGGCGATGTCGGTGGCGGGGTTGGACAGGTGCGGCTCCAGGCGGGTGGCCCGCTGGCGGAGGTCCTCCAGGAGGTGAGACTTGGCGACCTGCACGTGCATGGCGCCACAGTTTGCTCGCCGACGCTGAAAAAAAGCTGAAAATTAGCAAAGAGGCTCAGGATGCGAGGCCGAACCGCCTGCCCAGGGGCCCGGGGATGAGACTTCCCGCCAGTTGCTGCAGTTGCCGACCGGCCTGGCGCACGCGGTTGTAAGACTCGAGGGACCCTCCCAGACGACGTGTCAAAACCAGACCCTTCAGGGCCCGGTCCACCGGCTTCCCGATCTTGGCCCCCAGGGCCCGCTGCCGATTCACGGCCAGCACCCAGTGGACCGTGCCGAGCGGAACCGGGTTGCCTTTCCGCTCCATCAGGCCCAGCAACCGAACGAACGCATCCATCGGCTCGCCTCGCTCGAGCAGCGCCGTCAACTCCTCCGAACGGAGGGGCTCGGCGCTCTGAGGAGCCCGCTGGTTGAGCCGTTGGGCACCGTTCTCGGCTGGCACGGCACCACCGAGGATCTCCAGCAACTCGAGCCCGTAGTCTCGCTCGGCATTGCTGAGGGGAACCGCCTGGCCGAAATCGAGCAGGGTCACCGTGCGGGTCTCGGGATCGATCAGGACCTGACCATCGTGAAAGTCCGGATTGGCGTGCAGGGGCACCGGGCGGGCCGAGCCGGAGGCATCCACCCCGAGCAGCACGTCCATCTCCACCTGGGCCAGGGCCCCCATCGCCGAGCGATAGGTCTGCGGGTCCGATTGCAGCACCTTCCGCGCCGTCTGTCCCGGGGCTTTCTGCATGAAGATGGTCTGGTGCTCCTGGCTGAAGGCCTCGACGGTGCGAACGTTCCAGCCGTTCACCTGCCGGTTGTAGAGGGGCTGCACCTGCTGCTGCATGCCGAAGGCCGCATCCTTGTCAAACTCGAGGGTCACCGACTTGCGGATGACCCGGGCCAGGCCCTTGAGGAAACCGTACTTTTCCTCCTGCTCGGGGGTGCGGGTCAGCAATCCGAGCAGTCGGTCGAGCCGCTGGAAGTCATACTCCGAGGCGACATCCACGCTCTCTCGGGCCACGCTGGCAACACCGGTCTCACCGGTAGCCCTGTCCTCGTAGCTGAGGGCCAGATTGACCGAGCCGCTGCCCAGCAACTTCTCGACCTCCAGCGCCTGAGGCCACTGACCGTCAAACCGCTTCTCCAAGAGTCGAATGCACTGGTAATAATTGAGCGGCATCGCTGCATCCTGAGAGGACTCGAAGGCGCTGCGGAACTCGGCAAAATCACTGGTAAAAGCGAGATACTGCTTGAATTTGATTCCCGGAACCCCGTAGGCATCGAAGAGGCTGTTCAGGATGGCGGCCTCGTCCAACTCACCCTTCCCGCCCGGGGCGGGCTGCGAAAGGACGAAGGCCACGGCCAACGATTCGCTGCGGCCGTGCGACTCGAGCAACACTTCCGCCAGGTTGCGGGCCAGCTGCTGGCGCTCCGGGCGCACTCTGGCCAACAGGTGATCGAGCAGCTTGCCCTGGCCCTGCTCGGTTGCCAGAATCGAGCTCGGCCCCGCCAGGAAACTGTTGGTGACCAGCAAGCGCGCCATCGGCTCGGCTCGGCTCATCTGGCTGCGCCCGTTGCGGACGACTTCGACCAGAGAGACATTCTCGGCAGCGCCTCCCAGTCGAGCCTCCAGGGCCCGCTGAAGCTCCTCCACGAAGAGCGGCATGTCGTCGCGACGGCCGAGCAGATAGTCCAGAAAGTGCAGCTGCTCCTCGGTCTGACGACTGCGGACCGCCGCCACCATGGCTGACAGGCCCCGCAGGTGCCCCGCGTGGGATTCAGCCGCGTGCTCCAGCGAGCCCTCCCGGGGCGGAAAGACCTGGTCGAGCTGGCCAGGTTGGAGGCGGGCCTGCTCGCTCAGTTGCTCTTTGAAGATCTGGTGGATCAGGGGGTGCTTTGACTGCAGCTCGAAAGCCCCATCCAGAGCCTGCACCCGCTCGGCCAGAGGGGCGATGTCCTGATGCGGCTGTCCATCGGCCAATCGCACCAGCAGACCGGCTGCGCTCTCCGCCTTCAGCATCCCCAGCACGTGGGGACGAAGGAGCCACTCCTGCAATTCGCCCGGGGGCAGGCTCTCCAGGTGCGGGAGAAGATAGCTTTCGAGCTCGTCTCGATAAGCCGAGCGCCCGTCGAGCACCAGAGGGTTGCTCTCAACAATGCGCGAGAAAGCCTGATACCAGGCCCCGGCATCGGGCGCTTGCTTCTGACTTGCGCACAGGATATCCATCATGAAGACGGCGCAGTCCATCCCGACATGGGCGCCCTGTGTCGCCTTCTCCATCGTGCGCATCGCCTGGCTGCGAAGACGAAGATCGGCCAGCGAGCCGGTCATCGACTGCAGGTCAGAAAACTTGAATTCCTGCGCCCTTTGCTGGGACGACTCCCGATCATAGCCAAGCAGACCGAGGATGCTCAGACGCAGGTTCTGCTCGCGGTGACGCGACGCTGCCACCACGTCGACCTGATCTCGCTCGAGGTACTTGTGCCGGGCAATTCGACCCAGCATGGCGGTATCGAGCATGCTCGGGTTGAGAGCCAGGGCTCGACCGAGCATCCTGCTGCTCCGAGCGGTCCGATCCGTAGCGACCATCTCCAGGACCTCCTCGCGGCTGAGGCCGGAGAGGTAGCCCTTCAGTCGCCGAAACGGCTCGGCCCGGGCCCCATCCCTGGAAGCGCTCGAATCGTGAGGCAGATGGTCTACCAGGAATCGGAACAGTTGTTTGCGGTCGCCGGGGGAGGTCTCGGGCGACTGCAGGAGGTCCACCAGCAGATTGGCCAGGAAGGGTTGGTGGCCCAATGACAAAGAGGGCTGGTAGCGACCGAGAAGCAGGTCCCGCTCCTGGTTCGCATGGCGGGCAAAGCCCAGGAGCAGGGGAGCGAGCTTCGTGCGCAGGTCTTCCCCGATGGGGAACTTCTGGTGCGAATCCTCCAGGGCGGCCAGCGTCTCTCCGATCTCTGCTTGCCGGCTGTAGGGGGGACCATCCAGGACCTCCAGCACCTCGCGCTCGCGCCACTTGCAGAATCGATCCGTCATTGGATGGAGGGCTTTTCGAATCGATTCGGCGCCAGGGCCGCCCAGGAGGCGGTTGAGACCCTGAACAAACTTCCAGCTCTCCGCTCTGGAGCGCTCGGCAGGCTCGGAAGCGATGCGCTCGAGACCCGCCACCAGAGAATTCTTCCCGAGCTCGGAGGTCTGGTTCCAGGGATCGAGAGCGGCGCTGATCTGGTGCCAGAAGTTCTCGCCGGCAGCCAGCTCCCCGGTGGAGTTGTCCATCCGCAGCATCTCCGGAACCTGCTCTCCGAGCGCCCTCCACTCCGGGCTCCGCTCGGCTAGCTGCGGGAAGATTCGTTGGAAAGCGCGTGAGCTCAGCACATCGACGGCAAAGTCAGCGTGCATGAAGACGGGCTTGCCTTCATGCTCGGTCTTGAGCCCGGCCAGCAGCCCGGAAGCCTTCCACCCCCCGGCTCCCGTGCTGTGACGCGTCAGGAAGCTCAGAAGCTCGCGACTATGCTCCTCGTTGAGATCAAGGCCCCCGATCCACTGCGTGTGCATCGCCTCATAAAGGTGCAGCGCGACGTCCACCTTGTCTTGTCCTTTTGCCCCGGCCTGATCCAGGCGACGAACGGCCTGCATGAAAACCTCACTGCGCAACTGATTGTCGTTGCGCCAGCTCAACTCCGGGTCCAGGGCTCCATCGGGAGGCAGGTAGTAGTAGCTGCCGAACTCGCCATAACGGGCGACGCGCTTCCCCGGGTCGAGCATGGCCTCGGCCATGTCGGCCACCTCTCGGGCCACCTTCTCGAACTCCTTGCGAGGAACCGGGATGCGAGTCGGATCGCCGAGGTCGAATTGAGGCAGGGGGGTCAGGCCACCTCCGGGAAGCGCGGCCGCCTCGGTTCGTCGCAAGTGCTCTACCTGGGCCTGAGCGGCCGAGAGGCGAACCCCCTCGTGATGGTGGCTGGAAGCTCCTGCCCTCAAGGCCCTGTAAAGCTGGAGGACAAGATCGTCCTGCTCCGCCCCGTTGCCCTGGTGCAGACGCTCCAGAGCTGAAAGAGCCCCCTCGGGGTCGTAGCCGGCTCGGACCATCTTCTCGATGCCCCCCGCGTCGGCCACCACCTCGTGCGCCTGCGAGGACACCCAGCGCTTCAGCCGCTCGTCGACTTCAGGAGCCTTCTCCTCGGTATGGCCTTTCAGGATGTGGGTCAGCTCGTGGCCCAGGATGAAGGCCAGCTCCTCCTTGAAATCGAGCTGACGCAGCGTGCCCAGGTTGACCCCCACCTCGTAGATGGGACGTCCGTCCACCGCCTCACCGGCCAGGCGCCGGAGCAGTCCGGGTTGCTGCAGCGACGGGTCTTTGAGAGCGAACGCATTGAGCTGCTCGCTGGAGTAGAGATTCACCACCACATGCAAGCCGGCTTTCTCGAGCTCATCGCCGGCCAGCTCCTGCACGAGATTGCGCACGTAATCTCGAGCTTGCTTCACCTCCGGCGACAAGCTTCCGGCCGGCGGGGTCAGCAGGGGGCCGACTCGTTGCCGCAGCCGGTTGCCGTATTGCTCCAGCTCTCGCTTCTCCTCGACGGTCAGCGGTTGCTGCTCGTCGAGCATCGCAATGGTCTGGCTGGGAGCGGAAGTGGGGGTTGGCGGGGGCGCAGGGTCCTGCGATGGAGTCGGCTGCTTCTGCTTCGGGCCGACCGGATCGTTGGCGGGCTTGCTCTCCGATACGCTGCTGGTGAGCGAGAGCAATTCGACGGGGTCTTGACTGGCTGTCCTGGAAGCCGGCTGCTGCTGGAAGGGTCCCGAGCCGCGGAGGGGCGTTCCATCCTGAATGAACACGAGGAGTTATTCTCGAAAAGTGCAGCAGGCCCTCCGACTCTCTACAGCCTGCGGAGACGAAGCGCAGATTGCCGCAGAGCCAAAGGCCCGACTGTGCGCAACGATCAGTCGTCGAGCTCAAGCCACGCGCCCCAAGGACTCGGGGTCCGCCGAACAGGACTCCAGCTCCCGCTCCTCCAACCACCCACCTCATGGAAGGCTACTACACCGAGCTTCTGGCCGCGTTCGTGCGAGGCAAGCTGGGCCTGGCGGGCGAAGCGGACCTGGACGGTCTCATGCGGCAGGCCCGGGCCCACGAGCTGCGCACCCACAAGTTCAAGCGCTCGGCCGCGCTGCCCCGGGTGCGCAAAGTGCTGGGCGTGCTGCAGCAGCTGCGACCGGCCAGCCTGCTCGACTTCGGCACCGGTCGCGGGGTGTTCTTGTGGCCGCTGCTCGATGAGCTGCCCGAGCTCGAGGTGACCTGCCTTGACCTGCGCCCGGACCGCATCGAAGACTTGCAGGCCGTTTCCCGTGGAGGCATCCAGCGGTTGACCGCTCTACAGGCCGACCTGGCGCGGCCGCTCGACTTTCCCGGCCAGAGCTTCGACGTGGTGACCGCTCTGGAAGTGCTCGAGCACATGCCCGACCCCCTCCCGGCCGTGCGCGAGGCGGTGCGCCTCGCCCGCCAGGCCGTCATCGTCAGCGTGCCCTCGCACGCAGACGACAATCCCGAGCACCTGCGGCTGTACACGCAAGACTCCCTGCAGGAGCTTCTCTACCAGGGCGGGGCGGGCAAGGTGCGGGTGGAGTATGTGCTCAACCACATGGTGGCGGTGGCCCGTGCATAAGTATCCCCGCACCCACCACCTGGAAGGCTCGCGCCGCCAGCCCGGGGACGAGGAGCTCGAGGACGTGCCCTTTACGGCCGTCAGCGGGCGCCACCTGGTGGTGGAGGAGAAGCTCGACGGCGCGAACTCTGCGCTCAGCTTCGAGCCGGACGGCGAGCTCTTGCTGCAGAGCCGGGGGCACTACCTGACCGGAGGGGACCGGGAGCGCCACTTCGCCCTCCTGAAGACCTGGGCAGCCTGCCACCAGGCCAGGCTGTTCGAGCGCCTGAGGCACCGCTACGTGGTCTACGGAGAGTGGCTCTACGCCAAGCACACCGTCTACTATGACCGCCTCCCCCACTACTTTCTCGAGTTCGACGTGCTCGACACCGAGACGGGCGTCTTCCTCTCGACGCCGCGCCGGCGCGAGCTGCTCGAGGGGCTGCCCATCGTGTCGGTGCCGGTGCTGCACGAGGGCCAGGCGCCTTCGCTGAAGGCTCTGAGCGCGATGATCCGCCCCTCTCTCTACAAGTCGCCAGAATGGCTCCAGAGCTTGAGCGACCAGTGCGCCCAGCACGGGCTCGACCCCGAGCGCTCGCGGAGGGAAACCGATCCCGAGGACCTGAGCGAGGGGCTCTACCTCAAGGTCGAAGAGCAGGGAGCGGTGCAGGCCCGCTACAAGCTTGTGAGGGCCAGCTTCCTCACGGCCGTGCTCGATTCGGGCAGCCACTGGCTGAGTCGGCCCATTCTGCCCAACCGCCTGGCCGAAGGGGTGGATCTCTATGCTTGAGCCTGTTCCCCGCCCGCCCCACTGGCGGGTGGACTGGGAAGCGCTAGACCAGGCCTGGTCTTTCCTCTGGCCCATGAAAGAGTGCCCCCAGGCGCCCGAATACCACGGCGAGGGCAACGTCTGGATCCACACCCGCATGGTGTGCGAGCAACTGGCCTGGCTACCGCGCTGGCGCGAGCTGCCCCAGGCCGAGCGCGAGCTGGTCTGGGCGGCGGCCCTGCTGCACGACGTGGCCAAGCCGGCCTGCACCCGGCCCGGGCCCGACGGACGGCTCACCTCGGCTGGCCACGCCCGCAAAGGGGCAGTGATGGCCCGCGCGCTCCTCTGGCGGCTGGGGGTGGCCTTCGAGCGGCGCGAGCAAGTGTGCGCGCTGATCCGTCACCACATGGTGCCGTTCTGGATCCTCGACCGCGAGGACAGCCTGCGCCTCTTGCTGGAGGTCAGCCTGACGGCCCGCTGCGACCTGCTCTCGGTGCTGGCCGAGGCCGACGCGCGGGGTCGCATCGCAGCCGATCAGCAGGAGCTGATCGAGGATACCTGGCTCTTTGCCGAGCTCGCCCGCGAGCACGGCTGCCTCAGCCAGCCCTACGAATTCCCCAGCGAGCACACGCGCTATGTCTACTTCCGCTCGCCCCAGCGCTCGCCCGGGTTGGAGGCCTTTGAGGATACCCGAAGCCGGGTCACGGTGCTGAGCGGACTTCCGGGAGCGGGCAAGGACACCTACGCCAGCAGGCTCTCGCTGCCCCAGGTGTCGCTGGACGCCATCCGGGCCGAGCTCGGCGTCCGGCCCACCGACGACCAGGGACCGGTGGCCGAGCGGGCCCGCGAGCGGGCGCGAGAGCTCCTGCGCCGGGGGGAGCCGTTCGTGTGGAACGCGACCAATCTCAGCCGCGAGCAGCGCCAGCGCTGTCTGGGCTTGCTGGCTGACTACCGCGCCCGCGTCGAGCTGGTCTACTGCGAAGCCGAGCATGACGAGCTGATGCGCCGCAACGCCGAGCGCGAGCCGCCCTTCCCGGGGGCGGTGTTGGAGCGGCTGTTGGAGCGCTGGGAGGTGCCCGACCTGAGCGAGGCCCACAGCCTCAAGCTGGTCTTTTAACGGCATTGCGCCTCGAACGTTCCCGAAGTGGAACGGGCGTTCCGACGAAGTCTAAGCCCGATTCTTGCGTCGCACGAGCGCTCCCCCGAAGGCCACGAAGGAGT